>CAZCJS010000029.1:0-22396 GCA_964498775.1 uncultured Armatimonadia bacterium
CGAGCCCGAAGTCCGCCGCCTGCAGCAGGATGTTCTCCGTCACCGCCGCGCAGTCCTCAGGCCACCAGTGAGCAGACGCCTCGGCATCGCCACATACGGCGAATACCACCGGCGATTCGGCGCAAAAATACGACCACTCGTGAGTCTCGGCGAGCTTCTGGCGCAGCCCCGCATCGCGCACGACTATGATGTGCCAGGGCCGCACATTCATTCCCGAAGGGGCCCGCATCCCCGCCGCAACTATCTCGTTGACCTCCTCTTCGCTGACCGGCTCGGCGCTGTACGACCGACAACTGTAACGCTCTGCAATTGCTTTCAGCATCTGAATACCTCCTGCTTAGGTTTTCGGGGCGCGCTCAGTCCCCATCTCTCAGATGGATGTGGCAGTGGGTATGCGCTTGTCCGGTGGCGTCTCGCCATCCATTTCGTAGAGTTCGTCCCGCATTTCGGCGATGCGGTGCATTACGGTTTCGGTCGCGGACAGCACTGTCGCCTTTCTTCCCGTTCCAGGCTCAGGGCTTCCCACATAGATTGGCTCGCCGAACCTGACGGCCACCTTGCCTCGGTGCAGGTACCAGGCTCTGCGGGGCAGTACCTGTTCAGTGCCCTTGAGTGCGCAAGGGATGATGCCAACGCCTGCCAGTTGCGCAATGAAGGCCACTCCCGGAAGGCCCTCCTGAACCGAACCGTCGGGACTGCGTTCGCCGCCCGGAAACATCGTCACTAGCTCGCCCGCCTGGAGTAGTCGCACTGCATGGCGCATCGCCGTTCGGTCGGCACTACTCCGCTCGACTGGAAAGGCGTAGTTCTTTCTGATGAACCAGCCAAAGAGCGGAATCTCGAACAGCTCACGCTTGGCAACGAAGTAGGTCCGCCGTGGCAACGCAGCAGCCACCACCGGCGGATCTACGTAGGAGATGTGATTCGCAGCGATAAGAGCCCCCTCCTTGGGCACGTTCTCCACCCCATAGACATCATAGCCCCCACACAGGCGCATCAAACTCGACGTGCCCCGGCACGTCAACCGCTGGTGCGGCCAGGTCCAGCTTCTTAGCGGCTCGGGTTCCTTACGCACTTGTCTCAGCTTCCTCTTCCTCGGCGATGCGACAGACTTGCTCGATCACCTGGGCAAGCTCCATCCCGTCGGAGACTATCTCGAGGGCATCATCAGCTTTGCGCAGCGGTGCCAGATCGCGGGAGCTGTCACGCCGATCGCGCTCGATCTGCTCGCCGAGGACCTGCTCGAAGGTAATATCCGGGTGCTTCTTTCGGAGTTGCAGGAGCCGTCGCCGGGCCCGTTCCTCGGGCGATGCCGTCAGGAATATTTTCACGTCGGCGTCCGGCAGGACAACCGTGCCGATGTCGCGACCCTCGACCACGCAGCCGGCGTGTCTGGCCAATTCCCGCTGCACACTCAGCAGGCTCTCCCTTACCTTCGGCAGCGCCGATACCGGCGACGACATGGCACTGACCTCCGGCAGCCGCACCTTCTCTTCCAAATCAATCCCGTTAATGAAGATGTGCTGCGCACCTTCCACGCGACGAAACTCGACGCTGATCCGACCGGCCAGCGCGCCGATTGCCTCGCCGTCCTGTTCAATCCGCAGGCCTGCCGCCATCGCCAAATATGCCACTGCTCGGTAGATCGCCCCGGTATCAACATAGACGTATCCCAGCCGGTCGGCAACACCGCGAGCCACGCTGCTCTTGCCCGCGCCGGCCGGGCCGTCTATCGCTATCGTTAGCTTCCTGTTACCCGTGGCGTTTCCCCTCCGGCCGACGCCGATACCGGTTCAGTTGGTCTCGGTGTCGGGATACATTCGGTCGCGAAAGTCTTTCGCTGCTGCCAGCAGCCGGGCTACCCTATCCCAGTTCTCGTTCTCGATGGCGGTGATGAAGTCGCCCGTGGCATCCTGCAACTGCCTGGCGGCCGGCAAGATGTGCTCGGCATTCTCGGCAAGTATGTCTCGCCACATCTCGACATTCGAGGCTGCAATCCTCGTCGTATCACGCAACCCACCGGCCGCGAACCTGACGACCTCTTCGGGGTCTGCCGCGCTGATGGCCAGACACAGAGCCGAGGAGGAAATGTGCGCCAGGTGACTCGACAGGGCGAGTATCTGGTCATGGCGTTGTGGCTCTACCACCAGCGGGCGCCCACCAATGCCGCATACAAGTTGCTTCAGCCGGGTCAGGTGTGCCTCGCCGGCCTGGCCCGGGCACAGCAGGTAGGTGCTGCCCGCAAAGAGGTCGGCCGAGGCGCTGGCAGGGCCATGCTTCTCACTGCCGGCCATCGGGTGGCCGCCGATGAACGCCACTTCATCTCCTAACATATGCCGCGCCCACTCACAAATCCGCGACTTCGTACTGCCGGCGTCTGTCACCAGGCACTCCGCTGCCACATGTGGGGCGATCTGTGCCATTACCGGCCTCATCGCGCCGACAGGCACCGCCAGATACACCAGGTCGGCACCCCTCACCGCTTCCGTCGCATCCGGCGTTGTCGCATCCGCAGCGCCGATATCAACGGCAGTGGCCAGCGTCTCCGGTGAGCGCGCGACGCCGACAACATGGCCGAGTAAGCCCGCCGCCTTGCCGGCCAATGCAAAGCTGGCCCCGATCTGCCCAATCCCGATAATCGCTACTTGCTTGTAGAGCACGGGTATAGTTACTCCTTGTGGTCGGAGTCCCCCAATTGCACGTCGAGTGCCGAGCTCAACTTCCGCATTCTGTCCATGAGGCGCTGGAAATTCCGCGTCGTAAGCTGTTGCGCACTATCGCAGAGCGCGCGGTCGGGGTGAGGATGCACTTCGATCATCACGCCGTCGGCCCCCGCCGCCATCGCCGCAAGTGTCATCGGGGCAACCAGTGAATGGTGCCCCGTCGAGTGACTTGGATCAACGATGATGGGGAGGTGAGTCTCCTGCTTAGCGGCGGCCATCCCAGCGAGGTCGAGTGTGAAGCGAGTGATCGTTTCAAAGGTGCGCAGGCCCCGCTCGCAGAGGATGACATCAAAATTCCCCTCCGAGGCCACGTACTCCGCCGCCTTCAGCCATTCCTCTACCGTCGCCGACAGGCCCCGTTTGAGTACTACCGGCTTTCCGCTCCTGCCGGCGCTCAGGAGCAGGTCGTAGTTCTGCATATTGCGTGCGCCGATTTGGATGGCGTCGGCGTACTCGGCAACCAGGTCAATATGGCTGACATCACGGGCCTCAGTGACTATCGGCAGACCGGTCTCGGCCCCCGCCGCAGCCAGAATCTTGAGCCCCTCCTCGCCCAGGCCCTGGAAGTCATAGGGCGATGTGCGCGGCTTGAAGGCCCCGCCGCGCAGGCACGTAGCCCCGGCCGCCTTGACTGCTCGTGCAGCCTCCAGCGTCTGCTGCTCGCTCTCCACAGTGCACGGGCCGGCGATGACCCCAAACTGGCCACGCCCGAACGCAGCGTCCCCGATATACACGATGCTCGTCTCTTCCCGATATTCCCGACTTACCAGCTTGTAGGGCCGCAGAATCGGCACCACCCGCTCAACGTTGAGCAGTGCCATAAGTTGTTGTGACGCCGACCGTTTCTCGCCGTCAGGAGTGCCTATAGCACCGATGAGTGTGCGCTCAACGCCGCGTGAGATGTGATGGCCGTAGCCCCTGTTCTCCAGCGCATCCACTACCCGTTGGACATCTGTGTCTGTTGCCTTGCTGCTCATTACGATGATCATATCGCGTACCTTCGTGTCTTACGAGGCATCACCGTTCTCCAGCGGGTGCCTCGGGTTCTATTATTGTGTGATGGACTTTCTGTAGGAGGTACCAATGACGCGACGATGCGAAACTCCGCAGGCGCATACATCGAAACAGCCCTGCATGCGGGGGCATTCGTCGCGTCTTGTCGGCGTCTTGTCGGCGTCTCTCCGGCGTCGTTTCCCCCGGCTCACGCACTGCCGCGCAAGCCTTTGCCCAGCCGCTGCCCCCGTCGCTATTCAGCTACTTCATTCAGCGCCTCGATTAGCGCCTTGATGAAGCTTTGTTTGTGCTCAAGTGTGCCGATGGTCACCCGTATCCACGTATGCAGCCCGAAGATGTCGCCGGTGCGCACAGTTATTCCTCTCCGCATCAGCGCATCGAAGATCGCTCGCGAATCACGCCCGGTGTTGACCAGCACAAAATTCCCCTGCGTGGGCACGTACTCCAGTCCCATCAAATCGAGCTGCTCGTAGAGGTATGCCTTGCCCTCGGCGACCATTTGCACCGAACGGCGGACATGTTCGCGGTCTTTGAGGCTGGCCAGCGCCGCCACCTGGGCCATCGAGCTGACATTGAACGGCTCGCGCACCAACTTCAGAGCGTCCGCCACGGACTTGGAGCAAGCGCCGTAACCAATCCGCAGGCCGGCAAGCGCATAGACCTTGCTGAAGGTACGCAGGACCGCTACCTTGCGACCCTCGCGCACGTAAGTCAGCGTGTCCGGGAAAGCCGGATCATCAACATACTCGAAGTAAGCCTCATCGAAAATCACCACGACGTGGTCGGGCATTCGGTTCATAAACTCCTCGACCTGCCGCGCCGTAACGATCGTGCCGGTCGGGTTGCAGGGGTTGCCGATGAAGATCAGCTTCGTCTTGTCAGTTACCGCTGCGGCCATCGCGTCCAGGTCATGGTCGAAACCCTTTGCCGGTACCTGCACTGCGACGCAATCGCTCAAATATGCGGTGATGGGGTACATCGCGAACGGGTACTGCGAGAACACGATCTCCTCACCGGGATTGAGGAACGCGAGACCGAGCATGTGGATGACCTCATCGGATCCGCGACCGACGATGATGTTATCAGCCAGCACCTGCAGGTGGTCGGCTAGGGCCTGCGTCAGCTTGACACACAGCGGGTCGGGATATACCGCCGTTTCGGCGGCAGCGTCCTGCATCGCCTTGATCGCCAGCGGCGAAGGCCCGAGTGGATGCTCATTGGAGGCCAGTTTGATGACATCGCTGATGCCAAGCTCTGCGAACACCTCGGCGGAACTCTTGCCCGGAGAGTACGGTGTAATGCGCTTGACTGTAGGGCGGACAAGGTCGCGGACACGGAACATCATAGTTCATCCTTTCGCCGGAATCACCGACTCCGGCCGGCATCAGGGCAAGTCTCGGCACTCCGCACACAACTGCCGGCATACGGCGCACACCGGCATCTGTCGGTGGTGAATTCGGGCATGGCGTCTCGTCAAATGCCAGCGTGAAACTGCCGGAATACACTACCTTTTACCACAACGCCCGCCAATTGACAAGGTGAGTAGTTGTCACTGGGCCGACGCGGCTGTCATCGCTACCATTCTACTCTGATGCCTGGTTGTGCTATAATCGCCGACAATTGCGCGGTGATAGCAGAAGCCCGTGCCGGCGAGTAGCTCAAAAAACAGGGTGACGTGATTGGACTACCGAACACGCTTGCAGCAAGAGCGGCGCAAGCGTCAGGCCCTATTCCTGGCGCTGATACCAGCCGTGATAGTCGGCGCCACGCTCGTCGGTATTCTCCTGCGAGCGCTGGCCGCAAGCGCCGTGGCATGGACCTACGAGGGCCCAAAAGACAATTTCGCCATACCTGCAGTCAGCGGCAATGTCATCGTAGCGGTCTTCTCCGAAGGGCAAGTGCACTGCCTGCGTGTCCTTGACGGTTCGCAGGCGTGGCCGACCGCGTTCTACTGCTCGCAGCGTTTGCTCAACGCAGCGGCGATAGTAGGCGATACGGCCGTGATATGCTCTGACTACGGCAAGGTCTATGGGTTGGACATCAGCAATGGTGAGAGACGTTGGTCGCGGGAACTCACCGGGTTGTTACGAGGTGAGCCTGCCGTCACTGGCACGCTGGCCTACGTCGCCACCCGTGCGGGCAAGGTCTATGAGTTGGATACGCAGACCGGCCGGCACCAGCTCCTGGCCGACACCCAGGTGCCGTTCTGTGCCAGCCCGGCGCTTTGTGGCGACGTGCTAGTGGCCGCAGGCTTCGACGGCGCGATAGTAGCCATCGAGATACCCGCAGGCAACCTGCGCTGGCGTAAGCGCGCCGATGCCACCTTCGTCGCACCGGTGGCCCAAGTGGGTCAGCTCGTCGCAATCGGCTCCGACCAGGGACGCATGTACGTATTCGACCCGCAGACGGGGAGCATTATATACACCTTCGAGGCCGCAGGTCTAATCAGGACTGCGGCTGTCGGCCTCGATGATACCATGTTCTTCTGTGACAGCGACGGTTGGCTCTACAGTTGTGACGCAGCTACCGGAGCATCCCGCTTCCGCAGACGCATTGGCGACTCGCTGCAAGCGGGCCCGATTGTCTACCGCGATGCGCTCTATTGCCTGGTGGATGGCGACCGCGTTGTCGAACTGGACCATCAGGGCTCTGTCCGGCGTAGCTGGCGCGGATATCACGGCGCGTGCCACCTAGCTCTGGGATCCGGCTACATCGTGGTCGGCACACATACCGGCAGGCTATATGGCATCGAGCCTTAGCACTGAGGACACGGGCCTTGAGTACACTGCAGACCTCCCAGCATAGCCACGGCAATCAACTCGACCTCAGGACATTCATTCTGGGCGTGTCCAACGGTGCGGTCTATATGGCCGCCCGCGCCTGCATAGATCCTGAGATGCTGCTCCCTGCCTTCGCCATCCAAATGATGGCAGGCAATGTCGTATGGGTTGGGATGATCTCGACATTGTTCGCTGCCGGATGGTTCTGGCCCCAGATCATCGTTGCCCGCTACCTCGAGACACGCACCCACCTGATGCCCACCTACCTCGCCTCGGTGGTCGTACGCTGTACGTGTGCCGCCTTGATACCCGTCGCCGTCTATTACTGGGGACCCGCCCGACCCCAACTGGCTTTCGTCAGCGCAAGCCTGCTACTTTTCGCGCTTGCCAGCGCCGGTGGCTTTGGCCTCGTACCCTTCATGAGCGTGGTTCACGACGCCATCCCGGCCCGCTGGCTGGGCAAGTTCTTCGGCCTGCGCTATCTCTTCGGCGGTCTGCTATCATTCGCCGCGGGCCTCTGGATAAAAGATACCCTCAGCGCGGACAGCGCCAGCACCTTCCCCAGCAACTACGCCCTGGTGTTCGCTATGGGCGCCGCGCTGATGATCATCGCAGCGATGTTTTTCAGTGCGGTTCGCGAGCGACCCCGGATACCGGCCCGACGAGCCCTGCCTCTGCGGATGCACCTGGTGCGAGCCATGCGCATGATCCGTGATGATGCCAACATGCGACGACTCGCCAAGTCTCGAGCCCTCTACGGTGCCTCGGCTGGTCTCTCATTCCCATTCGTCATACCACTCGCAATCAAGGTGCTCGGCATGCCGGTTGCCGCCGTAGGTCTGCTGCTGTCGCTGAAAGTCCTCAGCTATACGGTCACAAACGTCTTGTGGAGTCATATCAGCGACACTCACGGCAACCGCCGCCAGCTTATCGTGTCCTCAGCGATGGTGTTGCTGGTGCCGCTGTTGACGATAGCCGCACCGCTTTTCTCCGACACAGTTATGTTCCATGCTTTGGCCCTCGCATGGACCCCGCAACTGCTGGTCATCGCTGCCGCATGCATGGCGGTCGGCGCGGCAATGAGCGGCCAGCCGCTTGGCTTCAATGCCTTCCTCGTAGAGATTCTTCCGACGCGCCGACGTATGACATTCCTCGGCGTCTTCCACCTGATGCTGCTTCCGACGGCCGCGGTACCGCTGCTCGGAGCCCTGCTTATCGGTTCTGCCGACAGATTTGCTCTGGGCATGTGCCTCGCCGCAGTCTGTGGCATAGTGATGGTCTGGGAGATACTGCGGCTCCACGAGGTTCGCGAAGACCGGTAAAATGTCACGTGCGTGCAACCTTACTCATCGCCACGGCAGGTAACTGCAAAATCGTGCGGAATACTGTCCGAAAATACCTACCCGGCGGCACTTCGCCACCACATCCTATACCCACCACAAGCCAGGAAGACTGTGAAGGCGTGGCTGAAAACTGGCGCAACAACAACAGAGCTCATCTGGACCTCAGAACTTTCTACCTGGGCATGCTCAACGGCCTGTTCGTGATTCTGGCCAGCGCCTTCTTGGACCCTGAGACGGTACTGCCGGCTTTCGCTCTCGAGGTGATTCCCGGCGGTAAGGTCATCTGGGTCGGCATCATCTGTTCAGCCATCAATGTGGGGTGGTTCTGGCCGCAGATATTCCTCAGCCGGCAGATGGATACCAAGCAGTTCCTGCGGCCCTACTACGGGCTTGCCCAGGGACTGCGTACTTTGTGCATGTTGCTAATATGCGCCACGCTCTACTTCCTGGCGGCGGACCATGCGACACTGGCCTTCGCGATAGTTGTCGTGCTGCTGTTTGCTTCCACCACCGGCGGCGCCTACGGAATGATACCGTTCATGAGGGTTTTCAGGGACGGCCTGCCGCCGGACTGGATGGGGCGGTTCTTCGGCTGGCGGTACATGCTGGGGGGCCTGGCATCATTTGCCGTCGGATTCTGGATTAAGGACATCCTGAGTGCCGACAGCGGGGTCGGGTATCCGCTTAATTACATATTGATATTCGCTGCCGGGGCGCTCGCGGTAGCTCTCTGTGGTCTCTTCTTTAGTATGATAAAGGAGCAGCCCCATACAGTAGCAAGACACACGCTGCCGATGCGTACTCATCTGGCCCGCGGACAACGTCTGATGCGTGATAATGCGACACTCCGGCGCATCACCAAAGCCAGAGCTCTATGGGCGGCCGGCGCAGGTATGGCTTTCCCGTTTGTGGTTCCGTTCGCGATCAAGGTGTTGCAGATGCCGGTGGCGCTTGTCGGTGTGCTGCTCGCAGTGAAGATGCTGGCATACACAATCTCGAATCCCCTATGGGGACATCTGAGTGGGGTGCTGGGTGACCGGCAAGTGATGGCCGTCAATGCACTGGGGCAGATAGGAGTGCCGCTGCTCGTCGTAGTGTCCCCATACCTGCCGCGCACGGTGGCGTTCGCCTGGCTGGGTGTCAACTACGACTACCAGTTGCTGGCGATCGTTGTTGTCGCGATACTGATAGGCACCAGCCGGGCGGGCTTGCTGGTCAGCATCAACGCATTCCTGCTCGCAAGTCTGCCCGGACGCAAGACGACCCCGTTCCTGGGGTTCTACTACTTGATGGTGCTTCCGACAATGATCGTGCCGCTGATCGGGGCACTGATAGTGGGTTCGGAGGAGAGGTTCGTACTGGGGATGTTGCTGGGGGCGCTGCTGAGTTCTGTGATGCTCTGGGAAATCCTGCGCCTCCCCGATACCCGGCTTTGACGACTGCATCGGCTCACAACACCAGGCGCAAAAAAAGAGCCATCTACTTGAGTAAGTGCTGTTCCCGACCACTTACCTAGCCGATGGCTTGCCTTCCTCAAGGTTGACATCCAAAAACCCCCGTTGAGGAGAGCTGGGTTTCACTCTAATCGAGCTTGCTGTACCTATAATAACAATCCCCAGCCCAATTTGTTCCCATTTTTTCTCAAAGAATATTGCGGCAACCGACAAAAAAGCCGCCAGAGGTGAAATCCCATGAAAGAATATCGCCATCCGCATCCTCACAAGGACCCGCGACAGCCACGTGACAACACCCGCCCGCCCACCAATCCGCCAGTGTTTGCGTGGTTGCCTGGGCCCGATATGCATCATTACCGCCTCACCGTGGCCCGCGATGCCGCATTCAGTGACCTGTGCGTGGATGAGGTCATTGCAGATCAGCCGGTTTTCCTGCCTGAGCAGGCTTTTGCGCCAGGGACGTATTACTGGCGATGGTCTGCTGACGCGGCTGCCGGCGAGGTGTTCAGCTTCGAGATAACACCGGACGCGGTAGTACTGGAGGTGCCGTCTGCCGGCGAGTGGCTGCGGCGCTTGCCTGCCTCTCACCCCCGAATCTATCTCCGGCCGGAGGATGTTGACGAGCTACGCCAGTCGTGGAATGGCATACGGGCGCAGCAGTGGACGCAACTCAAGGCAATAGCCGATAAGCTGCTGGATGAGAAACACGAGATCGCCGAGCCCCCCTTTCTCCCTGACCGGCACGCCGACTACGAGGCGTGGTACGAGGTCTGGGGCGGCATACTATGGGATTCGCGGCGGTTTGTGAGAGGTGCGGAAATCCTGGCCCTGGCATGGCTGGCCGGCGGAGAGGAGCAATACGCGCGAGCCGCCTGTGAGCGCATGGCCTCCATATCGCGCTGGGACCCGGACGGTTCCAGCTACCTCGGCCACAACGACGAGGCCCACATGGCTGTGATATGGGACGGAACCAAGGTGTGCGACTGGGTCTGGGATATATTCACCGATGAGCAGCGCGAGTCGGTCATCGCCCAATTCAAGCGACGCGGCGAGATCACCTATGAACACATGCACAACCAGGGCTCGTACGGTGTGACGCGCTTTGATTCTCACGCCGGCCGCGAAATCGTGTTCCTGGGCCTCATCGGCCTCGTCTTCCATGAACATATCCCGGAGGCCCGGCAGTGGCTCGACTGGCTTCGGCCCGTGCTCTGTGGCATCTGGCCGATATGGGCTGCTGATGACGGTGCCTGGTCCGCGGGGCCATCATACGGGCTCGCCTACGTCGGAATTATGACCATGTTCGCCACCGCTCTGAAGACGGCGACTGGTATTGATCTGTACCGCCGACCGTTCTGGGCAAATCATGGATACTGGCGCAAGTGGTGCTTCCCGCCCTATGCCGAGTGGATGGGCTTCGGCGACCATACCGAGCGCTGGAAAAGCACCTGGGAGCGTAATGCCGATCTCGTTGACATAATCCAACGGCATACTGGGGCTCAGGGCCTAGCCGACTATGTGGCAGCCTTTCGCCGCGAAGCCGAACACTGCGAGGACCCACCATCCCGCCGGATGCCGCAAGTGAGTGCCCAACTCTATATCGCGCCTCCGACGCCTGCAGTCAGCTCTCCGCAGCAACCCGATTCCGAGGGCCTCCTGCGCGTTTTTGAGGGTGCCGGCTGGGCCGCGATCCGAACCCACATCAATGACCCCGGCAGGGACGTGGCATTCATCTTCCGCTCCGACCCCTATGGCGCTTTCAGCCACTCGCACGCCAATAACAATGATTTCATCATCCACGTGGCCGGCAAGGTGCTGGCAATGCCCAGCGGCTATTACGCTGGATATGGATCGGCGCATCATGTGCACTGGAACTGGCATACCAAGTCCCACAACTGCGTGACGCTGTCGGACTGCGGGCAGTTGATAAATTCTCGGGACTCGGCGGGCGCAATCCAGAATCCGTATGAGGATGAAAACGTCGCCTATATGCTGGGGAATGCAGACGCCAGCTATATCCTGGCACAACGCTGTCGCCGGCATGTCGCTTACCTTAAAGCCCATGGCTGCTTCGTGGTCATTGATGAGCTTGTGACAGCGGCGGACATCACGGCCTCCCTGCAGTGGAATATCCATTCCTGGAATCGGTTTGAGGTGGACGAGGCGGCCCGTAGCTTCTTGCTGGAACGTGACCGCAGTACGCTTGCCGGCCACTTTATGTGCCACACGAACGCGTTCTTCTCTCTCAGTGAGGGCTGGGACCCGCCACCAAGTCAAGTCAAGGATACGCGGCAATGGATCAACCAGCACCATTTGCGCTTCACTCCTGTCGAGATGCCGGTGCGACACAACCTGGGCGTAGTGCTGTGTCCGGGGCACCGGGAGTTGCAGAGAGCCGAAGTCGTTACCTCCCGCGAGGGTGATGTGGAAACCGCCTGCCTCGGCGAGGACCAGATCAGAATCAGCCAGGGCGCGGGGATCGGCTGCGAAGGCGCCCCCCCTGATGCGATCGCCGGCATGTCGCTCAATGGCCGCTGCTATGAGCTTGGTGATTGGGGCATTAGACCGCGCTAGAATCGGGGGCCACTGGCGCGCGATCTGGCTGCCCAGGTACGGGAGTTGTTCGCAGGGCACAAGTGAGCTCATGCGGGGGGGGTAATGGATACTGCGCAAGGGGGTAAGAGACGGGTAATCCGCAACCCCTTGGGCATTGGCTTATGCCGATCACATCGCGTCGAGCCCTCCCAGGCGCGGCGTTTTCCGGTTGACGAGGGAGCAGCCGTCTTATCCGTTATGCAGTCAGTGCTCCCAGTGCATCCCTATATAGTCATGCGCCTCCTGGGCGTCGAAGGGGCGCGTCGTGTTGCCGACGCGGACGAAAAACTGCTTCTGGCCGCCATCCTTCACATACACCGGCTGCGGCGAGGGGCGTACGTTACACCAGCAGACAGTCCGGCCCTCCCGCTGCTCAAAGCTCACCTGCACATGCTTGCCGAACTGCGCTCCCGCTTCGTCGCTGAGCATCTGGATTATCCGCTGCTGGTAGCCGTCGGCGTCGCCCTGACTGCCCATGGATCTGAGGTCATCCTCGATGCCCAGTATCTCCCCGTCATCGCCAACACCGATGATCAGGTGGCCGCCCTCCGCGTTCATGAGCCCCACGATGCTCTTCAGGATCACCTTCTCGAGGGTTTTGTTGATCTGTTCCTGGCGGAGGTCCCATCGCAGAGACGACTTGAACTCTACGCTCTGGCTCTCACCGGCGGCCAGCAGGCTCTCCAGGGTGATCTCCTCCATCTTGGCATATTCTGTGATTAGCGATTCCATGTACGAGTTGATGGCCTTGGCCATCAGCACCCGCCGGGCCGCCAGGAACTCAGAGTAGTTCTCGAGTTCCCAGAGGTCCTCGTCCATAGGGATGAACTGCTTCTCCAAGGCACCGGGATAGCGCGCCTCGATCTCCCGCAGGTACACGGAGGGTCGCTCATTGGAGAGCGTGATGTTGCTGTTGGCGGTGAGGTACGCCCTGTTGGCTATCTCGTTGACCATCTTCGAATCCATGTGATTGCCGGAGATCAACCCACCCTCGTCATACAGGAGCGACGTCGGGAAGATGTGGTGGCTGTGGAAGCTGTAGGAGCCCTCCTGAACCGTCCCCAGCGGCACGCCGTTGAACCAGTCGACGGCGCCTTGGGCCTTGGCTGTGATGTAGGCCATTTTGTGGAATGGATGCTGGACCCAGCGCCCGTCGAGATCGCTCGGCTGTATCTCAAGGCGCCCGCGCTGGTCGATTATCGCATTCAGCAGCTCCGCGCACGGGTTCACACTGCGTAACACCACACCAACGTCATGGTCAAGCCTTGCATCCGTCTGTGACGTATAGCGGGACCACGTGTGGGCCGCGTAGAGCCAGTGGATAAAGCGTTCCATCTCCGCCTGCGAAGCAAACTGACCGCTCCCGCGTGCCAGGAATACCACTATTGGCACCAGTACATTGTCCGTGTTTAGGTCATCAACCGAGTGAACGTGTGCGTGTGTTGGGAGGATGGCCACCAGGTAGTCGAGCGTATTGCTGAGCTTCTCCCAGCCTGCCTGTAGTTCTTCGGCCGTCGCGTCATGGATCTGCTCGAAGATCGCCCGTGCCCGTACAATGCCAGTCAGGCAACGCACCATGAAGCTCAGATCAAACTCGAAGTACTTCCCGCCGAGCTGGGCAATCTTCTGCTTCAGCTGCCTGCGCGCATCCGACCACTTTCCGCACATGTGAGTAAGAGCCAGCTCGGCATCCGTCAGCTTGGTCCCGAGGCTGTTGACGCGGTCGAAGACATCGATTGCGTCATCCACGGTGGCCGAGTCGGGAACAATCTGGAGGGGGTAGTCTGAGCCCAGGATACTCTTGATCCTGCCGAGGTTCTTGTAGCACCTCGTCGCCATTGCGTTCATCGCGGCAGCATCGTCCGTGACGGCTGTAGCGATTGCGATAGGGTCCACGGCATCGTCGACGAAGCAGTCCACCACAGGCACCCACGTCGAGTCCTTCTTCATCTTCGAGGCCTGGTAGTACTGGAACTCTTCCGTGTGCACGTTGAAGTAGAGGTCGCGCGGATCATACATGATGTCGGCATCCGTGTAGTAGGGTGGGATCTGTCCCTTGATCAACATGTAGAGTGTCGTGAGCCGTTGCTGCCCATCGAGCAGAACGTTGACGGCGCCCAGCTTGTCTGATGGGACCTCCTCATGCTTTATGTCTGGAGGCTCATCCGTGCGCCACACGAGTAGGCTGCCAGTCGGGTACCCCTTATAGAGAGAAACCATCAGTTGTTTTGCCTGCTCCTTAGCCCACACGTACTCACGTTGGAATTCCGGCAAGACGATCCCGAACTTCTCAATGTCCTGGAGCAGTTCTGATATCTTCGCCATCGTGCAGTCTCCTCATGCAGTCGAGTCAAGTCCATCGTGGACAGCTGCGTACACGGCCCGCCCGCTCGGGCAATTGTGTAATCGATATGGTTTTTGTGGTGCAACGTTGGTCTTTGAGGTGCCGCGGGGGGCCTTATGTACTTGCGCTTAATGATCGGGAAAAGCTCCATGATCTGGCCCACATCATCTATGCCAATACCATACAGGTTAACATAGTGCGAGTCAAGCCGCGCGGGGAGTTGAATAAAAATGGGATGACATCCCCCACGAGCGTTGCCATTTCCTGGTCGAGGATGGACATCTGGTCGGGAACGTTCGATAGGTCATCGAGGAGGTGAGAGAGGTTGAGAATGGCAGTCTTGTAAGAGTGGAGGGTTTAAATGGTCAACAGTTCGTGCTAAGCCAGGAAGCTGCACCTACAGGATCAGCTTCATACAGACGTCGCACTGCATCCGTGCGCGTTAAATGACGCAATATTTGAGTATGAAGCAGTTACCGGGGCAAAGTTGCTAGCATTGCTGCTAAGTCCATAGCGTCTTCACTACAGCAGGTCCACCATGCCGAAGTCAATCTCGTTATCGGCGTTCAGCACTTCCGCATCCGCATGTACGTACTCGATCTTGCCCGCAAACATCTCATGCGAGCCTGTTAGCAGCGAATCGAAAACCGTGCACTCAATACTCACCGGGCAATCCGCAAGCACCGGAGCATTCACCTTTACCCCGTTCTCCAATCGGATCCCCAGATTGGCCAGCTTATCCTCATCCCGACCGCTCTTGGAACCCAGGTAATAGAACTCCTTCTTCAGCGCAGGCGAGACGAGGTTGGCGACGAAAACCCCGCTCTCCTTGACCATGTGGTATGAGAAGCGCGAAGGGACAATCCCTACCATTATCATCGGCGGATCGAAGCTGCAGTTACACGCATAGCCCACTGCAAGCGCATTGTCCTTTCCCTCACCGTCACGACACGATACCAGCAACTTCATCGTTGGCTGTAAACATGGTTTGATTGCTGCTGCCTGTCTCGTCATTTCATCACTCCTGTGGCGATCTCTATATTGTGGCCTAAAACGGCCTTATTGCTTAGCGGAAGTCATTCTGTTTGCATCGCTTGTTAGTGTCTCCTTACTTATGCAATATTAACAAAAGATTCTCCCCATGTCAATACGCCTTGCCAGACGGATGTGAGTTTGGATTGTGGCCAGGCAGCTTTCGTTTGGAATACGGACGGTGAATGTAAATTCCCGCACGCGCCGCATTTCTGCTTTAGTATGAGCTCCGCACTTGTCAGTGTCGAGCGACGCGAAAGCAGAAGCTTCGCCTACAAGAGTAAGGGGGGCTTAGGTAACGGCTGGAACCGGAAGATAGGGGTTTTCAGCCGAGTTTGTGCCAGGTGCCGACAGCTGAAATTCGCAGCCGCTCCCGCTCGGCCCTTGACACCTCACCCCGTTTCGACGCAAGATTGGCTGTCTTTACACACAAGCGAAGTCAGGCTGGGAACTGGTCACACCTCTGACTACTGCCGACAACACAAATTCGCGCGCTATACACAACTGATAGGGAGTATTTACAGTGTCTGAACCGTATGATTTTTCTACCATTGAGCGAAAGTGGCAGACCAACTGGGCCGAGAATGCGCTCTTCGAGACCCATAACGACGATCCGGGAGACAAGTTCTATCTGCTGGTGATGTTCCCGTACCCGTCGGGCAAGCTGCACATGGGCCATGTGCGCAACTATATCATCGCTGATGTCATTGGCCGGTACAAGTCAATGCGCGGCTACAGCGTGCTGCACCCGATGGGGTGGGATGCTTTCGGCCTGCCCGCCGAGAATGCCGCAATCCAAAACCAGGTTCATCCCGCCGAGTGGACGCGGCAGTGCGTTGAGCAGATGAAGGAGCAGTTCGACGCGCTCGGTATCACCTACGACTGGAGCCGGGAGATCAACGCCTCGGAGCCCGCCTACTACAAGTGGACGCAGTGGCTGTTTTTGCAGTTGTATGACAACGGGCTGGCCTACCAGGGCGAGGCTACGGTCAACTGGTGCCCGTCCTGCGCGACGGTACTGGCAAATGAGGAGCTCGACGGGTCCGTCTGCGAGCGGTGCGGTTGTGAGGTTGAGCCACGCGCGGTGCCCGGGCAGTGGTTTTTCAGGATCACGGACTTCGCCGATGATCTGCTCGACGACCTCCGGCTGCTGGATAAGTGGCCGGCCTCGGTGCGCATCCAGCAGGAGAACTGGATCGGCCGCTCCGAAGGGGTCAGCTTTAGCCTCGATATTGAAGGCTCCGACGAACAAATGGAGGTCTTCACCACCCGCATTGATACGGTCTATGGCGTCACCTTCATGGTGCTGGCTCCGGAGCATCCCCTGGTCGGAGAGTTGACGAAGGGGACCGCATACGAGCAGCCGGTGCGCGAATTCGTGCGGCAGACGCTGCGGGAGGATGAGATTGACCGCGCCGCGGTGGACACGGAGAAGCGGGGCATCTTCACCGGTCGGTATGCGATTCACCCGCTCACCGGCGAGCGGCTGGAAATCTGGGTGGCTAACTACGTGCTGATGGGCTATGGCACCGGCGCGATTATGGCGGTTCCGGCTCACGATCAGCGCGACTTTGAGTTTGCGCGCAAGTATGATCTGGCAGTCCGCGTCGTCATCCAGCCCGCAGGTGAGGACTTCGACGGGAACACGATGACGGAATCGTTCGAGGCCACCGGTATCCAGGTCAATTCACAGCAATTTGACGGGATGATCTGCACGGAGGCCGAAGAGCAAATCGCCGATTATATGGAAGCCGAGGGTATCGGACATCGCGACATTCACTATCGGCTGGAGGACTGGCTGCTGTCACGGCAGCGCTACTGGGGGGCGCCGATTCCGATTATTTATTGCGACAAGTGCGGGACGGTGCCCGTACCCTACGAGGACCTGCCGGTGCTGCTGCCAACGGATGCGGAATTCAAGCCAACCGGCGAATCGCCTCTGGCCGGCAACGAGGAGTTTGTCAATACGACCTGCCCGAAGTGCGGAGGCCCGGCGAGACGCGAGACGGATACCATGACAACGTATGTGTGCTCCTCGTGGTACTACTTGCGCTACATCAATCCCCATGACGAGGAGCACCCCTTCGTCAGGGCTGATGTGGACCAGTGGCTGCCGGTGGATCACTATATCGGGGGCGTCGAGCACGCCGTCCGGCACCTGCTGTATGCGCGCTTCATCACCAAGGTGCTGCACAAGCTGGGCCATGTGGATTTCGTGGAGCCGTTCGCCGAGCTGTTCACGCAGGGGATGATCTGCACGCGGACCGAAGCCGGCGAGCTGGTGAAGATGAGCAAACGTCACGGAGCCGTGTCGGCGGATGAGATCATCCAGAAGTACGGTGCTGACACGGCGCGGACCTTCGTGCTGTTCGTTGGGCCGCCGGACCAAGACGCCGAATGGAGCGACGAGGGCGTCGCGGGGATTTTTCGCTTCCTGCGCCGTGTGTGGCGGCTCATTACCGATAATCTTGAGGTCTGCGATGCTTGCTGGTCGGAGCGGGTCGCCGGCGACCTCAACGAGGCTCAGCGAGCTATCCGGCGCAAGACCCACCAGACGATTAGCAAGGTGAGCGATGACATCGCGAGGATGCACTTCAACACCGGCGTCAGCGCGATTATGGAGCTGAGCAATGAGCTGGGCAGCTTTTCCGAGCGAGTGAGAAGCGGCGCTAGTTCTGCGGAGGAAGCAGCCGCCGATCGTGCCGTCTTCTCCGAAGCCGTTGAGTACCTGGTGATGCTGCTGTCGCCGTTCGCGCCGCATATCGCCGACGAGTTGTGGGAGCTGCTGGGGCATACGCCGAGTCTGTTTAATGCGCCGTGGCCGGAGCCTGATATGGCCGTCGCCGCCGAGGAGCAAGTGACGGTGGTGATCCAGGTTGATGGGAAGGTGCGGCACCGTCTGACCGTAGCGGCGGGCTCGGACATGGAGCAGGTTGCGCAGAGGGCTCAGGATGCGGAGCAGGTGCAGAAGAACCTGGCGGGGAAAGAGGTTCACAATATTATCGTAGTACCCGACAAGCTCGTGAATATCGTGACGAATTGATCCTCGCTGTAGGGAGGGGAGACTGCATTGGCGCTGACCAGGCCGCAGAAGCTGGTCCTGGCGATAGGGTTGCTTGCGCTCCTGGGGGGCGTGTTCGTCATCAGCCTGAGGGCTTCAGGTGGAACCAGTGGCGAGCCGATCACTCTGGCAGTCGAGCAGCCTGCAGAGCCAGAGGAGATCGTGGTCCACGTGGTGGGAGAGGTGAATCGGCCGGGCGTGTACCGGCTGCGGCCCGGTGACCGTATCGCCGATGCAGTGAAAGCGGCGGGCGGCTTCACGAGTCGGGCCAATGTCGAAAGCGTCAACCTCGCCGCACTACTCGCAGATGGTCGGCAAATCGTGGTTGCTGCACTGGTTCAACCAAGCCCACAGCAAGAGACGCCTGCGCAGGTCATAGAAACAACGCCCACAAGTAGTGTAGATAGGAGTTCGTCAGGGCAGGGCTTGCCCTCGCCGAGCACTGCTCCGAAGCAGGGCTCACCCGCAGCATCGCCGGCCGCGCCGAAGTCTGACGCGCAGCCGCAGGTTGCAGCTCCGGCACACAAGATCAGCATCAACCGCGCCGGTCCCGAGGAATTCCAGCAGTTACCCGGCATCGGCGAGAAGATGGCGAAACGAATCATCTACTACCGGCACGAACACGGCGGCTTCTCCAGCCTCGAAGACCTGCTCAACGTCAAGGGCATCGGTGCGGACACGTTCGAGCAGATCAAGCCTTACATCACCCTTTAACCGATGGCATCTTCGCTTAGACGCGAGTCTGAGTTTGGCGCATCCGGCCCTCGTGCGAGCGGTCTCGTCAACCGGATTGTCGGTCGTCCACTGGCGCTGATGGCGCTAAGCCTGGTCGCGGGGATTATCTGGGCGGACTGGGCGACTCCCTCTCCCCTACCAGTACTAGTACTGGCGGGCGTAGCGCTCGTGCTGGTCGCTCTCGATGTGGGAATGAGGCTGTCGGGTTCCCTCCTTTTCATCTGCGCGGCGACAGGTCTGCTCGGTGCCGGTCTTCATGCGACGAATATCCAGCCTTCGCCGACTGACCCGATGCATCTGGCCGCTCGCAGCCCGCTGACATTGACCGGCGGCGTTTCGCGGGTGATTTTCGGCGGCGAATTCGGCCAACGTATCGAGATTTCGGTGAGTGCTGCCGCTGCCCATGGCGCCGACATTCCGGTCAAGGGTAAGCTGCTGTGCAACCTGCCGCCGGAACCTGAGGTCGCGCCCGGCCAGACCGTGCTGCTCAGCGATGTGGTCGTGTGGTCTCCTGGTGTCATCACCAGCCCCGGGCAGTGGGATGAGAAGCGCACTTTGGCGCGTCAGGGGATTCATGCGATCTGCCGGGCCGAGGCAATCACAATTCTCGGCCCGCAACCGTTCTGGCGAGCGGCCCTCGATACTGCCATCGCCAGAATCCGGCTTCATGTCGTCGGCGTCCTGAGGGCGGCCATGCCGGGCCCGCAGAAGCAGCTCTACGCCGACCTACTCGCCGGCATGGTCTTCGGGATGTATAACGTGCAGTTGCCCCGCGATATCGTTGAGGCCTTCCGGAATAGCGGCACGGTGCACCTGATGGTTGTATCAGGCGCTCACGTCACGCTCGTTGCGGCGGCAATCATCTTTCTCGTTCAAGGCATCCGCGTCCGTCTGCCCTGGTGGGTCATCGTCTTCGTGCTCCCGCCGCTGCTGATGTACGCACTCGTTGCAGGGCTACGCGCCTCGGTTGTGCGCAGTCTGGCCATGGCCTTGCTGCTGGTGCTGAGCATGATAACCGGGCGGCGGTATGACTTCTGGACGGCGCTGTCCATCGCGGCTATCGCTCTCTGTATCGCCGACACGTCGGCGCCCTTTGCCGTTGGGGTGCAGTTGACTTTCGCCGCCGTCATCGGTGTGGTTGTCTTCTACCCGCGAAAGCAGGCGAGTGCGGGACGCGAGGCGTCGAGTTTGCGGCGGTACCTGATGGCTCTGGCGGGCGTGACGCTGGGGGCATGGCTGCTGAGCACTCCGATCATCGCCCACCATTTCGATATGCTCATTATGGGCGGGATTCTGGCAAATCTCATCGCGGTGCCACTGCGGGTCATTGTGTTGTGGAGTGGGTTCATCGCGGTGCTGCTCGGCTCATTGTGGCTGCCGCTGGCGGTGATTCCCTGCGGCGTGGCGCGGGCAGTTCTTTTCGTGACGCTGTGGGTGGTGCAGGGCTCCGCCAGTATCCCGGGTGCAGCCATAGTCGGCTTTCACATGCCGCTTGCGGCCATGATGGCCTGGTATGTGGCCGCAGGGGTGATCTGGTGGGTGCTCTATGCGAGGACAACGCAGACGGTTGCGGAGCAAGCTGAACGCAGGCAGTGGGTAGCGGTGGGAGCACTCGCTGTCGCCGGCATCGGCGTTCTAGTGGCCGCTCTGGTATTGACACCCTCGCAGTATCTGCGGATCACGGTGCTGGCGGTGGGACAGGGGAATTGCGCTCTTATCAGCGATACGGCGGGGCATCACATCATGTTCGACGCCGGCAACGGCATTTCCAGTCCAGCCGCGTATAGGCCGGTTGCACGCAAGATTATCCTCCCCTACCTCGCACAGCGTGGCATCCGGACTCTCGATGCTCTGATCATGAGCCACGGTGACAGCGACCACTGCAGCGGGATGGTCGAGATTATGAAGCAACTGAAAGTGCGGCGCTTTGCCACCAATGGCCTGACGACTCCGGCGCAACGCAACGCTAGCGAGGCGGTGCGGACAGCTCGTCGGCTGGGGATAGAGACGACGACACTGCGTGCCGGCTGCAAGCTGAAGCTGGCCGGTGGCGCGGAACTCACAGTTGTACATCCATCGCGAATCGCTTCGGGGAATCGGGACGAGGACGTCAACAACAACAGCATCGCGATACGGCTGACCTACGGGGAGGTGAGTGTGCTATTTCCGGCCGATATGGAGCTGGATGGGGAAGAGACGCTGCTCACGTGGGCGCGCGTGCACGGGGTCAGACTCGCCAGCAGCGTACTCTTGCTGCCCCATCACGGCCGCAATACCAGCAGCACAGCGGAGTTGCTTGATGCAGTCAATCCGCAATTGGCCGTAGTCAGCGGAGCCGCCAGGCGCTACATACCCGTTCACCCGGAGGTGGGCGCACGGCTCCAGAAGCGGCGCATCCCGCTCATCTCGACTGACATCATGGGTACTGTGGACATCTACACCGACGGTCGCCGCATCTGGGTGCGCAGTTTTGCCGCCGAGAAAGAGCGGGGCTACCGGCGGGGAGAGGGCCCGGCTCCATCTTCGCCGCCTCGGGCCCGACTCAGGCAGGAGACGATTTCGGAGAGGAACGCTTCGGCATCGGCCCACGCTCCGAGACCGACGTCGAGGTCGGCACAAATGCTCTGCGCCAGACGGTTCGCGAGTTGGGCACGCGCATGGGGGTCGAGTTCGTCTCGGCGCTGGATGAAGCGGCGAGCGGCGGCGGCATGTTCATCAGATAGAAGCCGCACCTTCGCCATCAGCGCGCTGGTAGCTGAACCGCCAGTCGCATCCTGGTCGTGCCTCGCCGCGGAGACAGCCGGATGCGCCGCGGAGGGTAATTGTGCCTCCCGTTCCTTGACTACCACCGTTCCGGCGGCATAGTCACCAAGCCTTTTGCACCGGCCGCTTACCCACACCGAGATCATGCCGATGAAGTAGCTGGCAGGCAAGAAGTCAATGAGGCGGACGAGGTTGCGGATCGCGCTGTCCCAGAAACTGATAGGCGTGCCGTCATCACGAATCACGCGCAGTCCAGCCATGCGCTTACCGATGCTCCGGCCATCTGTGACCATCTCGACGATAATCCAGTAGGCGATGAAGGTGACGGTGCCTGCGGTGCCCAGCAGAATCATCGGCAGGATTCCGAGAGGATTTTCCGGCCCGTACAGGGAAGTTACGGATAACAGGTAGAGTGCCAAAGCGACAACGGCCCCGGTGAGCACGGCTTGGACCACGGTGTCAACGAGGCAGGCCAGCGCCCGCGAGCCAATACCGGCAAGCTCGTACTCGATCTCAACGTATTCGGGTGTCTGTACCGTTATCGTCTCGTGT
>CAZCJS010000030.1:0-22252 GCA_964498775.1 uncultured Armatimonadia bacterium
CCGGCGTCAGGTACGAACAATCGCCCATCAGCTTCGACCCGTTGCTCAACTCATAGACTACCTGCGCCGAATCCTGAAAGAACGGCGCCCAATCCGCCCGCGCGTTCCAGGCCTCCGCCGCGATCACCTTCGCGAACTCCAGACCCGTCGCCCATCCGATCATGTCTGTACCGTGGATGAACAAATCATTGATCGTGCCCCCCTGCTTGCCCTCCTCGAAGTACCAGTTCGGACGCGAACCGTACGCCAGCGGGTGTTGGCCCAGCACTATCCCCGTACAGAACTCTCCAATGCCCCCATCCTGCACGATCCGCACCATCGTCTGATATGTTGCACCATACCGCATCGTCAGCGCAATCTGCACCGCCAGATTCTTCTCTTCCGCCAGCACCATAATCTGTTCGAGCTCTGCCCGCTTCGTGCACAGCGGCTTATCGGTCAAAAAGTGCTTCCCTGCCTCCAGCGCTTTGATCGCGATGCTACCGCGCTTCCCATAGTAGTCCACACAACACAGTAAATCGAAATCCGTATCAGCCAGCATTTCGTCCAGCGTCTCATGGGTCAATTCTACCCCCAGCGGCTCCACAAAATCCCCGCGTGCCGACGCATCTTCCTCAACGGCGCCAACCACCTCGACATAATCCAGCTTCTCCGCTTCCGGATACAAACTGGATACATGACCGTGTCTGAAACCTGCAAAGGCTACTCGCAATGCCATCTCCAAGCACTCCTCATCTATTGTATTTCCGCCGCCGGCCACTGCCGCGTCTCATACTCCCACCGACGTGGAGTATTAGCATAACCCCGTGCGCCTGCACGGTCAAGCCTCGATCTGCTCCCCCCTGCTACACAGCCACTATTGCCTCCGTCTTTTTCCCATCTCAGGCGATAATATAATACAAAACTCCGGCAGGCCCTTGCCAAACTCACCCACCCGCGTTATACTCCTAGCTCTCTGACGCACCTTTCTTGTCCTCGACATACTCGCCTCAATGCTCAAACCCCGCGACAAGATCTCAATGTACCGTCACGCGTGCTGTCAGGGATGCTTTTAAAACGACCAACAATTTCTCACATGCGCGCTGCTCGACCCACACGCAGACCCGCCTGTATAGCAACCAAAGGACATCGCCAAAATGAAGGTTCACAAACCCGGTGCCGCATTCTTTCTCGTCGCGGCATTTATATCACTTTGCACTCTCCACGCTCAGGCTGGCGACGCAACCGGCCGTATTGCCGTCTTACCCCTGCCGCCGGCGACTGGCGATCTCGACTGCATTTCCCGCCCTGAATACCCTGAGGACCTCGACCTCGACGACGATTTGCACTACTCACTCGAGACGGATCCATTCCGCCGCTGCGCAAAGAAGGCGCTTGCCGGTCTCTTCGGACCACTCGAGTTCTGGCAGCGCGACGGTTACATCCACGGGCTGGCCGACGGCGTCACTTGCACTGGAGCTGCCAAGGTCACCAGCTACGGACCCTGGGAGGGCTGCGGACGCATGACTGCCAGCGGGAGCATCGCCCACACCCGTGGTTGCTCGGCAAATCCTGAGCTACCTTTCGGTACACTGGTATGGACCCCATACGGACTTCGCTACGTCAACGATCGTGGGGGCTGGGTCAAGGTCGGTTTCGCCCGCGTCTATGGCCGTCTGAAGCGTGTCACCGGCGACCGCGAGGTAGCAAATCTGGACTATTACACCTTAGCCAGGTGGAGCACTCTCCGCAACGCGCCGTTTGCGGTCGTGAAGCGCAACGGCGACCGCACCGTGTGGTGCACCCGCAAGCGCCGATAGCATCCTCCCCCGCCAGCCGTTGGCTTCTGCGGTCAACGGCACAAGAGCGCTTTCCCCACAGTCATCTCAGAGCTAGAACGAAAGCGACCTCGGCAGCATGTCAAGCAACTGAGGCGCGAAGCAAGCCCCAACAACGAGTGTGAGGCCCCAGACGAACAAGGCCGCAGCCATGACGACCGTGAACACTGTGATAGCACGCCACACGCGGTCATCAGCCATAAGCGACCATCGCCGTAGAGGCCGGCGCGCAGTGCCATAGTACAATACGGACAGGCCGAGGATGAGGACGCCGAGGAATAGATATGGCCAACGCCCCGCTCCTGAGGCGCTGCTCCACGCGGGGCCGCGAAGGGCACACCCAACTAGCCTTCCGGTCATTGTGATGCGTGTATCGGGGGTTCCTGTGTGGAGAAACTGCACGCGTATTGTTTCACCGGCATTGAGTGAGCGAAAGGTAAGTGTCAGAGCGGAGTCGCCTACGGCTTTGACAGCAGCATCAGTTCCATCTTGACACTCATAGATGCGCGGGCCGAGGATGCTGGCGCTGCCTTCGAGTTCCACGCGGAGAGGGAACTCGTTATCCACCTCGGTGCCGTACCTTACTGGGCAATTGCCAGCATTCCGGATCAGCACCGTGCAGCGGCTGCACTGCGGTATGGGCTTCCCGCGATACGTGAATGTGAGTTCAGGCTCGGGGTATGCCACCCGAGTTTGCTCAACTTCCCATGTCAGCAAGGAGCGGTCGGCGTAGTGGCGGGTGACCAGTAACGTGACTAACGAGCCCAAGATCAGACACGCGATGCCAATCATTACGGCCGATTTCGCAGTACTCATCAACCTCGCCTCTGCGGGTGTGGAAGGCACACGGCTATACCCGCGATGGAATATCGGGACGCTCTCCTCGGGTCAGTTCGACGCAGGAGTACTCGACACCTTCATGGTGTGACCAGATAGGGTTATTGACCCGATGCCCGGCTCTCTCGCCTACACCCACATCCCGCGGCTTCACGCCCTGCGGGCGGCCTCGGCGCCCTCGAATATCGCCGCCTGCATGTGCCGGGGCTCCTGCGCATCCCCGACGACGAATACCTCGCAGTCAGCCGCTGCCAGTTGCTCCGCCAAGCCGGCCTCCGATACGCGCCCGACAGCCACGACGATGCTCCCGACATCATAGGTCTGCGCGGCGCCCGCGACCGTGGCGGTGAGCTTGCCATTTCCTGCGGCCAACACTTCCGCGCCGCATACGACCTCTACATTCAGCTCCGCCAGCGCGGCCAACAGGTAGCTGCGAGGGCTTCCAGGCACACCGCCGGCGAGTCCAGCGCTCTTGTCGAACACGATGACTGCTTTGCCTGCTTCGGCGAGCGCATGTGCCGCAGCCGTGCCGCTGACATCGCCGCCGATTACCGCCACCGGGTCAGCCAGTTCGCCCGCCGCACCTGCCAGCACGTCAGCTACGGTCACGAATTCCCCTTCCCACTCACCGGCCAGTTCAGTGATCTTCCGCGCCCGCGCACCGGTGGCGACGATGGCCGCGTCATACTCGCCCCCTGCCACCAGTTCCGCCGTGACCTGCTCGTTCAAATGCACCTCAACGCCCGCCTTCTGCATCTGCCGCTTCAGGTATGCCACGGGCCGCTCCAGCAATTGCTTCCCGGGCGCAGCCGCAGCCAACACGAACGCTCCTCCGAGCCGCGCCGATTGCTCATACAGGCTCACCTTATGACCGCGCAGTGCAGCTGTCAGTGCCGCCTGCATCCCCGCCGGACCGCCGCCCGCCACCACCACCCTCTTCCGCCGTGGTGCCGGTGGGCCGGCCGGCCAATCCGGCCAGTCACTCTCCCGACCCGTGTAGGGATTGATCGCGCACTGCACCTGCCCATTCCCGAACGTTCGCTCCTGGCAGCCTTGACCACACAGGTAGCACGGGATAATGTCCTCTGCGCGCTGCTCTTGCAGCTTCCGCACGAAGTTCGGGTCCGCCAGACAGGCTCGTCCCAGCGCGATCAAGTCACATACGCCCTCTGCAATTGCCGCCTCCGCCAGTTCCGGATAGATAATGCTCCCGACACCGATGACGGGCACGCTCACTGCTTCCTTGACTCCCTTTGCCAGCGGCAGCAGATGCCCCGGCGCTACATAGTACGGAGCCGTAGCCATGGCCGCGCCCGTCGAGACATGTATCATCTCATACCCATACGATTCCAGTATCTGCGCCACTTCCTGCATCTCCTCGATATGCATCCCATCATCCCGGTACTCCTCCGCCGAAACGCGGCACCACACCGGCAGATCCGCACCGCAGTGCCGCCGTATCGAGCCGAGCACCTCCTTGGCGAAGCGTGTCCGCCGCTGCACATCACCGCCCCATTCGTCATCGCGCCGGTTCAGCCACGGTGACAGAAACGAGTTCCCCAGATACCCGTGCGCCATGTGCATCTCCACCCCGTCCATCCCTGCTTCCTGGCAGCGTCGCGCTGCCGTCCCGAACGCCGCGACGATCTCCCATATCTCCTCATCCGCGATCTCACGGGCTGTACGCTGATCCCGTCCGGCAGTGCATTCCGAGGCCGACACACACTCCTGCCCGATGACTTCGGGGTTCGCCTGTCGCCCGCCGTGCTGAAGCTGCATCGCGATCCGCCCGCCCGCCTGATGCACCGCATCTGTCAGCCGCGTCAGCCCCTCGATAAACTCATCCTCATACAGCCCCGGCATCGTCGGCCCGCACAGACCTGTCGGATGCACCGCCGAATGCTCGACGATATTCAGCGCCATCCCGCCGCGTGCCCGCGCCGCATGGTATGCTATCATCCGCGCTGTCACCCGATGTCGCTTATCTGCATATCCGCTTCCCATTGGCGCCATTACCACACGGTTCGGAAGCTTCAGACTCCCAATCTCAAGCGGCTGCAGCAGCCTCTCATAAGCCACGACCATCACCTCGAATTCCCATCTTCACTCCGCTGTCCCAATCCCACCTCATATTCTTCCACCTGACTTAACAAATCCCTTCCCCGCATCTTTCCAGGCAGGTATTTCCCTTCCTCGTGGCGAAGGATTACTTGTAAGTCGGCTTCATGCACCAAATTGATCCCTACCACTGAGGATGTGTCCACATTGCGATACCGCGACTATGGCAATACCGGCGAAAAGATCTCGGCCCTTGCCTTCGGTGCTATGCGCCTGCCTGACAACGACGACTACGGCATCGAGTGCATCCGCCGTGCCTTCGAGCTTGGTGTCAACTACATTGACACTGCCTCCGGCTACGACACCGGCACCGGCGAATCCAGCGAAGTCGTCGTCGGCCGCGCGCTCAAGGGTTGGCGCGACAAGGTTAAGCTCGCCACCAAGAACCCCCGCTACCGCAATCAGGCCTCACCCGATGAGTGGTGGGCCAACCTCGAGCAATCCCTCGAACGCCTCGATACTGACCACATAGACTTCTACAAGATCACCCACTTCGTCTCCTGGGAAAACTGGCACACTCATGTCGAGCCCAACCTCCTCGACACCATCATGAAGGCCAAAGACCAAGGCATCTTCACCTATACGCTGTTCTCTTCCCACGATACGCCCGAGAACATCATCAACCTCATCAACACCGACATCTTCGACGGCATGTTGGTGCAGTACAACCTCCTCGACCGCGTTAACGAAGATGCCATCGCCCTGGCCGCATCGAAGGGCATGGGGGTCGAAATTATGGGTCCTGTCGGGGGCGGTCGGCTCGGCTTTCCTTCCGAGCAACTCGACGGTCTCGTGGACGACATGGCCTCCACGCCTGATCTCGCCCTGCGCTTCGTTCTCTCCAACCCCAACGTCTCGGTCGCGCTTTCCGGCATGAACACTCTCGACATGGTCGAGGAGAACTGTGCCAGTGCCTCCCGCGAGGAGCCCCTCACCGACGAGGAGCGCCAGCGTGTCCTCGCCGCCGTCAAGGAGAACGAGCGTCTCTCCGAGCTCTACTGCACCGGCTGCAACTATTGCATGCCTTGCCCCCAGAGCGTCGGTATCCCGCAGGCCTTTGCTGCGATGAACCTCCACAGAGTCTGGGGCCTCACCGAGCTGGCGAAGACCAATTACGCGAAGCTCGGCCCGGACCACAAGGAAGGTTTTCTCCAGGCCGACGCCTGCATCGAGTGTGGCGTCTGCGAGGACGAGTGCCCCCAGAACATCCCCATCATCGAGCAACTCCGCCAGACCCACGAAGCCCTCGCCGACTAGCTTGCAGAAACCCATATCAAATAGTTGCACTGCTCTCGTGCGGCTGGGTATTGCAGGGCTACAACTTGGGGCCGTAATTGTCGTTGCGCCTTGGCCTTGACATCCGGCCCGCAGCTTCGTGCGGAAGCTTTGCTTCCGCCCAAGGATATGCTATCCCCGCTGGCGAACAGTACCTCCAGCGAAGCGTCCGTTGGAGGCCTCACTGATGCCGCAAAATAACTCCGCCACACTACTGCTGCTCGCCACCATCGCAGCCATCGCTCTCCTCGCCGACTGCGGCCAGGGCACTGAGCCTCACCTGGTTGCCCAGGCTCAGGCCCAACTCCTCGGCGATATGGACGGCGACGGCGAACCCTCCGTCGGTGATGCCATCCGCATCCTCCGTATCGTAGTCGGCCTCGATCCCGATGACGACCGCGCCGACGCCAACTCCAGCGGCGCCACCGACATCGGCGATGCCGTCAAGCTGCTGCGCTGCGTCGTCGGCCTCGACGAGTGGCCCATCCAGCCTGCCGGCCATCCGCTCTTTGACCGTGACTCCGCCTTCGCATATCTCGAGGCCCAGTGCGACTTCGGCGCCCGCATCCCTGGTAGCCAGGCGCACGAGGACTGCCTTCAGTGGATGGTGGCGCGCTTGCAGGCTACGACTGACACGGTCATCCTCCAGCCCTTCACTGCCGCCACGCCCTTCGGCGGCCCGTATGATTTCACCAATGTCATCGCCTGGTTTCCGGGCAATACTGAGGCTCAGCCGGTGATGCTCGGAGCGCACTGGGATTGCCGCCCCAGAGCCGATGCAGACCCCGATCCGGCCCTCCGTAACCAGCCCGTGATGGGCGCAAACGACGGCGCTTCCGGCGTCGCCGTACTGCTCGAAATCGCCCGCCTGGCCCATCAGAACCCCGCTCATCGCCCTTTCATACTTGCCTTCTTCGACGCCGAGGATTCCGGCAACGGCCCCATCGGTGGCTTCGATCTCAACGGCTGGGCCATCGGCTCATCGTACATGGCGGAACACATGCCCACCCAGATCCCTGCCCCCTACGCCCTCATCCTCATTGATCTCGTCGGCCAGGACGAGGTCCACAACGAGCGTCTCGGCACGCCGAATGGATCGAATGACTATCTCGACTTCCCCATCGAGAGCTACTCGCTGAACTCGGCGCCGGAACTGGTGGATCAGATCTGGTCTATCGGCGAGGCGGCGGGCCATGCGGCGTTCATCCGCACCACTCGCGGCTACATTACCGACGATCATGTTCCCTTCATCCGGCAGGGCATTCCTGCGCTAGACATCATTGATCTGCCGCATCCGGAGTGGCACACCGCCGACGATACACCCGACTGCTGCTCCCCGGATTCGCTCTACCAGGTCGGCGACACTCTCCTCCGCTACCTCTACGCCGCCCCCGCCGGCTGAGGGCAGCAAAACCGCATAGCGCCGCTTTGCAGGTGCAATTCCCGCCCATCCCGAACAATCTCACACATGCCGCAGCGCCTTGCACACATCCAGCCGCGCCTGTAGAGCGAGGGGATGAATATGGCTCGCTTCAGAGTCGCCGTCACTGATTATGTCTTCCCGGACCTCGAGCCGGAGACGGAGATTCTCGCCGAGGTCGGTGCCGAGCTTATTGCCGGCCAGGCGCAAACCAGGCAGGACTGCATCGGAATCGTCACCCGCGCTGACGCGGTGCTGAATACCTATTTCGGCCCCATTGACGCCGAGATCATGGACGCCATGCCCGACTGCCGCGTCATCGTCCGCTACGGCGTCGGAGTGGACACGGTGGACATTCCGGCAGCCACCGCCCGCGGCATCATGGTCGCCAACGTCCCGGATTACTGCGTTGACGAGGTCTCCGATCAGGCCGTCGCCATGACCATCGCGCTGCTGCGCAAGCTACCTGAAGCGGACCGCATGGTGCGAGCGGAAAACTGGGCCCTGGCGGACCTCAAGCCGATGTCCCGGCTCAACGTTCTCACCATCGGCATCATCGGTATGGGCAGGATCGGGAAAGCAATCGCCACAAAACTGGCACCGTTTACGCCTCATCTAATCTACCACGATCCCTACGTCGAGTCCGACGCTCTGCCCAATCTGACCGGCGTAGAGCTCGATGAGCTATACCACACCGCCGACGCCATCATCATCCAGGCACCTTCGACTCCGCAGACGCGACACATGCTGAATGAAGATGCTTTTGCGGCGATGCAGCGCAGCCCGATTATCGTCAACTGCGCGCGCGGAGACCTGATTGATACCGACGCACTCGTCGCCGCGCTCCAGCAGGGACAGGTCTCCGGAGCCGGTCTTGATGTGATCGAGGGCACGCCGCCATTGCCGCTTGACCATCCGCTGCTCGGGTTTCAGAATGTCATTCTCACGCCCCATTCGGCCTGGTTTTCCGCCGACGCCCTGCACACGCTGCAGCGTTTCGGCGCGATGGAGGTGGCTCGTGTTCTGCGCGGCGAGCGCCCTAAACACCTATGCAATCCGGAAGTACTCGAATAGACCAACCGCCCCCGGACTCGCCGTAGAGCCGCCCCCAGCAGAACCCAGAATCGGCTGCATTGCCCGCCGGATATTGCTCCATGATAGTAGCAGAGAATGTCGGTTAGCTGGTGGGGCTAAATTGCCCGTAGCGCGGTTTTTGTGATTATCATCGGGCAGCCGGGACGACATCCCCAGGGCTGAAGAAGCTATGGCGTTGCGGGGCTGCGCAAACCGCTTATCATGTTAGCAGGCGTCGTAAGCGGCTTTGGGTGAGGGAGTTGGGGAGATTTTATGGGGGTCGCAGAATGGGCAGAGAATCCCAGCAGGCCTTGGGACTGCGGGCCTCGAACCTGTACCACCATGCCGGACGCCGTAAGCCTCCCCCCTACGCTGAACATGACAGATTTGTGACGAAAACCTGTAAGCCGCTGGGCCCGTTGGTTTAGTGGGGTGTGGCATGACGCGGACTTGAGCGATTTCGGCGTTTCCGTTCCTCTGCGCACAAGATACCCCGAAATCCTATTAGGGCCTGTGCCGCAGGCGCTGAATTAGCTAAGGGTCAATTCCGGCGGCATTTTGGGGCGTTCCAGACGTCAGCCCACTATACTATGTGAGGAATAGTTTGCCAAAGGAGCGGCTGGTCATTTTTTTCACGTCGTTATTGCGCAATTACCTATACCAATAGCGCAAAGGGTGCCAATATCACGAACGCAAGCATATACAGAGCGTGCATACCGTGCCATTCGCCGGTATCGAGAGGGAAGATTCACGGCAGAGAATTCGCAGGCGAATTGGTCACTGCGCCCGCCGGCAAGGGGAGGATGACTCGGCATTGTAAGTACGGGTGGAGGATTTTTCTGCTTCGCGGTAGAAGCATGTATTTGAGTCAAGGTGAGACGCCGCTGATGCGGGGTGCACATTTGGCCTAGGCGCAGCTTGGAGTGTGCGCCAAACACCGTCCGCTATAGGAGCAAGGGATGTCGGCAATGCAACTGCAGTTCATGCCGTTTCACAACGCGGATCTGTTCAAGGATCACTACTTGAGCGAGGTGCTGCCGGCGTCGCCGCTATGGGACACGGCCGGGATGGCGGAGGCAAAGGCGGCTATTGCCAAGCTCTGGGAAGAGCACAAGGAAAAGGCGGGACGGTACAACGAAGGGCGTTTGGAGGAGGAATTCATCCGCCCGGTGCTCCGGATTCTGGGGCACGTGTTTGATGTGCAGGCGGAGGTGGGAAGGCACACGGCGGACTATGCGTTCTTCGCGGACCAGGAGACGAAGGAAGCCGGGGGAGAATGCGAGACGGGAACCGAGGAGTTCTGGTCGCACGCAGTTGCGGTCGGCGATGCGAAAGTCTGGAACCGGGAACTGGACAAGAGGCTGGAGGGTGGGAGCGGCTGGGACAACCAGAACCCGTCGTTTCAGATCTGCTGGTACATCAGCCAGACGAACTGCAAATGGGGAATCCTGACGAATGGGCAACACTGGCGGTTGTATGCGGCCCATTCGAAGTTCAAGCTGGATGTTTACTATGACGTTGACCTCGAGCAAGCACTGAGCGCGGATGATGAAATTTCATTCGGCTACTTCTATCTGTTCTTTCGGCGCGAGGCTTTCGTGGATGATGCGGGGGGCAAGTGCCGGTTGGACAAGATGCGTGAGGAGTCGGACCTGGCGGCGAACAGGCTGCGGGACAATGTCAGGGAGCGGATGTATGAGGCGTTGCGGCAAGCTTGTCGGGGGTTTCTGGCGTACGAGGCCAACGAGCTAACCAAGGATGACCTGGACGCCATCCATGACAACTCACTGGTGTTGCTGTACCGGTTGCTGTTTGTGCTGTATGCGGAGAGTAAGGAGCTGCTGCCAGTTAGTGGAAGCGGGTCCTACCGTGAGGAGTACTCGCTGAATGCGATCAAGCAATACGTCGCGGGTAAGGGCGGCGAATTGGATGCGGAGTTGGCGACAATCTGGCCGCGTCTGACGACGCTCTTCCGGATAGTGGATCGCGGTCACGAAGGGATGGGGGTTCCGGGATACAACGGCGGGCTGTTCAACGCGCAAAAGTATCCGTTCCTGGAGCAACATGTGCTGCCTGATTCCTATGCCGGTAAGCTGATTGACCTCGTGGCGCGGACGGAAGACGGCGGCTTCGTAGATTATCGGGACCTGGGCGTGCGGCACCTGGGTAGCATATATGAGGGTCTGCTGGAGTATCGGGTGCAGGTCGCAGAAGAGCCGATGCGCGTGGTCAGCAGGAAAGGCAAGCAGGTCTGGGAGCCGCCGGCAGAGGAAGGCGAAGAAGATGAAGAGACCGTGCAGGCGGGAGATATCTATCTGGTTACCGACAAGGGCGAGCGGAAGGCGACCGGCAGCTACTATACGCCACAATTCATAGTGGAGTACATCGTTGAGAACACGGCCGGCCGACTGGTGGAGCAATGTGAGACCGCCGAGGAGATTCTGGAGATAGATGTGGTGGACCCGGCAATGGGTAGCGGGCACTTCCTCGTCGAAGCGACCGACTTATTAGCCCAGGCAATCGCGAAAAAGGAGGCGCAGGAAGAGCAGATCACCGGCAGCAACGGGGATGATGAGACTGATATCGCGCGGATCAAGCGGCAGGTGGTCGAGCGATGTATCTATGGCGTGGACCTCAATCCGCTGGCCGTGGAGTTGGCAAAGGTCTCGCTGTGGCTGCACACGGTGGCCAAGGGCCAGCCGCTGTCATTCCTGGACCACCATCTGCGATGCGGGAACTCGGTAATCGGGGCGTGGCTGGAGGAGATCACGGGTCCGCTGCCGACGAGGAAACGGCAAAGGAAACGGGAGCGCAAGGAGGAGGAAGCGGGCCAACTGACGCTGTTTGACTATGCACAATGGCAGCGCCATGTGCAAGGGCTGGTGTTCGGGTTCACCGAGATTGATCAGATGCTGTCGGCGACACGCGGGGACATCGCAGAGAAGGAGCGGATTCTGGCTGATCTCGATGAGGCGCATCGAGCGCCCTATATCAGTATGGGAGACCTCTGGTGCAGCCGGTACTTCGGGAATGAATTCGACGGCGATGCCTATGCTGAGGGAATTGGCCGACTGCAAGGGGCGGATGTCGAGGTTTCGGAAAGCGGGCAAGAAGGACTGGATAAATCGCGGAAGATAGCCGCCGAACGGAGGTTCTTCCACTGGGAATTAGAGTTTCCGGAGGTCTTCTTCGATAAGCACGGGCGAAGGAGAGAGAAAGCGGGTTTCGATGCCGTCATAGGGAATCCGCCGTGGGAGCGAATCAAGCTGCAGGAAAACGAGTTCTTCGCGCTGAGGGCGCCGCGTATCGCGCTGGCTCCGACGGCGGCGAGGCGCAAGGAGATGGTGGCGGAACTGCCAGAGACGGACCCGGAACTGTGGGAGGAGTACCAGAGGGCGAAGGCAAGCGCGGAGCAAGAACTGGCATGGACAAGGGCCTCGGGGCAGTTCCCGTTGATGGGGCGCGGGGATACGAACCTGTATGCCGTGATGGCCGAGCGGGCGCGGAGTCTGCTGAATGAGAAGGGTCGGATGGGGTTCGTTGTGCCCAGCGGCATCGCCACGGACAACACGACCAGGCACTTCTTCGCGGACCTGATAGAAACCAAGACCCTGCAGAGCTTGCTGGATTTTGAGAATCGAGCACGCGTATTCCCGGATGTGGACAGCAGATTCAAGTTCTCGATTATCGTGCTCACCGGCGGAACGCCGGTCAGCAGCATCGAGAGCGGGTTCTTCCTCCACAATGCCGAGGACATCGCGGACACGGAGCGGGTATTCGAGCTGCGGCCCGAGGACTGCGAGCTAATGAATCCCAATACGCGAACCTGCCCGATCTTCCGCAGCCGGCGAGATGCGGAGATAACGCGGGGCATATACGAGCGGGTGCCGATCCTGGTGCGGGAAACGGAGGAGGGTGAAGAGAACCCGTGGGGTGTGCGGTATTTCACCATGTTCCACATGACGAATGATTCTGGGCTTTTCCGGACGGCGGAGGAGTTGGAGGAGGATGGGTTCTGGCTGAGTGCGGTCAATGTCTGGCGGAAAGGTGAGGAGGCGTATCTGCCGCTGTATGTAGGCAAGATGGTGCGTGCGTATGACCACAGGGCGGCCTCCGTAGAGTACCATCCGGAGAATACATTCAACCCATACCTGCCTGTTGAGACTTCGCTCGCTGAGAAGGAAGACGCAGAGATGTGCCCCTTCCCGCAATTCTGGGTGCCGGAGGAGGCTGTTGTGTCTCGTGGGATGTCCGAACCGTGGGTACTGGCATTTCGGGATATCGCCCGGGCGACAGATGAGCGGACAGTGATCGCGGCGGCAGTGCCAAGGGCGGGATTTGGGAACAAACTACCCTTGCTGCTTGCGGGTTCTGACGCGAAAGTGTGCCTATTGGCCAATCTTGATGCCTTGGCATTTGACTACGTGGTGCGTGCCAAGATACCAGCGACAGCGCTCAACCTGTTCGTCATCAAGCAGTTGCCTGTGCTTGTTCCGGAGGTGTATGAGGAGGGGCTGTCGGCGCGGTTTGGGGGGGTGGCGGCCTCACCCCCCGACCCCCTCTCCGAAACGGAGAGGGGGAGAACAGAAGAAGGCATGAGGGAGAATGGCATACGGACGGCGGCCTCACCCCCCGACCCCCTCTCCGGAGCGGAGAGGGGGAGAGCAGAAGAAGGCATCGAGGGGGATGGGACGGACACGGACAATAAGGAAGGGCGTGTCATGGGAGCCGCCTCACGTGATAAGGTCCGCTTCGCCAGAGAACAACGGCAAAACCCCTCGGCTGGTGAAACTGCTGTGTGGGAAGTGCTGCGGGGTCGGCAACTCGGGGCCAAGTTCCGACGCCAACACCCCATAGGTCCCTTCGTCCTCGACTTCTATTGCGAAGCGGCCCGCCTTGGCGTCGAGATAGATGGGCCACATCACCAAGACACCGTTGAGTACGATCAGTGGCGAGATGAACGGCTCCTGAACGGCTATGGGATCGAGGTCCTCCGGATCGCAGGGAGCGATGTGGAGAACGATATGATAGGCGTTGTGGAACGTATCCGGACGCGGCTTGTTTCTGGACCCTCGCAGGTATCAGACATGCCACACGCCTTTCCCCCCTCTCCGTCCCGGAGAGGGGGAAGTTGGCGGGGATTTCCCCGCCAACTACGGGGTGAGGCCGGCCGCACGATCCGTGACTTCGTCACTGACCGCGTCCTCGAACTCACCTACACCGCCCACGACATCGCCGGCTTTGCAGAAAATATGGGCTATGTGGATGAGGAAGGGAAGGCGCTGCCGCCGTTCGCCTGGGATGAGGAGCGCAGGCTGCATCTCAAATGCCAACTGGATGCGCTGTACTTCCATCTCTATGGCCTGAGCCGCGAGGAAGCCGAGTATGTACTAGAAACGTTCCCGATCGTCAAGCGGCATGACGTGGAGGAGTTCGGGACATACCGGACCAAGGAACTGATCTTGCACTACTATAGCGCGTATGCCGCCGGGGATATGGATGCGTGGGTGCATGTGTGAGAATGGGCGGTGACGGCGGCCTTACCCCCCGGCCCCCTCTCCGAAACGGAGAGGGGGAGAACGACGGGAGGCAACGACGGAAGGCAACTACAAATGGCAAAGGCGCACGGCAAAGGCAGATGGAAACTGACTCGGGCTGGAAGCTATCCACGAAACAAGCGGCCGCTTGTTTCATGGATACCTGACCCCGCGCAGGCGCAGGGTCAGGCCGAGCCACCTGTCCCCTGGCAGGCGGAGGCACCTGTCTCTCGGCAGGCTGGGCCACCTGTCTCCTGGCAGGGCGAGCCGCCTGTCTATTGGCAGGCTGGGCCACCTGTGTCCTGGCAGGGCGAGGCACCTATCTGTTGGCAGGCTGGGCCACCTGTCTCCTGCGGCCGGTGGGGATCAATGCAAAGGTCAGCCGGAAATGCGGCGGCAAAGACTATGGATAGAGGTGTAGGTGGAAAATGAAGATTGCGCGATTCGTTGATATGGAAAGCGATGTCAGGTATGGAATAATTGACAGCGGGGCCGGCGGGGCTGTGGACCCGGAAGGCAACCGCTATGGCATAGCCGAAAACCTGACGGTCAGCGCGATACCGGGCGAACCATGGCACGGAACAGAACGCACAGGTGAGGAATTCGCACTCGCAGATGTCAAGCTGCTCGCACCAGTCACGCCGCCTGATATCATCGCCATCGGCCTCAACTATAAAGCCCATGCCGATGAGTTCGGAGACCCGTATCCGACCAGTCCAGTGATATTTCTGAAAGCAACCAGCACGCTCTGCGGGCCCGAAGATGCGATCATCCTGCCCGCCATGGCTGCGGATGAAGTGGACTACGAAGCGGAACTGGTGATCGTCATCGGGCAGGAATGTCATAACGTGGCGGAGGACGAGGCGCTGGATTACGTGCTGGGCTATACGTGTGGGAATGATGTGAGCGCGCGGGACTGCCAGATACGCCTTGATCGGCAGTGGGCGCGCGGCAAGAGCTTCGATACCTTCTGCCCGCTCGGACCGTGGATTGAGACGGAACTGGACCCCGATAATGTCGCAGTGCAAAGCCGCCTCAATGGCCGGCTCATGCAGGATGGCAATACCGGCGACCTGATCTTCCCGTGCGCCAAACTCGTCAGCTATATCTCGCAAATGGCGACGCTGCGGCCCGGAACCGTGATCATGACCGGGACGCCGTCGGGAGTAGGCTATAAACGCCAGCCGCCAGTGTTCCTGCGGCCCGGAGATGTCATCGAAATTGCCATCGGCGGGATCGGCACGCTCAGGAACTGCGTCGTCGAGGCGTAACGGCAACGGCTAACGGCAAGCACGAACGGCAACGTCGTGGGGCTCTGCCCCACACCCCCCGCTCCGCGTAACACCCCGCGGAGCGGTAAAAAAGGCAACGTCCGCCTCACCCCGTAGTTGACGGGAAAATCCCCGCCAACTTCCCCCCTCTCCGGAGCGGAGAGGGGAAACGGGTAACGGCACGGAGGAACTCAGAACTCGATGATTTTGCCGGTGCGGGCGGATTCGAAGCAGCGCAGGATGAAGCGCGTCGCCATCGCACCGTCGGTCGCCGTAGCCGGTAGCGGCTCGTCATTGAGGATGCACTTTACGAAGGTCGGCATGATGTCGGGCAAGCCGCTGGCTACGCTCTTGCCCAGCTTCTCGCCATACTCACAGGACTGATAAGGCGGCTTCCATTCCTCCTCGGGGACAGTTGACTCGAAGCGGGCGTCCTCACCGTGGTCAATGGCAATGGCGCTGCGGCCCTTGTCTACGACCATCACCCAGAAGGGACACCCGTTGGGAAGCGGATGGTGGAGCATGAGGTTGCCGGTGCCACCGTCGCCCCCCACAAAGGCGCCGACACTGCCATTGGTGTAGCGGACCGCGGCGTTGATGGTGTCTATGACGTCGGGGTGGGAGTGGTGGCATACGCCGCCCGTGGCATAGACGGCCTCCGGCTCCGAGCCCGCCAGATACAACATCATGTCCACGACATGACAGCCCTGGGAGAGTATCTGGCCGCCGCCCTTGATCGGGTCCTGGGCCCAGCTCGTCTCGGGCCAGATGCCGGCGGTGCGGGCATGAGCGATGATGTTGTCCGGCTTGGGGATCTCGCGCTTGACGTCGCGGGCACCTTTGGCAAAACGGCAACGGAAAGCGACCATGTACTTGACGCCGGAGCGTTCTTCGGCAGCCAGGATATCGTCGCACTCCTGCTCGGTCATCGCCATCGGCTTCTCGATGAGCACGTGCTTGCCGGCGTCCATGGCGCGGATGGAAAAGGGGCCATGGGTGTCATGCCAGGTGGTGATGAGCACCGCGTCAATGTCGGGGTCGCTGAAGAGGTCCTCGGGATCGGCAGTGGCATACTCGGCGTTGTAGGTCCGGCGGTAGGTCTCGGCCTTTTCAGTGTTGACGTCGGCGAGGCCGCGGACCTGGAGCTGTGGCACCCACTGGCGCAGTTCCTCTGAGACGTTCTCCGCCCCGTCCAGCAGCGCCGCCAGATGCACCTGCGCCATGTGTCCACAACCGATGACGCCTAATCGCACTTTGTCCATGATCGTCTTTCACGCTCCTTGATGATTTGTGGGGCCTGCGAGTCAAGCTCTAACGGCAAAGGGCAACGGCAGACGGCAACGTCGTGGGGCTCCGCCCCACTCCCCGCTGGGGTCACGGACCCCAGACCCCTCGCTCCGCTGCGCGGAGCGGAAAGAAAGGCAACGGCGAACGGCAAGCTAGGTTGCTACGATGTAGAGGTAGGGGTGCATGCCGGTCTCGATGTCGCCGGAGGCAGCGTCGAAACGGGTGTGAGTGGCCCCGGTTTCGCCGGCGTAGATGGTGCCGTCGAGACCGACCGTCATGGCATGCACTCGTGCGGCCTCGATGCCGGATTCCTCGTCCACGATGGGGCCGATCTCGCGGTAAGCAGCCTTCTTCGGGTCATACTCGAACAGGAACGCGCCACGGGTGCCGTACTGAGTTCCGCCGCCCGCTGCACCGTAGAGAATTCCGTCGCGCTCCACCAGTGCTGGTAAGCGCGGACCGTCATTGGGCCGGGCCAGCTCGGTAATCTGCAGCGAGCCCGGCTCCACCGAGAACAGAATTCCCGTCTCCCACATGCCGCCGTAGATCATCCCGTCGTCGGCCGCCATCAACGCATCAATGCGGTAGGAGCCTTCGCCCGGCAGCTTAGCATCCGTCTCGGTGAGTTGCTTCTTCTGACTGTCATAGGTGAAGAGATAGCCTTCGGAACACGAACCGTACACGACGCCGTCTTTGTCGCAGGCGATGCTGTGGCTGCAGGCGCTGTCGCCCCAGACACCGGCATGAACCTGGTCGGCAAAGACGATCTCGCCGGTCGCCAGGTCCATCGCGAAGAAATCGTTGTGATGATACGTCATCCCGAAGATTTGCGACCCATCGGGATTGACCGCGGTGTTGACAATCCACATGTGCGGAACAGCCACACCCAGGTCGCGGCCCTCATCGGAGGCGGGGTCATAGATGAAAACATGGCCGCCGTCATCCTCGTTGGTCTTGTAGTGACGGGAGCCGTACGCTACGTTCCGTCCGGTAGCCCCGGCGATGCGGCCGTCAGCCAGGCCACTGAGGGCATGGTGGATCTTCTGCGAGATCGGCTCTCCCTGGCGATTGTAAAGCTCCTTGGAGGGGACGATCTTAGCCCCCAGGTCGCGGACTGCTTCGGTATCGGGCGCATACTCGAAGAGCAGATGCTCCCTGGCCCCGGTCATGCCGCCGTAGATGCGACCGTTGATTCCGGTGGTCAGCGAAACGACCTCCAAGCCGCCCGGCAACTCGACTTCATAAGCATTCACAAGCATTTCATGTTCTCCTTTGTGGCCCATTCACCCGTCGTCTGTCGCGACGAGAAGCAATGATACTTCTTATCAGCCTGCGCCGGCAACCGCCGTGCATTTCAGCTACCGTTCAGCGGCGCTGGCGTCGAGTTCTGCGAGCTTCACCCCGACAGGGTGTCTTTGCCATCGGTGAGCCAGTCGAGCGTGAAGCCGGCGAAAGTGAGCGCGGCGTAATTATCGCGCTCGTAGAGGAGGCCGATGGTGCCGTCGGGAAGCACCGTCAGGCAGCAGTAGGCAAACTGCCCGGCGTAGATGGTCCTTGCTACGGGCCAGGTCCTGCCCTCGTCGTAGCTGAGGCGGACAGTGCCATTGACGCGGGCCCGGGTCGAGGCGCAGTTGGCGAAGAGCAGGCGGCTGATGCCCTCGTCGTCTTGTTGCTCAGTGTAGCGGATGAAACTGGCCTGGCAGTGGGGCTCTATGAGGGTCGCATCATGGCGCGGCTCTGACCAGCTTTCGCCCCCGTCACGGCTGATGGCTACGGAGCGGCACAGCCTCTGGTCGGTCCCACGCATATTGATCATCAGCGAGCCGTCAGTCAACTCGACGATCTGAGCCTCATTCACCTGGCTTCCGACACCCTCGCCGATCTGCCAGGTCCGGCCGCGATCGTCGCTGTAGATGACGTGACACGAGCTGACTTCGCTGTCCGACTGCCTGCTGTAAACGGGAACAGCCAGGCGGCCATTGCGCATCTGGATGCCCATGCCAGGGCCGGCGTAGATGGCCTGCCATGTCGGGTCCTTGAGTTGAGCGGCGAGGTCAATCGGGTCTGACCAGGTCTCACCATCGTCTGCGCTCTTGGTCGCATGCAGCTTGAGGATACGGCGTTCGCGATGGTCCGGAGCGGGCACGGCGTAGTCGTAGAATACCCAGATGGCCCCGGTGTCGCGGTCCACCAGTGCGCACGGGTCACAGGCCGCCTCATCGCCAGGGTAGCGGCGGATGAGCTGCAGCGGCGTCCAGGTCCTGCCGCCATCGAAGCTGCGCTTCATGACGAGGTCAATGTTGTTGGGAGCATCGCCTGGCCGGTCCACGCGCGCATCGCACACCGCGACTAACGTCCCCCTATTTGTCACGATCAGCGCCGGGATGCGGTACTCGCAGACGCCGTCTTCGCCGCTGACAAACACGTCCACATGTTCGGGTGCTACAGGCATTTCTTATCCACCCGCTCTCTCAATATCAATACGTGATTGCGGCCGCAGATGCGAGTAGGCATAAAGCGGACGATGTCACGCTGGTCGGCGGCCCCGCTGACGGTGAGTTTCCCTCCGAAGTCCAGGCACACCTCCGCAGCGGCTAAGGTTTCTGCATGGCTGGAGAAATGGCGCGCCCTAGTCGGCTTTGTCGGGCTCGGTTGCCGTCTCCACAGGGGCACCGATTGCAGCCGGAGTAGCGTACGGACTCGTGGGCGGCCGGGCGATAGGCAAGACCATCTCGCCCGGCAGCAGCGGGTCGCCATCCAGCAGGCGCGCGAGGACCGGGTACATGGTGCGGGCGAGGAAGTCATGGCCCGTAGGATTCGGATGGCACCCGTCGGTGGTCATGGCCGGCAGGTCCGCGCCCAGAAAAGCCGCCTCCGCCCATGCCGCGAAATTGTCCACCAGCGGCACGTTGTCTTCAGCCGCCGCCCGCCGACATGCAGTCACGTACTCGGTGAGCTTATAATTCGGGCTCAGCTCGGCGTAGGGGCTGCGGCGGGCATGCTGATGAGTATGGCACAGCGGAATCGCGGTCATCAGCACCGGCTTGATACCCGCCGCCCGCAGTCGCTGCACCATCGTGTGCAGGTTCGCCTCATACTCAGCCAGTGGCAGCCGCACGTCGCTCTTGCCCGCGTCAATGTGCGAATCGTTGGTTCCGTACATGATGCAGACATAGTTCGGCTGCAGCGCGATGACATCCGCGTCGAGTCGCGGCAGGGCCATATCGGTGCGCTCGCCGCCGATGCCGACATTGATCACCTCGACGGGCGTCACGTGTTCGCTCAGCCACTGCTGTAGCAGCGTCGCGAAAGTCTGCTCGGCCGTCACCCCGCCGCGCACGCCCTTAGTAATCGAGTCGCCGAGACACACGATCTTCAGCGGCGTGGCGGAACTCGATGCCGTGACAATAAGCAGCACTGCGACTGCAACCAGCAGGTTCTGCATCAGGAATCTCCTTTGCCATGCAGCAGCTCTCGCGAGGCCTCGGTCAGCAAAAAGCCGATGTCCTCGCTCATGTACGCAACGGTGATGTCGAAGATGTCGCGGATGCGCACGTTGATGACCTCCGCCGCGCCGATGCATGTGACTTTGAGCACCCCATGCCCCGCTAGTATCTGCTTCATCTTCGCGAAGTCATTGTGGTAATCGGGGTAGCGGAGGAACTCGACGGACTGTGAGGGGATCTCCGACCCGTCAGCGAGGATCACTGTCGAGCCGCTGAAATCCCGGTAGTAGCGGTACGGCACCTGCATGTACTCTTCGACGGCGTGGAGCTCGGTGCATGCCCTGAACGTGGCGCCCAGGAACAGGCACCAGGCGTCGAGTTGGTAGAGCCGGTGGAAAGTCGAGCCCGCACCGAAGCTGCTGATGCCCTCGCCCATGACGCGGTCGGTGTGGGGTCCGATGGCGGCCACGGAATGGCAGATGTGGGTGCTGCGTTTCGCCTCGGGCCGCCTGCGGAAGGTCTCGGGGATGATGCCGACCTCGGCCTTCACCGAGGTGTTGAGCAGGTCCAGCACGACTTTCTCGGCATCATGAAACGGCCCCCAGGTGAAGGTGGGGACGACGACCGTCCCCTCCGGCCCCACGGTCTCCAGCAGCGCGTCAATGACCGTATCCGCGCCGCCTGCGACATGCCCGAAAGCACTCAGCGAGGAATGTACGAGGACGATGTCGCCGAGGCTGAGACCGACGTCGGTCAGCCCACGGCGGATGGCGGCCCCGGTAACGTGAGCCCTATCTTGCATGTCGCTTGATTCCATTCCTGAATGGCCGAGAGAAGGAAGTACGTCTTCGTTCGTCACTCCACCGGGCTGTCGTCACCATCAACCGTGATGAACTGGTAGGCGTCCGGGGCTGGCAGGTGCAGCCGTATGGTTTCTCGGAGCCTGATCGTGACTCCTGCCGCAGTGGCTTCTCCCGCAAGTTCTCTCGGTTCTACATCAACGTTCGGCCCGCTCACCACTTCCAGCGCGCCCCCCCGGTCTGTAGACATGACAAACAGGCGAAACTGTTCGTCGGTAGAGTTCGCGGCCAATAGGGCGACGTTGCCGATTCGTCCATGGTATACCAACTCATCTTCTGTTTCTTCCTCAGCCGCATCCACATAGCCCTCACAACTCTGTATTGTGGCACGATGATTTCCAGGGATGACCGCGACAGCTACTGGCGTATGCGGCTGGACTCCGTTCACTGAGTGGAAAGCTGCCTCAATGCGGGCCAATGCTTCCTCCAGAGTGGCTACCGCAGTGTGGGTGCAGCGCTCTGCCAGTGCATCGAGAATGTGCGAGTCCTCGCAGCCGGCGAAGTACCCACCCAGGCCGGGCGGTGGTATCACCAAGAAAACAGTTTCTCCTTCCTCGGCAAGTGACTCTCGAGGGTATGGTCCCCACCTACACTCAACCTCCACTTCACAGGAGTCCCCCTCGGCGTTGTTGCTTGTCCACAGCCGACGCATGATGGCGTGCCTGCCAAGCCCGTCAATTATCTCATCCTCAAGTTCCTTGATTCTCTCCGCAGAGAGCTCCATGCTCTGCACCAACTTGGCGTGCTGGCGTTCACGGGTTCTGTCGAAGTCATCATAGCGCGTCGCGAGGCTCTCCACGAATTCGGGGAAGCCGGCATGGGAAGGCTGTGTGGTGTCATCAACTCCCAGAGGAGCAGCCATCTCCTCCTGGACTGCCGAAATGAACTTCTCCGCGGCTTCCTTCGCTGCCTGTCTGCATCTTGTCGCCAAGTGCGAGCCTTCCTCGGAGTACTCAATCGATGCCACTGCGAATCTGTCAGGTCCCAGAATGGCCAGGCAATAGCGGAAAACGAGATGGCTCAACACTGCGAGCTCATAGGTGCGATGATGGACGACAATGAACGGCTTCTCCTCGAACGCGTCTGCCGGCATGAAAAGGTTGTTGAGGTGACCTTCAATATCCCCTCCTGGCTCGTGGAAGCTGGCCAAGGCTTTCTCAAGGATGGTTCCTGCCGATACCCATCGTTTCTGTATCCAGTCGCGGATCAAGGGCACATAGGCTGTGACGAAATATCTTGCGGCGGTATCGGGCTCGTCAGCGTGGCGTATGAGCGTCTCAACTGCAAGACCATAGATGACCCGCACCCAC
>CAZCJS010000031.1:0-22232 GCA_964498775.1 uncultured Armatimonadia bacterium
TTCCGCCGTCCCGAACATAAGCTGATCCTGGAGTGTGTCGCGATGGATGGGACGGAACTGGACTCCGAAGTGGGCAGGTATGTATGCCCGGGGCACGCCATCGAGTCCATGTGGTTCATGCTGCATATCTTCCGTGACCGTCGCGAGCCCGACCGTATCGCGCAGGCTGTCGAGTGCATCAGATGGCATCTCGATGCGTGCTGGGATTCGCGGTATGGCGGGATGTTCAACAGCCTTGACGCAGATGGCACCGTGAGGTCGGCGGATGGGGGCAAGTCGCTCTGGCCCCACACGGAGGCCCTCTACGCGCTCCTGCTGGCGTATGAGCTGAGCGGGGAGCAGTGGTGCCTCGACTGGTACGACCTTGTACATGACTGGTCGTTTGCCAACTTCCCGATGCGCGGCTACACCCAGTGGCACAATACCGTCCAGAGAGACGGCAGCGCACCTGAGCAGGCTGAGCCGCAACCGAACCGTGTAATGGATCCGTTCCATCTGCCCCGCGCTCTGCTGTTGTGTACTAAAGTCCTGGAGCTCCTGGCGGCAAAATCACCCGAACGCTGATACACAGCGAGGCAAACTCACCGGAGGTAAACAGATGAAGACAGCAGATGATTTCGCTAAGTTGTTGACGCTCTATGAAGAGGCCCTTCTCGATGACGTGATCCCTTGGTGGATGGAGCATGGCATTGACTGGGAGATGGGTGGCGTCACAGAAACCATAACCGAGGACGGGGAGGTCTATAGCTACGACAAGTCTGTGTGGTCGCTCGGCCGGGCGCTATTCGTCTGGTCGAAGCTCTACAATAGCATCGGCAACCGCCATGAATGGCTCGATGTGGCAAACCGCATATTCGAGTTCACGCTGCCCATCGGCCGTAACTCAGACTGGCTCTGGCCGTCCAAAGTGCATCGCGACGGCAGCGTCATAACCCCGTCAACACGCATCTACGCCGACGGCTTCGCGATGATGGGCCTGACCGAATATGCCAAGGCGACAGGTGATGAAGATGCCATCGCCGCAGCACTCGCGACATATGAGACCGTGCAAGAGCGGATGAAAACACCCGGCGTGCATCTGGCAGTGCCGGAAGAAGTGGCCCAGGTCGCCAAGACTCATGGCATCTCCATGATCTTCTCCACGGTCTTCCACGAGTTGGGGAAGCTCCTTGACGATGCCGAGATCCTGAAGGCGGGCCACGACCATGCCACCATGATCCTCGACGAGTACCTCAAGCCCGAGGAGCGCATCCTCCACGAGTACATCGCCCTCGACGGGTCGCTGCTGCAGCGACCGCCGGGCCAGGAGATAATTGCCGGTCATGCCATAGAGTCGATGTGGTTCTTGATGAACTTATTTGCCGACCGGCATGAACAAGACCGCATCGCTCAGTGCGTCGAGTCAGTCAGGTGGCATCTCGAGGCCTGCTGGGATGACGAGTGCGGCGGGATGTTCCTATTCCTCGATGCGGAGGACGGGAAGCTCGTGCAACGTCAGGGTCAGGGCAAGACCATGTGGCCCCACACCGAGACGCTGGTGGCGCTGCTGCTGGGCTATGAACTGACCGGCGAGAAATGGTGCCTCGAATGGTATGACCGGGTGCATGAGTGGACATGGGCTCACTTCCCTGTTGCAGAGTATGGAGAATGGCACCGTGGAGTGGCAAGAGACGGCAGCTTCCCCTGGGGCGTGACCGGTGAGGGCGAGAAGCCACGCAAGGAACCTTTCCACCTCCCCCGCGCACTCATCACGTGCGTGACGATACTGGAGAGGCTGGCGGGGAGATGAGTCACACGCGGCCCAGTTGCATGGGCGCTGCCTCAGTCTCGGAAGCCCGTCATTTCTCTGAGCAGCTCGATTGCCGCCGCAAGTCGGCCACCATGTGCGCGCAGCGCAGCCAATCGGGCTCTTGACCTGTTCGCATGGTGGAGGCTACTGAGGCAACCAACTGTACTTCGCAATCAGTGCTGCGGATTACTGGTCTCTCTGCTCGTTCTGCCATGACAGGGCCAATCGTGCTGCGGGTACTGCAGGCGGTTCCACACCGTGGAACTGAGGCTGACCGAAGGCAAGGCGCTGCGCCATGACCTTAATAGCTTCGTACTTGTTGTCTATGAGTACTACGTCTCTGCCGAGGCCGAGGCCCGCCTCACCGAGCGTACCACTTCCGGCAAAGAAATCCAGGAGCTTGTCGCCGCTTTTGCTGTGTACCTTGACTATCCGATGAATGACGCCGAGAGGCTTTTGAGTCGGATACCCGGTTTTCTCCTTTCCGCTCGGGCTTACGATGGTATGCCACCAGACATCGGTCGGCGTCTTCCCACGCGCAGCCTTCTCCGCTCCCACGAGCCCTGGTGCCATATACGGGATTCGATCCATCTCCTCGAAGTTGAACGTGTAGTTATTGGGATCCTTTGCATACCAGAGAATGCTGTCGTGTTTGGCGGACCATTTCTTTGTGGAGCGTGCGCCATAGTCGTATGCCCACACAATCTCGTTCATGAAAGAGCCACGCCCGAAAATCTGATCCAGCAGAACCTTACAGTAGTGAACTTCCCGGTAGTCAATGTGCAGGAAAAATGACCCGTCAGGGCGCAATAGCCGGTGTGCTTCAATCAGACGTGGCTCAATGAAGGCGAGGAAGTCATCGAACACGTCAGCGAAAGACTGGGTGCCGAGCTTCACAGTTCGGTACCGTTTCCCTTTGAAGCCCACACGGTCACCGTTCACTTCGTCACGCACGGTCTTGAGCTGCGACCGCGTTTGTGACTTGCCGGTGTTGAAGGGCGGGTCGATGTATATCAGATCGAATTGCTCGTCCGCCATCGACTTGAGAATTGGCAGATTGTCCCCAAAGTATATGTCAAGCATTGCCTGGAAGCCTCCGCGGATCCTTGAGGCATTTAGGTGCAGCGAACCGTTTCATGCTAATTCAATACTACCTGTCAGGTGAGCGCACGTCAACCCGTCGTTTTCGCTAACAGTTCCAGATGACGGTGTAGTAGGGGAGGTCGTGGCAAATGACGACGATGACATATCTCGAGGTGGCGGGCAGTGCATATGACATCGGCCGCCAGCAGTGCGAGAGACTCGGCGAGTTGGCGAAAATCGTCTATCGCCGCCTTGGACACTGCCACGCAGACGAGCGGCCAAAGTATGACCGTCCTGCGATGATCACGTGGCTGCAACAACACTGGCCCGCCCAGCTTGCCGAAGTCCGAGGCTATGCCGACGGACTCGGCATAGACTTCGAGCAGGTCTTCGACTTCAATCTTGGGCGCTATGTGGACAAGCTCGTCGGTGAGCAACAATGCAGCAACCTGGGCTTCCGAACCTCGCCTCAGGGACCGCTTCTCGGCGGCAACCTCGATGACCAGACCGGCTATGTGGTGCAACTCACGCGGCGCGAGGGTGCGTATGCTCACGTTGGCATCGTCTGGCCGGGCTGGCTATCGTATTGGGGCGGCGTCAATGAGTGTGGCCTGGCCGTCAGTGGCTCCTCGGCGCGCGTGAGGAAAAGCCTGCCACCCGAACCGGCCCAGCCGCCGGCATGGCACAGCGTCTATACCGCCCGCCTCGTACTCGAAGAATGCCGAAATGTCCCTGAGGCGGTCGAGTTCCTCAAGCGACCAGGAATCGCCGGGCATGGCAACCACATCATGATAGATGACACGGGCGAAGGTGTCGTGGTCGAGACGCACAAGCCCACCGGCCCTGTCATTGCTGAACACTCATGGGAGCCGGGAGGATGGATATGCTGCGGCAACTTCTTCGTCTCCGAGATTAGCCCGGAGGAGGCGTTGGCCGGCGACGATGAGTACTTGCGACTGCGTGGCAACCGAGTGCGCATACTTCGGGAGTTCGGTGCACGAAGCGAAACCGCAGGCGGTAGCGTGAACTTGCTGAAGGAAACACTGCGGACGCACGATGGCCCCGAGCACGGTCTCGGCGGCATCTGCAACCAGAACAACTGCTGCGGGGTGATATACATCCCCGTCGAGCGCAAGATTCTCGTTGCGGAGCGCTTCCCATGCGCCAATGAGTTCGTCGCGTATCCGCTCAGTGGCCGTGCCGGTGCTGGATGATTCTCTCACAGTGTGACGACGAACCCACCGCCGAGCGTTGACGATTCACTGCCGCTCTTGGCATGACCGTCACAGAAGCCGTAGTTCGATTGTCCGTTGTGGTCATACCGGGTGCCGTAGGCAGGATAGTAACCGCCACCGGTGTATTCGTACTCACGGAAGCCATACCATTGATACCAGCCTTCGCGCTGGTCGGGCGTGCCCTCGTGAGTGATCCACGGTTCGCCGATACAGATAGTTGTTGCCGGCTGCGTGACTCTGCTCTCCATGATACCAAACAGGCTTCTGTTCATGCCATAGTCTGCATAGGCCCCACAGTACCAGTTCACCTTTGACACAGCAGACGGGCATCTCCAGATGCCTTGCGAACCTGCGCCGGCGCCGGTCTTGATGTATGGGTCGGCGGCAAGGGGCCAGAAGACCTTGCCATCGCATGGCAGTCCCGATGACATATCCTGGTACCCTGATACGGGGTACACCTGGTCGTAATCACTGAGGTACATGATCACAGCCAAGCCGATCTCTTTCACGTTCGATAGACACGACGCCTGACGCGCCTTCTCGCGAGCCCGGGCGAAAACGGGGAAAAGGATGGCAGCGAGAATGGCGATGATGGCTATGACCACAAGCAGTTCAATCAGGGTGAAACCTCGTTTCTCCATGGCGAGTTCCTCCTTGTGATAGCAGGCGTTGCCCTGCTGACTGATGTGGCATCCGATACGTGTGGGCTGGCAGCGCCGCAAACGCGTATCAAGTGCTCGCACTATTATCATATCCATACCGCACCCATTCCAATCCTGGAGTATGACACAAACCGTGGTAGAGTTCAACCTGTCGGCGCATAGGGAAGCGCAGTTGGCAGGGTTGGCGAACTGCGCCAGCCGCAAGCTCGTCTAATGGAGTAGTATGACCATAGCGGCGCTAGAATGATTGCCTGCTGGGCCTCGTCGCGGAGGTAAAATGATGATAAACACGAGAGGCGGCCACGTCGGTGCGGCGGTATTGGTGGGGGCATTGCTGATGCTCTCGGGTTGCGGAGGCGGAGACGAGCAAAACGGTGGCGGTGGCGGCGGGACAACGGCGATATCGTCAGGCCTCTCGCAGGCGACGTGTGGCGCGAACCCTACAGTCCTGCTCGTCACGCAGACCAGCCAGACAGCCCTGGATGCCACGCACGGATGGGTCATCTACCGCGCGCCCAACAATCCCTATTTCCCGGCCACGCCCCCCAATATTATAGATGTCTTCCAGGGGAGAAGGTTAGCCTCGGATACCTACAGCGATGACCCGTACCTGACGCAGTATGTGACGGATGCCGGCTTCACCTATACGTATCTGGGCGCCGACGGCGAGCAACAAGCGACGGTGACCGCCGCATACAATCATTATCCCATGACTCCGGGGACGCGTTACTACTACGCCATCCAGCGGATCATTGATCCCCTGCAGCGCGCCGGCTACAATCCGCCCAATGTCACCCAGCAGGCCTTCCCCCTGGTATCGCCTCAGCAAGCCGCGAGTCCCGTCACCCCCGAACTGCGCGTCGAGGTTGACAGCGGGCAGCCGCTCTCAGAGGTCAGCGCGCACTTCGGCCCGGTCACATTCTTCACGCCCCCTCTGCAGTCATCCCCCTACAACGGCGCGCCCAACCAACTTGTGACCAACGTCCGCTTCACCTGGCAGTCAGTGGTGGGGGCGGACACCTACAATGTCGAGTTATTCGGCCCTAACGATCCACAGGGACGGCGGGGCCCCTACTGGACGAGCGGACACATGCAGTCCGGCGGCGGGAGCACGGTGATGAATTCCACCTACTACGTCGCCGATGCGGGCGCCGGGCTTACTCCTGCGACCACATACTACTGGCGCGTAGGTGCACGTGCCGGCGGCGATGCAGCCTATCCATCGAATCGTGACCTGGGCAAGGTCGGATGGCTCTACAGTGCGATGCGGTCGTTCACGACATCGGCAAACCCACCGACGCCACTGAGTGGCAGATGAGGACAACATGTCCCCGGCCTAAGAATCAGCGGCGCGTCAGCCACTTAATTGTGCTTCCGTCGCACTCCCGCTGGCTTATAGTCAAGGCGTCCCCGGCATCGGATACCGACATCGTACCCTCAGTCATGAGACCTGGATGCTGGAATGTCAGGTTGTGCCATCCGCCACCGCTTACAATCACGTTGGCGGAGTGTCCGACAGCCAGGGCGATACTGATGCTGCCCCCGTGCCGGTGGCTGTTCTCCTCCCAGAGATAGTTCAACTCGCCCCCTGTCCCCGGGATGAGGGTGGTACATGTGTTCACTTCCGAAAGTGTCATCACGGCCGGAAACTCCGGTATGCAGGCGAGAGAATCCGGTTCCTTGATAAAGCCCACCTCCCAGGCTCCGACTACGGCCTGGATGAACTCTTGCAGTGGATCGGACGCGCGGATTTCGGGGGCCCGCCGCAACACGTAGCTATTTTCAGGTCCGTCCACCATCTCAATGCCGTATTTATCAGGCCATCCGGCACCGGTGCCTACAAGCTTCATGTTGAGACGGCTATCAGTTTCCGAGAAAGTCAGTGTTGCAGCGCAGGTGTTGCCAGGCCTCGGATACGTCCACCGGTTTACGTACAAGTATTCCGAAACTGCCGGGATGGCGTCACCTACGGTTACTGTGCCCTGTGCGCTGTCGCCAAGCACTGCATCAATCATCAAGTCGCCGCTCCAGCACAATGGCCCCAGGTCGGGCGCGTCCCACAGCGTCTTACCACTCTCGGAGACGGCAATTTTCACCACTGCGCCTCCCGTGCTGACGGTGGTCACCGCCTCTCTGAAGCTGACGTGATCAGTGTCCCATACGCTTTCGGCAACCTTCGTCGGCGTCGCCTTCCACTCGCCGATTAGACGCTGGACAAATTCCAAAGCAGGGTTGGACCGACCCGGCGGCTGGTCCCAATCGCCCCCGAGTTGCCCATTCGTTCCGTGACAGCCCAACAGCAGCCACATCATGCACACCGTTGTCGCAACCACGGCGTATCCTCGTACCAGCCTCCGGTTCATCGCTCTGTGCCTCCCTGTGACCTTCATCACCGCGCAAGCTAGCGGCGTGGGTCTCATATTCTTCGCCGGAATACCTCCCAACACCTCCCAACATTTTTGGCTACCACCAGATTCACATTTCTTCGATGTCAGGCGTGGCAGGCTGGTTCCAGTGTATCTTCCCCACCGCCGAACTCTGCAGAAATATGCAGGTAATTCGCAAGCGGTGTAGCAATACTCTATTAAGACCGCCGTCTCATCACACCAAACTGAGCCTCACCTGTCAACACATTTGACAGTGAAGACGCTAGAACGGAGACATCCCCATGAAACCATCTCAGGATTTCCGGGCACTTATGCGCACTTACGAGTCTGAATTGTTGGAGGACGTGATGCCATGGTGGATAGAAAACGGCATAGATCGCGGCCACGGAGGCATCTTCCATGCCTTGGCACAGGATGGAACTGTGCTGAGTGGGGACAAATCAATGTGGTCACAGGGTCGGGCGCTGTGGACATTCTCGGCCCTCTACAATCGCGTTGGCAGACGCGCTGAATGGCTCCAGGTGGCACACCATCTGTTTGAATTCGTCATGAAGATCGGTCGTGCGAATGACTGGGTCTGGCCCCAGACGCTCAACCGCGATGGTACTGTCAAGGTCAGTGCACAGCGGATCTACGGTGACGGCTTCGCGATCATGGGCTTGACCGAGTACGCACGGGCCACGGGCAGCGAGGAGGCCGCCGAAGCCGCCCTGGCCACCTATGACACCGTCCGCAAGCGAATGGCAGTCCCTGGAACTCATCTGGATATCCCTGAGAACCTCGTCGGCGCCGCCAAATGCCAGGGCATCTCGATGATATTCTCGATTGTGTTCCATGAACTGGGCAAACTGCTGGATGACGCCGGTATACTACAGGCCGGTTACGAGCACGCCGTGCAGATACTCGACGATCACCGCCATCCTGAACTCGGCCTGCTGGTGGAGCAGACAGCGCTGGATGGCTCGGTATTAGGTTCGCCCCAAGGCCATCACGTCAATCCGGGCCACGCGGTGGAGTCAATGTGGTTCCTGATCCACATCTTCCGTGAGCGCCGCGAAAGGCCGCGCATTGACCAAGCCATCGAGTGTATCAGGTGGCATATAGAGAAGGCATGGGATGCGGAGTATGGCGGCATGTTCACCTTTCTGGACCTCGACGGCAAACCTATCCGCCCTGATAGCGGCAAGGCTTTCTGGCCCCACGGCGAGGCACTCTATGCGCTACTCTTGGCGCACGAGTATTGCGGCGAGCAGTGGTGTCTGCACTGGTATGACAAGATGCACGAGTGGACCTTCGCCCACTTCCCCGACCGTCGGCATGGCGAGTGGCGCGAGATGGTGCAGCGGGATGGCAGTGTGCCCAAGCATCCCAAGGACCAGCCCCCCGGCATGCACACTTGCTTCCATTTGCCACGCACCCTGATGATGTGCATTGATGTACTGGAACGCCTCAGCACCGGCAAATAGCTCCCCAATCCCGCCGGAGTGTCGCCGAGAAAAACCTTCCAAGGTATGCAGGTGAATGCTATACTGATGCGGAATTGAGCAGAAATCCGTACATTGCCTTGTTCGGGCTGTTCACCAATGGCTGCAAGTAGGCGCAGTGCGGCTGATACGCCCGCGTACTAAGTACATTGGTCGACGCGGTGTCTAGTGGTGTTCGTGTTGGCTCTGAGCCGTACGCCAGGGGAGAAACAGCAATCGAGGAGGAATTCCAGATGCTCAAACATTGTACGTCAATGCCTGAGTGTTTCGTGGCAGCACTCGGCATCGTGGTGTTGCTGGCCGGCTGCGGCGGCGGTTCCACGCCCACCGAGCCAATCGAGCCACAGGCATACGGAACCGTATCCTTGCGCATCCATTGGCCTGATGCGGTGCAGACGCAGGAGATTACACCGGACACCGATATGATCCACATCCGCTGCAGTCGCGCTGATGGGCATACCGTCGAACTCAGTGCATTCAAAGATGAAGTGGGCCCCGATGGCATACTGGACAAGAAGCTTATGCTGTTGGCCGGCAACTGGCACATTCACGCACACACCCTGCGCCTGGGTGCGTTCAGAGTGATTCAGGCTCTCACCGGTCATGGTGGGACCGACCTGGACATTGTAGCCTGGCAGCTCAACAACGCGGATATCGAAGTCACGCCGCTGGTGTCCGACGCCACCAACTGGGACACTCTGCCACCTGGCCTCCGCTTCTTGAGCTACTCCGCCCTCGAAGACGGTAACCCCGATACCTTTGCGCTGGAAGCTACCGGGGAGACCCATTGGACGCTTGCCGTCCAACACACCGATCCATACGTCTACCCGTGGGCCGACGTAACTCCCACGGAGCTGACCAGTGGTGTCGTCCCAAGCGGCGTTACCGACCCCATTACGGTGACCTACAGCCCGTACAGCCTCACGGGGGCTCTGAATTTCGCCGTCCTGAACCTCTGCAGCGACGACTATACGCAGATACAGATAGGCATCATGGGGACGGCCGGAGCCCTCCTGCCGGTGGTCAATATCACTAAGCCCGACCCGGGCGCCAACGTCAGTGGTGACTTCGACGTGACCGTAGAGGCCACGGCGCGCACGCCGGGAGCCACCATCGCCAGGATTGATGTCTTCGTCAACGGCATGACCCACACCGTCCACGGTGCTGCCGGCACTCTCACCTTCGACAGCCTCCAGTTGGAGAATGGTGCCAATACTATCATAGCCGTCGCTACTGACAGCAACGGGATGATCGCTCAGACCACCTGTGCCATCACAGTGGACAATGTCGTTAGCGACTTCACAGTCAGTGTGCAGAACGCAACAGTGGCAAGCGGAGCCAATGTCACGGTTCCGATTGTCATGAGTGACACCACCGGCGTCGCCGGCTTCGGGATGACTATCAATTACGAGCAGACGAAGTTGGAATTGGTCGGGGGCGATGCGGCCATAGTCAAGGGCGCGGCAGTACCGGCCGGTGCCTTGCTGCAGCTGAATACGGCTACACCGGGCGTCATCCTTGTCGCAGTAGCGGGCACGACTAACTTCAACGCCGCCGAGCAGGAGATCCTGACCATCCAGTTCAAGGCGATTGGCGCTGCCGGACCGACCGCCGTTGACATTGACACCACACCCGAAGCACCCACGCGGTTCGAATTCGTTGATGCCACCGGTACGGCCATTGACCCGCAACCGATTGCAGTGGACGGCACGGTCACAATCCAATAGCCTCGCAACTCTCAACGCGAACGGTAATGCAAGGGGCCGGCTCGGACAGGTCGGCCCTTCCGTTCTGTGCCTGCCAATTTCTTCCCACATTTCCATATGGTCTCAGTGACCACGAGCAGGCTTGTCGAAGTGCTGGTAGTCCTTGCAGCTTGTCCACTCCCCTCCCCAGCGCCAGCCATGAGATTTGAAGATGCGCACGACCGAGCCTTCGGGGATGATTGAATAAGGGTCTTCTCCGGGGCGCCACTCACCGGGTGTGTACGGAGGCTCATCGGGATGCACGATTCTCTTCCCGCCCTTGAACATGGGATTCTCAGCCCGGTTGAGGTCAATTGCGCGTCCGCAGGCGTGGTTTGACAGTCCGCGGCCACCGGCAATACTCCGGTAGTCGTATCCCACCACATCGTGAATCGGGAAGCGCTCATCCTCGCTATGAACCTCTCGGAATATCTCCATCACCTCCACAGCCAGATCTTCAGCCACCACCACCTCCAGCGACACCGGCACCTTTTCCCCCTCGGCAATATCCCAGGCCAAGAAATGGACCACGCTCATCCCCTGGAGATCAACATGAGGGTGGAAGAAGAAGTCTGTGGCCTTGGGCACCGGAGCCTCGCGAGTAGCCGTGGGAGCTTGCTGCGTAGGCCCAGCCGATTTGCCGGCGGAGGGCGCATGCGCAGGCACGTCACTTGACAACTGGCCCCCAGGCCCGGCACCTAACCTTCTATAGCCGTCATGGCAAATCCAATCGCAGACAGACAGTAGGCCGCCAATCAACACCACACCCAGCAGCCCTGTTCTCCAGCGAGATAGCATCGCCTGATCCCCCGTTCATCATTGGTCACGTGCGCGATCGCTGTAGGAACTGCTGCAAGGGGCGTGCCTGACTTGCGAGGGTGTCGGACTGAGGGTCACAGCAGGAAGTCGCGATTCAGCACACCGTTGACATACTTGGAGAACGCGGCTGGTGACAGGGGAAACTCGGCTACCGCTCGCTTGATGGCTTGCTCCGCCTTCGCCGCGCTTTTGAGTTCCACGACGATGGCAGGAGTGCGCAGGACGCCAATGCTCAGGTTGGGCCGTCCCGACAAGCTCTGGCTATACCCCATCATGTCAGTGTCGAGAGTCACGCGTACAAGCCCATCGGCCGAAAGGTAGTACTCCCGCTTGTAGGTGTTGATGAGTGTCGGGATCACGCCCGCAAGGTAAGGCCTCAGCTCCCCGACATCCTGAGCTCGCAGCAGGCGCATCACGTCTCGCCACGTGGTCTTGGCAAGATCCAAGACACATTCCAGTGGATACACAATCTTTGAGCCGAGCGCAGCGCGCTTCTGCTTGAGTTCCAGTTGGCCGCGAGTGACCGTCAGGTCCTCACCGTACCAGCGCAAACGAAGCTTGCTGCGCTCTGAGATACCGGCGAGGTTGTCCTCGAGGTTGGCGAGAGTGTGGGTGTCGAAGTAGATATTGTTCACACGTCGAGGCGGGTAGGCCATGCTGAAAGCAGCCCGGTGAGCACGCACCCATGCGCTCACAAGGGCAATATGGTCATGCGTCTGTGGGCAGGCCAGCTTTATTTCGTAGCGGCAGTCCGAAATATCCGGCGCAGCGGTTTGCTTACTCATCTGCATACAACTCGCTCACATCGAAGTCCGAAGATGCCATCGAGTAGACTTGGTCCACGACCACGCTGGACCCGGTCTGCACGAGACCATCTTGAGCCACCTCATTGAACTCGACCTCGACGCAATCAATCGTCGCCGGCCCGTACTCCGGCTTCTTCACAAAGGCCGCCAAGCCGTATTCAGCCATCTCAATCTTCACATCCTGAAGCTGAATATGCGAAGAATCCTTGCTAACGACGCCGAAGCGCGCATCGCTGATCCGTATTGTGGCGGCCTCCATCTCGCTCTGCTCGCCCACGGACAGGGCCTTGTCCCCGATTCTGCTGAAGCTCGCGGTCTCGACGGTGACCCGACTGCCGCTGATATCTATGCCATCCCCGCCGATGTCGTGGAAGGTGCAGTCGCGGAACGTCCCCTCCATGAAGTCGCCGTCGAACGCGTCGGACGCACTCCGGGCGAAGACACACCGTTCGCAGGACATCTTCGCGCGGACCACATTGACTACGTCCTCGGCGGAGCTATCAGTGAAGCGGCAGTCGCTGAACCTAACCGGGCTCCGGTAGAAAGTTACACCCCCGGTTGTAGTCCAGCCATGCCTGTTGATGCTGGTTGTCCCCTTAACCACAACATTCTGCCAGCGTGAAACCCCGGCGTTGGTTACGATAATACCCGCCCACGAGTCGCTCTGAGCAACCAGATAAATGGGCGCCTCCGGGGTGCCTAGCAGGTCGAGGGAGCCTGAGCACACCATCACGGCCGCGGGCGCAAAGCGTAAAGTCGTGCCGGCACTCACTTTCAGTTTAATGCCCTCAGGGAGCACCAGATCGCCGTCAACATCCCACGTGCCGGGCTTCATCTCCAGAGTGCCGGGCAAGGATGTCTCAGTGAGGAAGGAGTGCTTCTTGAGTACATCAGCGACGGAGCCGACCTGCTGTTGCCGAAAGTCTTTGGGCGCCCCTTCGCTGAATACATTGATGGGGATCAGCCGGATGCGCTCGCTGCCCGGGATGCGACATGCCGCCTCCAGGGAGCCGGTGAAATCAGCGGGTACCGTAACCAGATAGCGGAACTGTTCCCTGGAGGGGAAGCTGTGTGGCCCCGGCAGCATTGCGGGAAGGTCGCCCACACCATGCAGTGTCTCAGTTCCTTCGCCCGCGATATTGAAGCCCACCACTTCCACCGGCAGGTATGTCGCCCCGCGCATGTACACCGCCAGCCTCATCTCCGCCGGGTTGACAATGGCCGCTGGGTCAGGCTCCGCGTAACCAATGGCAACATTGGTCACCCTCAGCAGGCGCTGAACAAAGAGCTGATTGCTGGCGATCCGCTCCCAAACATCGGAGCTGTGGCCCGGCCATTCCTGGTGTAGCAGCGCCATGACCTGGTAGCGCCACTCATCATAGAACTCGTTTCGCAGTTGCTCCATGTATGCGGTGTCGCTGAGGCGGACTAGCTCTGTCGCGTAGGCCCTGGCCACGGCCGGATCTGAAAGAGCCTGCTGTGCCCAGGGGTCGAAGGAGGCCACCAGATGGCTATGGGGCCTCACATCATGGCTCAGGTCGAACGCGATCGGCTCGAGGTTGCCCTCAATCGGGTCGTAGTAGAAGCGCATGTTATGCCAGCGCACGCCGTGCCATGTGCCGCAGATGCCATTAATGGCGAAAAAGCGCGCAAGCTCGGGCACCTTGAAGACGCGAGAGGCGGGCATGTCACCGGCCACGAATGACTTCAGCAAGCGGAGCGCTGCATCACGCTGTGCTGCCAGAGTCGGAGAGGCGGCGACGCGCGAACTCTGGAACTCATCAATGCCCGCCCGCGTGTAGTCATCCTGCAGCTCGCGTTCATTGAGCCGACCGTCCGAGCCGGTCTCGAACATCCCCGTTTCGTCGAATTTGATGATTACACTTTCACGCCGCTGCTGAGCCTCCAGCAATTCCTTGGAGAAATGCTCCTCCAGCGCGTAGATGCCCTTGTCGTCACCATTCAGGATCAACCGGACGAAGAAGTACCTCTGCCCCAGGAGCCCATCGCGCATAAAGATCCGCTGGAAAAGCCATTCATCGTCGTACGAGCGGGTGGCTGGCTGCTGCAGAGAGAACACCTTCATGCCGAAGAGCTTCTTATCGCCGCGCGTCTTGACCCGGAAAGACCATTTATCCTCCCGCAAGTGGTCAACCCAATCGCCCTTGAGCCGAAGTCTCACGCGCGTCTGCTCGCCATCCACGGCAATCGAAGCTGGGACGAAGTCATCATCTGCCGTTGCGAGGTAGCCCAACTCAAACGCCTCGCGACGCTTCTCGTCGAGCTTAAGCAGGTTCTTGAAGGCGATGTCGAGGACGAGCGTCGGGACTTCCACGGGATGGCGACGTGCCTCAATGGCGTTGCGAATGGTGCTCGGCAGAGCTGTCAGCGCGATCCGGGACGATGCGACATAGCCCTGGCGGTGCACCAATATCCCGGCGGCGAAGCAGAGGGCACCGAATAGCACGGCGGCCACGGCCATCTTCGCGACGTTGCTGACACGCCTATTCTGTACGCGCGCATCGGGCTTGCTTCCTATCCGCACCCTCTCAAACCCCCGGCATTCCCGATTGCTCGACGAAGGTGACGGAGGCATTAGGGTACTTCGCTTCGAGAGCCTTCTGCACCGCGACGAGCTTGTCGGCGTTCTTGCAGTCCAGATAGACGGTGGCCGCCATGGTGTTGTTTGCGATATCGAGCCGGCGCAGGTCAACGGTCTCAACGTATTCAGTAAGGAGTTCCAGCAATTCGCCCAAGGGTGCGCCATCGTCATGTGGCTCGGCCATCTCGATGTTGAGGTACAGATTCGGATATGCCGACCCCTTCTGCAAAGCGGCCCTCAAGGCGAGCAGCCCGAGGATCAACGCAAACGCGATGATCGTGGGCCAGCGCTGGTCTGCCCCGAACCCGAGACCTATCGCAATCGCCATGAATAGATACGCCAACTCCTCAGGCTCCTTGACCGGGGTGCGGAAGCGCACAATGGAAAGCGCACCGACGAGGCCCAATGACAGCGCCAGTGAGGCCTTGACGACAGAGATGACCAGACAGGTCGTCAGGGCAATTGGCGCCAGCACGTAGGCGAACTTGTTGCGGTTGGAAAAGGTTGAGCCGAAGTATAAGAAATGCTTTCCCAGTATGTACGCCAGCAGTCCACTGATTAGCAGATTCAGCGCCAGAGCCGCCGGTTCCAGCGGCTCTGACGGGGTCAAGCCAAGGTTGCCCATTCTGCACGTATCCTCCTCAACCTAGCGGCCACAGCGTGCGGTTGACTCCGTGAGTATGACCGCTTGAACTGGGAGTGTCAAGCCGCCCGACAGTCGCTCGACAGCTCGGCCCTCACCAGCCGAGGGTCTCCTTGGTAGCTTCCAGACCGCCTCTGAGGAGACTTGTATCCGAGCCACACGTGACGAGCTGGAAGCCCTGCTCCGCTCGTTTGACCGCATCTTGGGGGTTGCCACAAGCGATGCCGGCGGCGATGCCCGCATTCGCGGCGGCTTGCAGTACCTCAGCCATGGCGCCTTCATGCTCCTCGCCCCACCACTCGACCTGCATTGAGTTGCGCAAGTCGCTCGGCCCCACGAACAGGCAATCCACTCCCTCAACAGTCGCGATTTCCTCTGCCCACCCCACCGCCTGGGCCGTCTCGATCTGAACGGCGACAAGCACTTCATCATTGGCACGTTCGAAGTAATCATCCCCAAACAGAGCTAGCCTCGGGCCACCGCTGGACCGCCCCCCCTGCGGAGGGTATTTCGCCGCATGGACTGCGGCCGCTGCCTGCTCGCCCGAGTTCACCATCGGTACAATGACACCCTCGGCTCCGTGGTCAAGCACCCGACCGATGCGGTAGAAGTCATTCGCGCCGGGCCGCACAATCGGTACAGAAGGCGTCGGGAAAATCACCTGCAACGCACCGAGCAGTGCGGCATCGTCGAATTCACCGTGCTGCGCATCAATCCATATCCAGTCGAAACCTGCGTTCGCGAAAAGTTCGGCAGTCACCACGCAGCCGAGACCGAGTGAAATGCCGATCGTAGTTTCCCCATTCCTAAGCTTTGTGAGCACGATATTCTGCTTCATAACACCCTCCGATGAACGTCCGCTATGCGAACAATACATGAGGTTTCTCGCCGCGACTGGCTCTGACCTCCATCAAGACCCTCACGCCGTTATTCTGGTGGAAGGTGTGAAGCAAACTGAGAAAGAATGTTATGAATGTAGCGCACACACTAACGCGGGCAGAACCTATGTCACGGTATGTGGTCCGTGCGATTCGCCAGATTGCCGCTAAGGAGTAGCTGCAATGATAATTATGGACAATGAGTACCTCAAGCAAAAAGCACTACAAATGCTGCTGGATGTGGGGATGGAGATCCAAAGTGAGCAACTCGTTGCGGCGATGCTGGCGAAAGGGTGCAAGGAGCTACCCAGTCGTCGCATCCAGATACCGACTGAGCTGGTGGATGAGTTGGTGGCCAGTCAGGAACTCACGCAGGCGGAGGATGATGACACCCAGCGCCTCCACCCGTTCTGTGGAATTGACTGGACACACTGGATTGTGTGGACCGGGCAGAAGGAGCGCATCAAGGAGCGCCTGGAGACCGAGTTCCTCATGTCGGCCTTTGACTGCGGCCCGACCAACTACTATGACTACCAGGCCCGCACCGCGAGGCCCGTGAATACCGACATATTCATCGAGATGAAGAAGTTCGCTCAGGCGACACCGGAGATAGGCTACATCAGTACGTGGTACCGTCAGGATGTTCTCGGTGCCACGGAGCGGATCGCCTCGCTGATTTTGGCCCTTCAGTACACGGACAAGGTTGATGGTATCGAGGCGATCAATCCGGCGGTGATAAAGTACCTCGTCGAGATCGGCGAGATCATGTCGGGAAGGCCTAAGGACCGGCGCTATCTGGCGGGATCCGAGTGCATCATTTCCCCACTGGTCTTTGAGAAGCGTTCTGCGGATGATACCGTTGAGCGGGCCCGCGTGGGAGTCCATGAATACCATATATGTTCCATGGCCACCATGGGCGTGAACTTCCCGGTCACACCTGCAGCGGCCGTAGTGACCTCGGCGGCGGAGATAATCGGCGGCATGGTCGCAGCCTACTGCCTTGATCCTGAAGGCGACATCACGGGCCGGATGATAGCAACCTACATGGACATGCGCACCGCCGACACCACTGCCGTCAATCCCGAGAGCATTACCGTTGATCTGGCCGTCAAGCAGCTCTTTGACGAGTGCTTTGGCGGCCATCTATGGACCGAAGTGCTCTTCAGCCCATCGGCAAGCGAGCCCGGCTTGTTGCCCGTATATCAAAACTGGTACGGCTCGGCGTCGCGCGCATTCCTTACCGGTGACCCCGCTGCCCCGTACCCCGGCATGGGCACGCTCCATAACGGCTCCACCGGCAGTCCCACACAGTTTATGCTCGACATGGAGATCCGCAAGAGTCAGTTCTTCGTCAAAAAGCACATCGCGACCAACGACGCAACCGTGCCATACGCGGAGATGGTTGAGCGCATCAACAACAACGAGCATTTCCTCCAGAGCGACCACACGATGGCACATTGGCGCGAGTTGTGGAACTCCGACCTGCTGCCGCTCACGGTTCCTGCGGCGGCCGGGGATATCGGCAAGGAGCAGGCGATACTCGACAAATGCGAGGACATGTGGCGGGCAAATGTCGCAACCTGGGAACCCCCGGACATTGACGATGACAAGATGAAAGCGCTCAACGGTGTGCTCAAAAGAGCTGAGCAGGAATTGATGTAGAGGAGACAGATTCATGAGTATTGATGCCAGCCGGATGAAAGAAATGCTGCGCTTGATGTACACGATCCGCTACTTCGAGGACAGGGCTTGCGAGCTATACACGGAGAACTGGGAAGCCGACAACTTCCTCGGAGCCCTGCACCCATCCAACGGCCAGGAGGCAGTGGCTGTCGGTGCCTGCAGTTGCCTCAATGATGATGACTACGTGCTCAGCACACACCGCGGCCACGGTCACTTCATCGCCAAGGGCGGCAATGTCAAGAGCATGATGGCGGAACTCCTCGGGAAGGAGACTGGCTGCAGCCGCGGCCGTGGCGGCTCGATGCACATGTTCGATCCCGACAAGGGCCTGATGGGCGGCAATGGCATCGTTGGCGGCGGCACCCCTCTCGCACTCGGTCCGGCCTTCGCCGCCGACTACCGGGGCACCCAACAGGTCACCGTCTGCTTCTTCGGCGACGGCGCTTCCAGCCAGGGACCCTTCCACGAAGCGCTCAACCTGGCCGCTTTGTGGGCCTTGCCGGTCATATACATCTGCGAGGCCAATGCCTATGCAGTGGCGACGCCCACGAGCGAAGCCGTCTCGGTGCCGAATGTGGCCGACCGCGCAGCGGCCTACGGCTGCCCGGGAGTGTCGGTGGACGGCAATGACGTGCTGGCCGTGCATGAGGCCGTCTCCACAGCGGTCGCCCACGCACGAGCGGGCAAGGGACCGAGCCTGCTTGAGGCCGTGACATACCGGATGACGCCCCATTGCATGGTCATGAACGAAGGCCGCGATGCGGACGAGATTGCTCGGTGGCGAGACCGCGACCCGATTACCCGTTTCGAGGTCCACCTCTGCGAAAGCGGCATCATGGATGAAGCCCAGCAGCAGGACATGCAGCAGCAAGTCGCCGAGCTAATCGCCGACGCGGTGACTTTCGCACAGAACTCGCCCTATCCGGATCCAGCGAGCGTGGCAGAGGGATTGTGGGCCACTTAGTCCGCGCTGAATAGTGGCGAGCGACAGAACGTAAGGGGTGATGGACAGTGGATGCTGAGAAACTGAAGCAGTACCGCGACCTGGCGACGAGAATCCGGGCGCATTGTCTTCGCATGACCCATCGCGGCATGAGCGGACATCTGGGCAGCATGTTCTCGATGGCCGACATGCTCGCGGTGCTCTACACGAGCATTCTGAATGTGGACCCTGACAACCCCGACTGGCCGGAGCGCGACCGCTTCATCCTCAGTAAGGGCCATGGCGGCGCTGCGGTCTATGCAGTCCTCGCCGAGAAGGGCTTCTTCCCCCTCCAGTGGCTTGACACTTACTACCTTGATGACGGCAAGCTCTCGGGCCATATCAGCCACCACGTTCCGGGCGTCGAGTTCTCCACGGGTTCGCTCGGACACGGATTGCCGGTCGCCGTCGGCATGGCGCTGGCCGCCCGCAACGACGGCAAGAAGCACCGCATATTCTGCCTGATGAGCGACGGCGACTGCAACGAGGGCTCCACCTGGGAAGCTCTCATGTTCGCCGCCCACCACAAACTCGACAACATTACCGTCATCGTGGACTACAACCGCGTCCAGGCACTCGGGAAAATGGCCGACGTCATCGAGATGGAACCGTTCGCACCGAAACTCCATCTATTTGGCTGGGCGGTTCGCAACATTGACGGACATGACTATGAGCAGATCGAGACAACGCTCTCGGAGCTCCCATTTGACTCGGGCAAACCCTCCTGGGTGCTCGCTAGTACCGTCAAGTGCAAAGGCGTCAGTTGGCTCGAAAACACGGTCGGATCCCACTACGGGTGCGTGAATGACGAAGAGCTGGCGCGCGCGCTGGCCGAACTGGGGGTGTGCTCGGAATGAGAAGCGCATTCAACGAAGAACTGCTCCGGATAGCTCACAACGACGATCGCATCCACATGGTCCTCGCCGACATCGGCTACGGGGAGATCGAGCCGTTCGCCGAGGCCTTCCCGGACCGCTTCTATAACTGCGGCGTCGCCGAGCAGAATATGACGGGAGTCGCTTGCGGTCTCGCCATGGAAGGCAAGGTCGCCATCACCTATTCGATCGCCAACTTCCCCACTCTCCGCTGCCTCGAACAGATCCGCAACGATGTCTGCTACCACAATCAGAACGTAAAGATCGTGATTATCGGCGGCGGACTTGCCTATGGAGCCCTCGGCGTCTCACACCATTCGACGGAGGACATCGCCATCATGCGGGCGTTGCCGGACATGGTCGTCTGCTGCCCAGCCGACATCAAGGAGGCACGCGCCGCCACACACGCAATGATCGCGCACGAAGGGCCGTTTTACTACCGCTGCGGGTACAAGCAGGAACCCGACCTGCACGAGGGAGCCATTGACTTCGAGCTGGGCAAGGCGATCCAGGCATGTGACGGTGCGGATGTGACGCTCATAGGTACGGGCACAGTGACCTTCCGTGCGCTCCAGGCCGCAAAACTCCTGGCCGCAGAGGGCATCAGCACCCGCGTAGTCAGCATGCACACCGTCAAGCCGATTGACAGCAGAGCCATCATCGCTGCGGCTGAACAAACCGGCGGGATCGTCACTGTCGAGGAGCATACGGTCTGTGGAGGGCTGGGCGGTGCGGTGGCTGAGGTCCTGGCGGAAGCCGGCCTCGGCATACCCTTTAGGATGATCGGCATACCCGACACCTATGTGCACATAGTGGGCACGCATGAATGGCTGCTGGATTACTACGGCTTCTCGCCGGCAGCGATAGCATCCACGGTACGCGAACTTATCTAGCCCGCGTGGCTGCAATATAGGGCCGGCAGGCACCGCAGTCATTAGAGAAACGAGGGAAAACTGACATGCGTGATGTAGTCTTTGTCAGGGCGCTCAATGAAGCGCTGACTGAAGAGATGGCACGGGATGAAAACGTATTCGTTATCGGCGAGGAGGTTCGCGGCGTGTTCGGGGTTACACGCGGCATCCTCAAGAAGTTCGGCCCCAAGCGTGTGCGCTGGACGCCGATTTCGGAAGCCGCCTTCACTGGGCTTGGAGTCGGAGCAGCCATGGCGGGCCTCCGCCCCGTAGTAGAGATAATGTACCTCGATTTCGTCACCTGTTGCTGGGACCAGATTGCCAACCAGGCCGCCAAACTCCGCTACATGTCCGGCGGCCAGTTCAACATCCCCCTCGTCATCCGCGGCCAGCAGGGCAACCTCACCCGCGAGGCCGCACAGCACTCCCAGCAGATCGAAGGCTGGTGTGCGCAGATACCCGGCCTCAAGGTCGTTATGCCGGCAATGGTTGCGGATGCCAAGGGACTGCTCAAAGCGGCCATCCGTGATGACAACCCCGTCGTCTTCATCGAGCATCGCGGACTTTATTCTAAAAAGGGGCCCCTACCGCGAGGCGAGCATACAACCCCTCTTGGTGTGGCGAAGGTGCAGCGTCAGGGCAGCGACATCACCGTGGTCGCCACGGCGGTAGGCGTACATCGGGCCCTCGCGGCGGCAGAGAAACTCGCCGATCAAATCAGCGTCGAGGTAGTGGACCCCCGCACCATCGTGCCCCTTGATACCGAGACGATTCTGGCCTCCGTCCGCAAGACGGGTCGGCTGCTGGTAGTACACGATGCTCCGGTGCGGCTCGGCTTCGGCGCTGAAGTGGTCCGCATCGTGACGGAAGAGGCGTTTGACGCCTTGATTGCTGCACCCAGAGTTCTCGGCGGAGCGAACCTGCCCATGCCATTCAGCTCCGCGCTTGAGGATGTGTGCATTCCGAATGAGGACGATGTGGAACGGGCTATCAAGCAGATGATGGAGGGTTGATGATGAGGAGCCATGATGAACTTGTGAAAGCGGCGCGACGGCATACGCTGCTGCATTTTGCAGTCAATGATGATATCGCCCGGCAGCCCAAGATATTCGTCCGCGGCGAGGGCATGTATCTCTGGGACGACGAGGGCAACAAATACCTCGACACCTTTGCCTCGCTCTTGACGACAGTCTCCGGGCATCACCGTCCCGAAATACATGCCGCGGTCCAGAAACAGATGGAGCAGCTTGAGTTCTTCCCAAGCTACCACGACTGTTACACGATGCCCGCCATCGAGCTCGCCGAGAAGTTAGCTGAAATCATGCCCGGCGACCTCTCCGTCTCATTCATCGTCTGCGGCGGCTCGGAGGCCAACGAGAGCGCGATGAAGATGGCACGCCAGTACTTCTGGGAAAGGGACGAGCGCTCCCGCACCAAAATCCTCGCCAAGCGCTGGAGCTACACCGGTGCGACGATGGGTACGATGTCGGCTACCGGCATCCCGTGGTTCTGGGAGACATTCGCCCCCCGACTCCCCGGCTACAAGTTCTTCAACCCGGAATGGCACTACCACCGCGAACTCGGCCTTGATGAAGCCGATGCGGCCGGGATTGCGCTCAATGATTTGACGGCCCTGGTCGAGTTCGAG
>CAZCJS010000032.1:0-22186 GCA_964498775.1 uncultured Armatimonadia bacterium
TGTCGGTGGACATCACCCCGGTCTTCGGCACGCACCTGGGCCCCGGCGCGGTCGGGTTCTCGTGTGTCACGGGGCGTGGGGAGTAGGCGGTCCAGGCGGGATCTCTCTACCGTGCCAAGAGCACGCATGGGCTCCATTCGCTGGGTCGCTAGCCGGTCAGCGTCGTCAGCGCCTGGGTCAGAACCTCCACCCCGCGCTGAAACTCTGCGATCTCGATGTGCTCGTCGGGCGTGTGATCGAGCGACGAATCGCCCGGCCCGTAGGCCAGGATGGGACAGCCCCAGGCCGGCCCGACGACGTTCATATCGGAGGTGCCGGTCTTCAATTTGAACCGTGGCCGTCCGCCTTGGGCCCGGACGGCCCGCAGCAGGGCGCGCACCGGCGCGGTGTTTTTCTCCGCCTGGAAGGCTGGGTCGCTGCTGGGGAAGGACAACCGCGCGCCGTTGGTCCAGGCCTGCATCTGCCGCCGCAGATCCGCTGCGTCAGCCCCTGGCGGCAATCGGACCGTGGCATGCATCTCCACGCCGTCCTCCAGCCCGTCGCTGAAGGTCTGGAACCCTCTCAGCGCGGGGTCCAGGGTGTGAAATCGTCTTGACTTTCCATCGTTGTGGGCCGCCGTGTAGGCCTGCAGTTGGTTCCAGAAGCTGACCGCCTGCTCCGCCGGACCGGTGCGCTGGCCCGCGCTGTGCCCGCAGGGTTGCACCAGCCGGTATGCGACCGTCAGCGCCCCCTTGTAGCCGAGCGTGATTCCGTCCCAGCCGCTGGGCTCGCCGATAATGGCGCACTGCGGCGGCGGCATCGTGCGGGCCAGGTGGCGTGCCCCGCGCGCGTGGGTTTCCTCCTCCACCGCTCCGATCACCAGCACCTGCGCTCCCGCCAGCCGCGGCGCTGCCTGCGCTGCCGCCAGGACGAACGCGGCCAGCGGGCCTTTTGCGTCCACAGCGCCCCGGCCGTACAGCCGGCCCTCGCTGCGGCGCACCGGGACCCGGCCTGGGACCGTGTCTATATGGCCCAGCAGCACGATCGTGCGCCCGGCCTCCGGATTCCCGATCCGGCCCACGACGTTCCCCGCCTGGTCGCGCCGCGCGTCAAAGCCCAGCGCCCCCATCCGGCCCACCATCAGTTTGACAACGGTCACTCCGCCCGATCCCGATCAGAGCGATGTTCTCCACAGCATAGACTTCTACGTCCAGATCAAGGCCGGCCCCAATCTCGATACTGGCCCCTATGCCGCCGAACTGCACAAACAGATCGCCGCAGACGAACTCCTGCCCGGCCAGGTCGTCATCGCCATCACCCTCAACACCAACCTCCAGGATAACACCCAGTACTGGTATCGCGCACGCGCCAGAGACCATGACGGCACCGGACTCTACTCCGACTGGAGCGCCATCCAGACATTCTGGGTCAACAGCAGAAACGACACCCCGCTGCCACCGACTACCGGCTTTGCACCCACCGATGGCGCTACCGTCAATGATGACACACCCACATGTGTCTGGGATCACGCCGAGGACCCGGATCCCAGCGACGACGAGACCAACCTCCACTACATCGTGCAACTCTCGACCGATGACGCATTCGCAAGTGCCGGCTATCAGTACACAACTGCCGACGGCGTCAATTCCGTCACTGTTACCGAGCCGCTCACCGACCTCAGGACCTGGTACTGGCGCGTTCGCACCGTGGACGACAGCGGCGCGATGTCTGACTGGAGTCTCGTCCAGGACTTCCGGGTGAACACGACCAACGAAATACCGACTCCGCCGGTTGACGGCTTCATACCGCCTAACGGTGCCAACGTCAGCGACACGACGCCGCGCTTCGAGTGGAACCCGGGCACCGACGATGCGACGCCGCAGGAACAGCTCTGGTACGAGTTCGGATTGGCTACCGACCCGGCAATGGATACCCTCAGCACCATCTACACCGGCAGCACGCAGGCCGAACCCGGTGCGACGCAACTGACATTGCCGGACGCCAACGCGCTGCCTCAGCCGCCCGCAGGCCAGAGCGTTGACTACTACTGGCACGTCCGCACCGTGGACGGCGTCGGCGCTCGCTCGGTCTGGAGTACTGTCCTCCACTTCGTCCTGGGCGAAAATAGTCCGCCCGACGCAGCGACTAGCGGCTTCTGGCCCGCCAGTGGGATTCAGGTCGCCGACGTCACGCCGACATACCGCTGGAATCATGCTACTGACCCGGACGCCAATGATACCTACGACACGCTTCGCTACAACTTCCAGATTGACGACAACAGCGACTTCAGCAGCCCGTTAGTGGCGCTGGCGAATATCCCGGTCCCGCCGGTTACAATAGACGGCGAGCCGATGACGGCAGCCGACCCGATGTGGTTCAACCACCCGGCCGGCACGCCGCTCACTGTCGGCGTCATGTACTTCTGGCGGGTCATGACCAAGGACGCGCAGAACGCTACCTCCGTCCAGTGGTCGCCTACACAGAACTTCGAGGTCGTCCAGAACCGCGCGCCGTACCCGCCTCAAGCCGTCTTCGCACCCGCTAACGGTGCCGAAGTCACCACACAGCAGCCGACCATCAGTTGGGAGACCGCTAACCCGCCTGACCCCGACATCCGCGACGTCTTGCACACCATTGATTTCTACGTGCAACTCAAAGACGACGCGAATGTGGACGAAGGCCCCTACGTCGCCGAACTCCACGTGCAGTTGACCCAGGCGGACGTGACGCCGGGTGAATTCACCGTCTCCGTTGCACTCACTGACGACCTGGAGGACAACACTCAATATTGGTACCGAGTCCGCGCTCGCGACCTCGACGGCACCGGTAGGTACTCCGACTGGAGTCCCATCCAGAACTTCTGGGTCAACACAGCTAACGACAACCCGGACAAGCCACGGGCCGGCTTCCGACCCAACAACGGCATAACCATCAGCGACTCCACGCCGACATTCTACTGGAGCCACTCTGAGGACCCCGATCCCTACGACGACGAAACCAACATGGAGTATATCCTCCAGATCTCCCGTGTCGGCACATCGCATGATGATTTCGCCGACGCCATGGCCTACCAGTACACCGCTGACAACAACTCGGTGACAGCCACTGAAGTTCTCGAGGACCTGACTACCTGGTACTGGCGAGTACGTGCGCGTGACGATAGTGGCGCGCTCTCGCAGTGGAGCGACATCCAGAACTTCTACCTCGACACCAACAACTCCGCTCCGCTACTGCTCTCCGGTTCGGTAGTCGAGCCCTACGGCTACCTTGCAAACTACTACGAGTACCATGTCACCTACCAGGACGCGGAAAGTGATCCGCCCGGATGGGTTCGCGTAACTATTGACCTCGGCGAGGACCGCGAGCAGACCCTCCCGATGGTCAAAGTCAATGCCGGCGACGACGACTACTCACAGGGAGTCGAGTACTCCGTCGGAATAGCAGGCGCCGACCTCGGCTACGGTGCCCATACCTGGGTCTTCACATCCGAGAATGGAGCCCGGCTGCCTGAGACGCCACCTGAGACCGGTACCGGGCCGGTCGTCGGAACCGACGCCACAATTCGCGTCGTTGACGCTGCTTGGGCTGACGTCGAGCAGTACGAGGAAACTGGCACCGTATATATTCAGGTCAACGATCAGGATGAGAACATCAATCCGCTATTCCGTGAGACCATCAGAGTGGCAGTTTACGACGTCAGCCAGACGGACATCGAGGTCGTGACCCTCCGCGAACGCACAGTTGACGACGGCATTTTCCGCGGCTCCATCCCCTTGCGCGGCGCGCCGGGTGCTAATGACGATGGTTATCTCAACGTCATCGCCGGTGCCAACGGCGTCGTAATCGTTGCTCATTACTTCGATAAAGACGATGTTGACAACCCGACGCCCGACGAATGCCAGGATACCGCAACAGTCGTTGACACTGTCGGGCCGAGTCCGGTCAACGCCCCCATCAACCGCCTCATCGTCACCAGCGGAATCCACGGCCGCAGCGCACAGCTTGACTGGTCAGCCTACGATGAAGAGCCCGAGATAGACGTTGCCGGATACCGTGTCTATTACGGCGAGAGCAACTTCGTTAATACCGGAAGTAGCGACGCTCAGCTCTACGCCGATGTCGTCGCCGGTGGAGACCAGACCATCACCGTTACTGATCTCACGCCGGATGTGACATACTATTTCGCGGTCGTCGCCTATGATGAAGTCCCCAATCCGCCGGCTGATGCGGCTGTTGCAGTCAATACTAGCGCCGTGACCACGCGCGACACATCAGGGCCATCCATCACCAACTTCTTCCCGGCCGATGGGGCACTCGACGTGCCGCTCGATACTCAAATCAGCTTCCGTGTCTCCGATGACGGCACCGGCGTTGATCTCACCACCCTCGACGTCAAAGTCACCGTGGACGGCAACGCGCTGCCCATAAACATCGACATCGACGATCAGGGCACGTACTTTGACGTCACCATCCACCCGACTAACCCGTTCAACTGGAACGATCAAGTCACAGTGAATGTCGAGATCTCCGACAACGTTCCGGCCCCCAACACCAACACGGCTACTGCCCAGTGGAGCTTCGACGTCGTCCTCGACAGCGTTGCCCCGGTCATCTCCAGCATGATGCCGACCGACGGAGCAGTCGAAGTCCCGCTCGGAACCAACATCACATTCCGCGTCTCCGACGCCGACTCCGGCATTGACATCACCTCCCTCGATGTCCAGGTCACCGTCAACGGAGACCCGGCTGCCGTTGACGTCAACACTGACGATCAGGGCACCTTCATTCAGGTGGATGTTGTCCCCGTTGACCCATTCGGCTGGAACGATACGGTCGCCATAGCGGTTGAGGTCTCTGATAACGTGCTGGCTCCGGACACCAACACCGCCTCGGCGGCATGGACCTTCGCGATGGTCACCGACACCATCAACCCCGTTGTCGAGCGCCAGGACCCCGCAGATGGAGCCACCGGTGTCGGCATCAGCCTGCCCATCACCTTCCACCTCACCGATGACATTTCGGGTGTGGATGTCAGTACTCTCGTGGTGACTCTCAATGGTGACGACATTAGCGAGGATGTGACGACGAACGAAGTCAACGGAACTCGCGATATCGGCTGTAGCTACACCGCAACCGACAGGCTCCAATATAGCACCACTTACACTGTTGTCGTCACCGTCTCCGACTTCGCCGGTAACTCCTCGGGCGCTATTACCTGGTCATTTGACACTGCCGAGGACACCGGTGGCGTTCTCATTGACCAGTTCAAGCCCGCCAAAAACGCCATCGAAGTCCCCATAGACACCGATATCAGTATGCACATGACAGATACCCAATCCGGTGTCAACTCCGACTCGATACGCCTCTGGATCAACGGCGTCGAAGTCTCCAACCAACTCATTAAGGAAATCGAGGGCGTCAGCGTCACGGTCACATACGACCCGACAGATGACTTCCCGTACTCTACCGAAATCTTCGTGCGCGTCTATGTCGAGGACAACACCGGCAACGTGACTGACACCACCTACAAGTTCACCACCGTCGGCCCGCAAACTTATGTCATCACCGGCCGCGTGCTCACCGCAGATAATGTGCCCATCGCCGGCGTGACCGTGACCTGCGACGGCAAGGAAGAGACCACCGACGGCAACGGTAGCTACGTGATCTCCGGCGTACTCGAAGGCACCTACACGGTTACGCCCACTAAGGAAGAATGGCTGTTTGACCCGGTGTCCCGCGAGGTTCCGGTCGGCCCCGATGACGCCAGCGGTATCAACTTCACCGGCACTCTGATAACCTACGAGATCAGCGGCCGCGTCACCGACCGCGACGGTAATGGCATCGCCGGCGTCAACATCGCCCGCAGTGGTGCCGAAAGTGTGCAGAGTGACGAAAACGGCGACTATCTCATCGAGGGCCTCAGACGCGGCCAATATACTCTCACACCGTCGCTGCAGTACCATCACTTTGAGCCCGTCAACCGCGTCATCGAGATCGTTGCTGCCGACATCGCCGGCGCCGACTTCACTGTCATACCCGACACCTTCTCCATATCCGGTACCGTTTACAACAGCGTCGGCCAGCGCGTACAGGGCGTCCAGGTAACTAACGGTGATGCCGTTGCCGTCACCGATGTCGCCGGCCGCTACACGCTCAGCAATCTCCAGATGGGCACACACATACTCACCGCCTCTAAGGTCGGCTTCAAGCTCCTGGTCGCGGATTCGTCACTCGCACAACTGACTGTCACACTGCCACCAGACTACGATGGCGCCGACTTCACTGCCTACTACGAGCTAAGCAACTCCTTCCCGGCCGGATACAACCTCGTCGGCGTGCCCGGCAACCCGATTGATCCCAACCCCACGCACGTCTTCTCGACCAACAGCGTAGCGCGGTGGAATCCTCAGGCCAGCCCGCCGGGCTATGTCCTCGGAACCACCGGTGGGGATACCAGCTTCATGCGCGTCCGGCCCGGATACGGGTACTTCGTCCGCTTCGATGCGCCCACCGACATTTCGATCGCCGCTGAACCTACCGACACCTCCCGGCCGGTCAACATTGGCATCGGCCTGAATTGGAACATGATCGCTAATCCGTTTGCCAATCCGACAGCGTTCGCCGACTTCCAACCCACCATCGCCGGTGGCATTCGACCCTATGCTTACGTCTACAACAACGCGACGGGCAGCTACGATCTCATATCCTCCAGGGCAAGCATCAACGCCATACGCGACAACCTGCAGCCATGGGAGGGTGCCTGGGTGCTATGTGTCGCCGGCGGCACCTCACTCACTATCACACCGTCCGTACAGGCGACTGCCGCCGACGGCAAGGTTGAACCGGCCGACATCGGCGCTGGATACATCATCCCAGTTGTTGCCTCTGCCAACGGTCGCAGCGACACTTGCAGCGTGGCCGGTGTAATACCCGGCGCTGGCGCCGAGCATACGCTGCCAAATCCGCCAACGGCTCCGGCAACCGTGGATGTCTACTTCGTCAATGACAGTGGCGAGCAGTTGTCCCGCGATATTCGCAGCCACACCAAGCTCGCCGACACCTTCGACTTCGTCGTCAGCAGCGCGGTAGGGCCGGCGGATGTCGCCGTATCGCTGCCAGATCTCAGTACCGTCCCCCACAAGTACGAGGTGATGCTGACTGACCTCGACGCCGACAAAACGATCTATGCCCGCACCATGCAGTCGTACAGCTACCGGTGCGTCGCCGAGAGCGGTCTGCGCCACTTCCGCATCGCCGTGCAACCGCGCTCTGTCGGCAGTCTCAATATCGCCACTGCAGCGGCTACCCAGCAGGCCGGCGCTGCCGTCATCAGCTACAGTATCTCGCAGGCCTGTCACGTCAGCGTCACCATCCGCAACATAGCTGGTCGCTGTGTCAAGGTGCTGGCAGCCGACAAGGTGACAGCCGCCGGATTGCAGACCGAGACCTGGAATCTGTCCAGCGATGCCGGCACGAAGGTACCGGCCGGTCCCTACCTCGTCGAGATTCAGGCCCGCGCCGACAACGGACAGCAGGCACGTGCCATGGCACGCTTCAATCTGAACCGCTAGTCCCGGCCTTGCCCCACCCGCAATACCGACTGCTTTTCCTCCTCCCCATAGGGGGAAACAAGGGTGAGGGCGCGCAGTTGCAGCAACGAATGAAGACAGAATGCAGACCGACTGATCGGGGAGTGAAGACAACAATGCCGAAAGCGAGTCCACAGCGTGTGATGTTGGCAATGGTCGTTGCACTGACAATGACGGCTTTCTGCGGATGTGGCTCACATGACAACGCCGACCCCGAGCCTGACCCTCAACCTCCGGCCGGCCAGGTTGCCGGCAAGGTGCTTTATTTCACCACCGGCCAGGGCCTCGGAGGCGTGAACCTGACGGTCGGCGGCAGGACGGCTACCAGCGACAACACCGGCGATTTCCTCATCACCGGCATCCCCCCGATAGATGGGCAGGTAAAGCAGCAGCTTACAGTTGATCCACCGGATTGGCTGACATTGCCCTCAACCACCCCGATTCTTGTGGACGTCATAGTGAACCAGACGACGGTACTCGCACAGCCGATCCTTCTCATAGATGCAGGTAGTGGCCCGCCGGATCCGCCCAGTTGAGCGGAGATAAACATGTCCTGCTGACATGCGCAAACCAGGCGCCGTCCTTCTTCGTCACCGGGCGGCGTCTTTCAGTGACACATCCGCATACGGAGCCCTTGACGGAGGTAGTCGTGGATAATACGCCTCGTCGCACAATCTTGTGTCTCGCCTGGCTCATCCTGGTGTTGGCCGTGGCGCTGAGTTGTGCTGCTGCCGACGACTGGCCGATGCTGCGCGGTGATATTCAGCGCAGTGGCTTGGCCGGACCTGTGGCCGAGGCCGGCATCGCGGTGGCCTGGGCGACGAAGCTCGGCAGCAGTGTTGATTCATCTCCCGCCGTTGTTGCCGGCAGAGTCTATGTGGGTACTGCCGACGGCTCCGTCTTCTGCCTCAACGCCGCTGACGGCGAGGTCATCTGGGAGACGCCGACCGACGGCTGCGTGGTCTCATCCCCTGCTGTCCACGACGGCGTCGTCTATGTCGGCTCCGTGGATCGCTGCCTATATGCGCTTGCTGCCGCCACTGGTGAAAAGCTCTGGCGCGTGCGCACATGGCGGCCGGTAGTCGCTTCACCACTCGTCCTTGACGGACGCGTCTATATCGGCTCGATGGACGGCAGCTTTAAGTGCGTGGAAGCTGCTACGGGCGAGGTAATCTGGGAGGAAGAGGGCGGTCCGGTGAGCGGTTCTGCTGCCGGCGATGAGGGGGTCGTCTTCTACGGTGACGAGGCGGGCAATATCCGCGCTCGCCAGGCGAATACCGGCAAAAAAATCTGGTCAGCCACTGTGACAGGCAGCATAATCCGCGCGCCGCTCGTCGCCGCTGACCTCGTCATCTTCGGCGTGATGTCCCCGACGGCCTTGCGCGCACCAAAGATCAGCTACACCATCGCCTTCGACAGAGCCACGGGCAAGCAGCGCTGGGCCCTCGAAGGTCAGTCATCCCTGCTGCACACCGCCGTCGCTGACGCTGACAGCATCTACTATGCCACCGTTAGCGGCTACACCTCAACCACCAAGCTGTTCGCCGCGCGCCTTAGCGATGGCAAAGAAAAGTGGAAAGTAGATCTGGCGGGAGTCGCTGACTGCTCGCCGGCCCTCGCCGGCAAATACCTGCTTTTCGGCAATCACGACTGCAACTTCCACATCGTCAACACGGCCAATGGACACGAGGTCCAGTCCGTCCCTATCGGCGCCAAGCTCTATTCCTCGCCGGCCGTCGCAGATGGTCGCATATACTTCGGCGCTGGAGACGGGAAGCTCTATTGTCTCAAGTAGGCCCCGCTGCTTTCAAGGTCTCCCTGCCACTTCCAAGTGAGCCTATCGCCCCAATACCCTGGACGGCAGGCATCCTTGCCTGTCGCGTATGCGGGTAGGTCTCCGCAACTCATGCCCCCTCCGAGTGGCATCCCTGCTACTTCCCGATGCAGAACTCCGCGAAAATGCGGTTGATTATGTCCTCCGGCAGGTACTTGCCTACGATCTCGTCGAGGCTACTCAGCGCATCGCGCAGGTCCGCCGCCACGAATTCCTCGGAGTAACCTTCGGAGACCGCCTTTGCCGCCGCCACCAGACTCGCCTCCGCCTCCTGCAGCGCCGCCTTGTGCCGCACATTTGTAACGATAGTCTGTTCGCCCGCGCCGGTCTTGCCTTCCCAGACGTGCGACGAAATGGCGTTCTCCAACTCCCCGATATGCGTACCCTCCAACGCTGACACCCACACGATCGGCGCAGGCGTAATCTGCGCGATCTCAACCGCGTCACTGGCGGTTGAAAGGTCCTCCTTGTTCATCACCACGATACTACTGCTCGGAAGCTCGGCCAGCAGTTCCCGGTCATCTCCCTCCAGGGCCTCGGAGCTGTCTATGACCAGCAACACGAGGTCCGCATCGCAGATGGCTTGCCGGCTCCGGCTCACACCCTCGGCCTCGACCACGTCATCGGTCTCCACCAGACCGGCGGTATCCGCCAGCGTCACCGCAATGCCATTGACACTCATCGTGTCCTCCACGACATCCCGCGTGGTCCCCGGAACGTCAGTCACAATCGCACGCCTCGTCTGCAGCAGCGCATTCAGCAGGCTCGACTTCCCTACATTCGGACGACCGACGATGGCGACTTTGAGGCCCTCCCGCAGGATACGGCCGTGCTCGGCGGTGGCAAGCAATGCGCGAATCTGGCCGCGCAATTTCTCAATCGCCGCAGTAATCTCCTTTGCGCTAATCAGCTCGATATCCTGGTCGCTGAAGTCAATCGCCGCCTCGATGCGCGCCAGTGTGGACACTATGCTCTCCCGGAAGCTATTGATCTCATCAGAGAGTCGGCCCGCGAGTTGTGCCATCGCCGCCTTCTGGCTCTCATTGGTCTGCGCGTTGATAATATCGGCAACGGCTTCGGCCTGGGCCAGATCAATCCGACCGAAATAGTATGCCCGCTTGGTGAACTCCCCCGGGTCCGCCAGCCGCGCACCCGCCTCAATCACCAGTTCCAGTGTCCGCCGCAGTGGCACGATCCCCCCGTGGCAGTTGATCTCGGCGACATCCTGTGTCGTATAGGTGTGTGGCGCTCGCATCACGGTGAGAATAACCTCATCAACCACGTACTCGCCGGCCAGCACATGCCCGTAGCAGGTGGTGAATGAGACCTGCTCAAGTGGGTTCCGCTTGCGGCTGGCGGGCCGGAAGACCGCGGCGGCGATCGCGATGGCCTGCGGTCCACTCAGCCGCACGATACCGATCCCGCTGCGCCCAGGCGGCGTGGATATGGCGGCTATCGTATCCTCGAAGCGTCCGATCTCCATACTCATCCTGTCACACCCGTGTCTCGCCTCTGCAGCAACGCGCTCGGGTGAGGCTATCTACTCACAAGTTCGCCAACACTACCGCCACCACTGCCAGCGTTATGCCGGCCCAGCCGAGCTTGCCGGGAATCTCGCGCCAGAACACGGCCGCGAGAATCGTCGTCAGCGACAGCCCTACCGCCGCCAGAATCGGGAACATCACCGATGCCAGCAGCACGTCCAGCGTCATGAATATCAGGATATTGGTAATCGCGTTTGATAGCCCCAGCCACGTACCCCAGACCAACTCCGCTTTCCCGAGCCATCTATGCTGCGCACGCGCCCAGACCAGGCCCATGATCAGCCCGCTGACCGTGAAGACCGTTGCCAGGTAGATGAACCGCCCCGCCGCCGTCCCCGTCGTCTGGTACCACTTGAGTAGCAGTAGGGCCATGCCGTTACACACGAATAAGCCCAGCAGCATCCCCATGCGCTGCAAAGTCAGCGGCTGATCGCTGACACCCTTGTCCAGGCTAAGCAGCGGTAGCGCCAGCAGTGCCAGCATGATGCCCCAGCTCTGCACCATCTCCGGCGCTTCATGGAAGAAGATAATCGCGGCCGCCAGCGGCACCGCCACCGCCAGACGCACCATGGCAATGGACACCGCCACGCCTTTCAGGTGCATCGCCGTCAGCAGCAGCAAGAAGATAGCAACATTGAAGCACCCGCCAAAAAGCCCAAACCTCACCGCAATTGAGGCTCCCTGCTCCGGCCACCACACCCCCGCGATTAGCCAGTACGTCGCGGAAGCGAAGATGTAGTTAATCATCCCGACTGCCACATCATCTACGCGGCGTTGTTGCGCCCCCCGCAGGATCAGCGCAAAGGATGTGTTGGCTATAATTGTCGCTGCCAGCAACAACATGTCAAGGCCTCAGAAACTTCTGGATCATCATTCACCTGCGCGCGACGGCTCTTCGACAGGCCATCTTCAGTTGTTCGCCAGCGCGACGGCGACCACTGCGACTGCGATCCCGGCCCAACCCAGTTTCCCCGGGATCTCGCGCCAGACCAGCGCCGCGAACATCGTCGCGAGACACAACCCCACTGCCGCAAGCAGCGGGAACACAACCGCCGCAAGCAGTGCATCCAGCGTGTACAGCATCAGCATATTCGCCGCCGCATTGGTCACTCCTGTGCCAATTCCCCACAGCACTTCCGCACCCTTCAGACGGGTCTTTCGCGTCAGAAAATACACTGCACCACAGCCGACCGCACCACCCGAGAACACGATCGCCAGGTACAGTGGCCGCTGCGCCACAAGCCCCGTCATCTGGAACGCCTTTGAGAGCAGCAGGCAGCTTCCGTTAGCCGCAAATAGCGCCAGAAGTATTGCCGCTTGCCGCCGCGACAGCACTACGTCTGTGACGCCTTTATCCAGACTCAGCAGCGGCAGCGCAACCAGGGCCAGCACGATACCGTACAGCTTCATTGTATCCGGCATCTCTGCCCACAGGTACAACGCGCCCCCCAGCGGTATCAGCACTGACAGCCGCACGATCGCCATCGTGATGGCGACGCCCCTCATGTGCATCGCCGGCAGCAGCAATAGAAATACCGTCGGATACAGCACGCCTGCAACAAGCCCTAACCTCAGCACCGGTGGCGCCATCGCAGGCCTCGTCACCGCCGATACCGCCCAGTAGAGACTTGCGGCAAACGCATAATTGACCGCCCCGACGGCGACAACATTGACATGCCGGCGTTGAGCCGCCCGCACCAGCAGCGAGAAGGAGGCATTGACAACTATCGTAACTAGGAGGAGAATCATCACACGCCGCCAAAGATATATGCCGGCGTGAGCCGGCACCAGCGGTAGCAACCGCAAACAGGTACACACATTTCCACGCTATCCCCGTCTCACCTTCCTCGCTTTTACAGGGAGGTGTCTCCGGCTCGCTGGAGAAATACCACACCGTGCAGCCGTTGCACAGAGATGTGGGCATAATCCTCCCAACGAGAGAGTGGTACGAATAGATGCGTGAACTGAAGCCTAAGCAGCTATGCAACAGATGTGACCCCAACATATTCAAGTTCAAGACCACGGCTGAGCTCAAAGAATTCGACGAGCCGGTCGGCCAGAAGCGAGCCGTGGACGCTCTCGAATTCGCCGCCGCGATCAACAGCGACGGGTATAACGTGTATGTCATGGGCCAGATCGGTACTGGTCGCTCATCAATCTCCCGTAAAATCCTCCTCAAACGCGCCAAGCAGGAAGCGACTCCCCAGGACTACTGCTACGTGTACAACTTCGCCGACCCACGCGTCCCCAAAGCACTCAGTTTATCTGCCGGCAAGGGTGCCGAATGGCTCAGTGACATGGACACGCTCATCGGTCAGATGGTCACTCACATCATGGCTGCCTTCGAGAGTGAGGAGTACAACGAGAAGCGCGACGAGATACTCCGCGGGTTCCGCGACGAACGCAATAAAGAACTCCAGAAATTCGAAGAAGAGGTCGAAGCTGCCGGCTTCACTCTCGGCCGCTCGCCGGCCGGCCTCATCGTCGCCCCCGCAAAGGACGGCGAGGTTATGGAGCCGCAGCAGTACCGCGAACTCTCTGAGGAAGAGCGCACCCGGCTCGAAGAACAGCGTATGGAACTCCAGAGCCAACTCGCCGAGATCATGCGCCGAGGACAGCGAGAAGAACGCCAGACCCGACAAAACGTCATTGACCTCGACCGCGACATCGCACGCGCCGTGATCGAGCCTCTCATCGAGGAAATACGCGACAAGCACAAGGACCAACAAGCCGTCATCGAGCACCTTGACGCCATTCAGGAAGACCTTCTCGAAAACGTCTCCAACCTCAGGCAAACTGCCGAAGACGGCGAAGACCACATGCAGGTCAGCAGCACCGGTGCCGGCGTTACCGGTGCCATGCCACTCATGGAGAGGTACCGTGTCAACCTCCTTGTCAACAACGCCGAGACACAGGGAGCTCCCGTCATCGCCGAAGCAAACCCCACTATCGAAGCTCTCACCGGAGAAGTCGAACATCAGACCCACATGGGAGCCCTTGTCACCGATTTCACTATGATAAAGCCCGGAGCGCTGCATCGCGCCAACGGCGGTTATCTCATTCTCGAAGCACATCAGGTACTCCAACGGCCCTTCGCATGGGACGCACTCAAGCGCGCGCTCAAGAGCGAACAGGTACATATCGAGTCACTCCGCGACCAGGTCCGCTTCATATCCACAGTCAGCCTGGAGCCCGCACCCATCCCGCTCAACGTCAGGGTCATTCTCGTCGGCAGCCCATGGCTCTACTACCTCCTCTACGAGTACGACGAGGATTTCCGCAAGCTATTCAAGGTCAAATCGGATTTCGGGACTCAGATAGACCGCAAATACCACTCATCGCGGCAGTATGCTGCATTTGTCGGACAGATGTGCCGTGAGGAGAGCATGCCACACTTCTCCGCAGATGCCCTCGCCAGAATCGTCGAATACGGCAGCCGAATCGCCGACAACCAGCACAAGCTGAGCCTCAATTTCTCCCAAGTAGGCAACCTCGTCAGGGAAGCTGCATACTGGGCATCCAAGCACGACCGTGACGTTGTGGACGCTGATGACGTAACCTTCGCTCGCGACCAGCAGATTTGGCGCTCCAACCGCATCGAGGAACTAATCCTCGAGATGATAGAGGACGGGTCACTTCTCGTAAACGTTGCCGACGCCGAAGTCGGCCAGATTAACGGCATCTCTGTACTCCAGCTCGGCGACTACATGCTTGGCAAAGCCAGCCGCATCACCTGCGAGACATACCTCGGTCGCGCCGGCGTCGTCAACGTCGAACGCGAGGCAAAGCTCACCGGCCGAATTCATGACAAGGGCGTACTCACCATCAACGGGTTCATCGGTGGCCGCTACGGTCAGGACATACCACTGGCACTCTCCGCAAGCCTCGCATTCGAGCAACTCTACGATGAAGTGGATGGCGATTCCGCTGCATCCACTGAACTCTACGCCCTACTCTCCAGCCTCGCAGACGTCCCCATTAAGCAGGGCATCGCGGTCACAGGATCCGTCAATCAGAAGGGTGAAATCCAGCCCATCGGCGGCGTCAACCACAAAATCGAGGGCTTCTACGCTACCTGCAAAATTCTCGGCATCACTGGTGAGCAGGGCGTCATAATACCGGATGCTAACGCCCGCAACCTCATGCTCAACGATGAAGTCATCGAGGCTGTGGAGGATGGCCAGTTCCATATCTGGACTGTCAAGACCGTTGATGAGGGCATCCGGTTGCTGACTGGAGTGACCGCCGGCAAGCGCGGCAAATCCGGCAAGTACCCCAGAAACACCATCAACGGCCTCGTCGAAGCTCGTCTCGAGGAGATGGCCGAGAAGATGAAAGCTGCCATGCGCCCTGCCAAGCAAGACGCTTCCGACTAGCGTCCCCTCTGCATCGCGCCGTTGCCCAGTCGTTTGGACGCCAGGCTCGTTCGTACGCGAGGGTTCTTTGGACGCCAGGGCCGTTTGGAGGACAGGCATCCTTGCCTGTCAATGCCGTTAATTCATGTCGTCGGCTGTACCTTTGGTCGTAATCGAGTGGGGCATGTCGAATGGTGGCGTTGTCGTTTCCGACCACACTCAGGCTGGCCCACGCATATCATTATTGTCCTCCTCGCCCAGGGCACGTTACCTGACTTCTCCTCCTCCACCCCTCCCCTCACGGGTTCCCCTATAATGTGGTATAATAGACTGCCCTTGCGCCTTGACTTGCCCAACTAGCTCTCGGAAGGAATGTAACATGAGCAAACAGATGGTAGCTGACCTGAAGCCGGGCGACAAAGTCAACACTCCCTTGCTCGTCAACGAGAAGAGCCTCAGGTCCTTCCGCAAGAAGCCTGGCAGCTTCATGAGCCTGGCGCTGGCCGACCGCAGTGGAACGATCACTGGCGTGATGTGGGACAATGCGGAGGAAGCCGATGGCACATTCCAGCAGGGTGAGGTAGTCATGGTCGAGGGCCGCGTGGAAGTGTATCGCAACTCGCCCCAGCTCATTGTAGAGCGCGTGCGTCGCTGCGGAGATGATGAATATGACCGCACTGATTTCCTCGCCGGAGGCAACCAGGATTCTGACGCGCTGCTTGCGGAGCTGCACGGTTTCATCAACATGGTTCAGGAGCCACACCTCCGCGCTCTTCTGGATCACTTCTTCGCCGATGAGCAATTCATAGCGGCTTTCAAGGTGGCTCCCGGTGCCAAGGCGCTTCACCATTCCCACATCGGCGGATTACTCGAACACACCGTCGGCGTCACCAAGATACTACTCGCCGTCGAGCAGTGCCATCCCCAGCTCGATCTCGACATCCTCATCACCGGCGCGCTACTCCACGATATTGGCAAGCTGCGCGAGCTCAGCGTGGACATCGGCATAGATTATACCGACACCGGTCGGCTCGTCGGCCACATTGTGCACGGTGACCGCATGGTAACTGCGGCCATTGCGCAGATTGATGGTTTTCCGCAACAGCTTGCCGATCTGGTCTGTCATATACTATTGAGCCACCACGGACAGAGGGAATATGGTGCGCCGATCGAGCCGATGACGGCGGAGGCCTGCGCGCTCCATTATGCGGACAATCTTGACGCGCACGTACAGTACTTCCAGCAGGTGATAGACCAGGGCGCCGGCTCGGGAAATCGCTGGTCGGAGTATCAGAAGCTCTTCGACCGTTACATATATCTCGGTACCGGCAATGAGCTTCCTCCGGATGCACAGGTCTAACGCATACGCTTGACGAAACCCGAAGCGTCCGCTTCCACAATCACAGATATGCCGCTTTGGCCTGAACATTGTTTTCCCAGGGAACGTCACTAATGACTGCAGGACCCACACTGACCGCCGACAAGATTGAGGGGCTGGTACGGCGCGCACAAGCCGGGGACTCTGCGGCATTCGAGCAGCTAGTTGGCTACTATAAGCACAGAATTTACAACTACGTACTGCGGATGGTCGGCGATCCCGACACCGCTGAAGATATCGCTCAGGAGACGTTTATCAGAGCCTACTCATCATTGGCAAGTTTTCGCGGCGCATCCTCTATTCAGACATGGCTCTATCGTATCGCCAGCAATCTCGCAATAGACACCATGCGCCGCCGCAAGTACCGCTATAACAGCTTCTCTCTGGATGAGCCGTTGAGCACCTTGGATAGCGAAGTATCCCGAGACATCGAAGATGACACCCCGGGACCACAGCGACAACTGCAGACCAGGCAGTTGCAGCAGAAGGTCACTGATGCCATTGTTCAGCTCTCGCCTAAGCTCCGCACTGTGATCATACTCTACGAGTTACAGGGCATGAGCTACGATGAGATAGCTGAAATAGTCGGAGCACCACTCGGCACTATCAAGAGTCGTTTGTTCAATGCCAGGGAGCAGTTGAGAGAGCTGCTGGGCGACCAGATTGACCTCGAAGCGATAGGGTGAAGACGATGAGGTGCAAGCAATTCAGGAAAATGACGGGAACCGCGGACTCCGTCTCGGGTGACCTGCAGCAACTGTCACCGCCTCTGCGCGAACACATCGAGATGTGTCCCGACTGCAGGCGCTGGCTCGCCCATACCCAGGCCGTCAGCAAAATGGTGCGCGACCTGCCCGCCGGCAGCCCCGCCGCCGGATTCACTGCCGCTGTAATGGCCGGACTGACCGCCAACCGCCCGGGACTCCTGAAACGACTCCTCCAACGCATCGCCGGACCTCTTCGTGCGCCTGCACCCCTCGTTCCAGCATACCAGCTCGTGGCCGCTGGCTGCATCTTACTCGTGATCATCGCCGGCGGTGCATTCTACGGTATCCATCTGAGCCCGGCCGCAACTCCACCAGACACCGGCATCGGCCTCGTCGCTGCCGACGGCACCACACCCGGCATGGCGGCCCACACACCTGTAGCGATCGGGACGGCGCACAACGCACTCGAGCCGGTCCACGCGCGGCCGGACGCTCTACGCGTGGAAGATTTGGTGCTTCGCCATCACACCTATGAATTGACCAGACCGCTGGGCTCTGATCCCGGGATCAGACTTGTCAGTCAGTCAGCTAAGTAGTGCCAAACCGAGTAAGCTTCAAGCAGGTGAGCCTCATACGCCACCCGGCAATCTCGCTAACCAGGCGGGCCGATATCACTTACCTAAGTCATGCCTCAAGCAGCGTCATGATGGGCGGGGACCACAACATATATTGCCTTCATAGAGTTGATAACGCCTTGCGGCGGCGCGTGGCTAGTGTCATTATTGCGCTCTACTTGGTCATTGCTTTTTGTGCTGGTGTCTACGCGGACCCGACCCCGGACCCCTATGACGTTATGCGCGCGGCCATCATGTCACAAGGACAGGTGGACTATAGCGCCGAACGTATCGTTACCATCTTCAGCAGGGACCGCGCCCCACGAATCGTCCACCAGAAACTCATCCGCCGACGCGGCGACAAGCAACGCATCGAAACACTGCGACCGCCATCTGACGCCGGCTGCCTCGTCGTCTCCGATGGCACGATCCTATGGGAATACGACCCGCATAATCGCGTCGTCACCAGGCGGCAGTTGCAGCCCCCGGCGACGCGACAGGCAGATCGCGCCCGCGCCGCCGAGCTCATCAAGCACGGAGTCAGGCTGCAACATACCGGCCGTCATAAGATCGCCGAACGCACCGCCGACGCCATCGTCATCCGCGACCTCAGCGGCAAACTCCTGCGCAAATGCTGGGTGGACGCTGTGACCGGCGTACGCTTGAAGACCGAGAAACACGATTCGTCCGGCGCGCCCTACTCGAGCAGCGAGATCACCGCGATAGACTACTCGCCCAATTTCACGGCCGCCACCTTCTCCTTTCGCCCGCCGGCAGGCGTGACCGTCAACAAGATGCCGGCACCCGCCAGGCGCATGAGCATCGCAGCCGCCGAGAAGCTGGCCGGCTTCTCCGCAGTCATACCAAAGCATCTCCCGCCCGGGTACGTCTTTGAAGCCGATAACGTCGCCGTCACTAAGTATTGCGATCACCTCACGCTCTGGCTGACTTTCAGCAACGGCGTAATGAGCTTCTCTCTGTTCGAAACTCCTTGGCGCGAAAACACCCAGCAGGCCGCCCGCCCGAGCCGCTCCGCTACGCAGTGGTACGACAACGGCATCTGCTTTACCCTCGTCGGAGACCTCAGAACCGCGGAGGTTGAGAACCTGAGACATCGGCTGAAACGATAGGACGCCGAACCCCTCTTCGCACCAGAGAGCAGCAAACCGCCGCCGCTACCACGGCGGTTTTTTTGCATTCAACGGTGGGATGAAGCCGGAGCAAGGTGAGCCTGTCTCGGCGGCGAGCGATGAATCAAGTCGGGGGGCCCAATTCGCCTATAGCGCGTCATATGGCCGTGCATGGGAGTAGGCGGCCTGGTAGTATATCATGTAGGTGTGCGCAAGGGAAAAGTTGCCGCGAGCTAGTCAATCAGCAGGTGAATACGAATGTTAATCGCCGACATGCGGAGGACGGCTTCGGCAAACTCGGGATTATGAGAATCGAAGACAGCGGCGACGAAATTGTCCTGCTGCATGACGGCTGCGGTGCCCTCTGCGGTGGTGCAGATGGTGGCCTTATGGTCGGCGATCTGGCCGAGCGGCTCGAGCGCGTCGGCGCCATCATAGAGTTCGGCGACGAGTTGGTCATAGGCAGTAGTCGCGGCATTGAAGTCGCCACAGCGCGCGAACAGAAAACTGCAGTACTGCTCGAAGCCCTCGAGATAGGTGACGCCAACGGCATCGGCAGGGAAGCTGAAGCCGGGCGCGGCGCCGTAATGGTAGCGAGGCACGGGCATCTGACGGCCGCGGCACGGGAGGATGCGTAGAAGCGCAGGAAGACGCTCGGGAACGGGAATAGATGCCAGGGGGGCCTCGGCAACTGCCCGCACTTGCGCGCGCAGAACGACATCGTCAGTAGCCGCATAAGCGTGGATATAGAAGTCGCCGCGCCAGACATGCAGGCGTGCGTTGAGCCAGTACGAACTGGTACGAATGAATGGCTCAGGAAGCTGGGCGGACGGCTTTCTGCGGCCGGCAAAGACACCGTAGGCGGCCATCTCCCTGCGCATCCGGTGGATCTCCACGGTGACTTGCGGTCCGCCCACAGGCATGGCATAAGTGGCGCGAACCGTCCATTCATGGCCGTAGGCCGACAGGTCCGCGGCCTCGTCGCCGAGTTGCTCTGCCAGTGCAGCGGAGTCGTAGCCGGTCGGGCCGGAGACGATGCTGCAATTGTCGAAGCGAGCCGGAAGCTCCCTGAGAATGGTGGCTACCGCGTCGGCGTCCGGGGCGACCAGAGCAACTGCCTGGACAGGCTCCGTAGCATCAGGCGTATCAGCATGAGCAACGCTGGAAGCTAACCCCAGGATGCACACGAAAGTCGCGATTGCATGTGTCCGTGTTATCGTCATCAACTTCCATATTAGCACCTGCAGCGGTCTGAGCGCAACGGGGGGGATACGGGGCGAGTTATGCGAAGCTGGGAGGCTTCGCCTATAGGGGGAAAGTCTTGGGCAACGGCTGGCGCGGAGGTCAGTCGTCGCGGGCGGGCAAGTGGCGCTTGCCGGCGGCACTGGTGACCGAACTGCGAATGCCGTTGCGCCACGCCGCCGCCAGCGCCTGCAGGTTCGTCTGCGCAGCGTCGGCATCATCCTGGGTGACGGTGATGATGGTGATAGGTCCGGCCACGATCTGCAGGCCACTGGGGGATTTAGTGATGCTCAAGTCGGACGGATTGTATCCCTTCCCAGTCCACTTTGCGACTGCCTTGGCGGCGGCAGCGCCCCGCTGAAGAGGCGTCAAGTCACCCAGAGAGCGGGCGATCTCGAGGGCAAGGGTGCCGGCGATGATGAGCTGCCCGACCTCCACCCCGTCATCGGTTGTGGTGGATTGAGCGCTGGTAGCGATCTGCTTCGGCGTGAGTTGCTGGACGTTGCTCTTCTCTTCCGGCGTAGGTTCGCGCAGCCGGCCTTCGGCGAATGCGGCGATGGCGTTGTCGAGGTCCTCGAGCGTCCAGTTGAAGCCGGGGGGCATACTGAAGTCAACGACTTTGATCTCCCCGTCTTGCTCCCATGCGACAAGGTGCCGATCATCGAAGAGGATCCGCATGCAGTCGAGGCCGTCTTCCTGCCATCTGCGAGCCCCGGCGGCATCGTCACCGAAGTCAATGATTTCGATGGCGAGCCGGCCATCGAAGGCGGTCGTGACTTCCTTGAGGGCGTCCACCGTAGGCTTCTGGCAGCCGGATGAGACATTGACATAAGCGGTGATAGTCGGAAGTTGCACAGACGCAGCCGGGACCGCAGACGTCGGTACAGATTGCTCGGACGATCTCGGACAGCCGGTAGCGACGAGAAGGAAGAACAGGACTATAAGGAGAAATGTCATGCGAGCAGCACGCCGGGGATTTATCATTTGAGCATGCCTCCGAGGCCGTATTGATACTGTAGAGAAGGTAACCGATAAGCCGAGAGTCGTCAACCGTATATGGAGGGATTGATTAAGGCGCGGGCGGACGGGGACAGTTTCGCTGGTCGGCCATCCATGCGAACCTCGGAAGCTTCGCGTACAGGTATTGCTTCAGGAGTCGGGGCGAAACGGGGATACGGACGCGACATCACCACCGCGACCTGAACTGAGAACCACCGCCGCGGCACATGGGCGCAAGGTCTGCTTGCATTGCGCCCTATAACGGCAAAGGGAATAGGGTTCCTGGCATGATGCGAAATATTGTGGTAGCAGGCAAGAATCGGAAGGAATGACATATATGGAAATGTGGGACCTAGTCGTCATTGGCGGCGGTGTTGGCGGTTGTACTGCGGCAATTTATGGGATGCGCTACGGAATGAAGGCTGCGATCGTCGAGATGCTTGCACCCGGCGGGCAGGCTGCGACCGCTACGACTATCGAGAACTACCCGGGCTTCCCGGAAGGAATCACAGGCCCGGAACTGGCGCGCCGCGTCCACGAGCAAGCTCTCACTTTCGGGGTCGAGATCGTGTCAGCCGAAGCTACCGAGATAGTCGCCGGAGCCGATGGAAAGTGGATAGTGAAAACAAGCAACGGCGACCTGGAGACGATCTCCATTATCATCGCCACCGGCGCGTATCCACGGAGTCTGGATGTGCCGGGTGAAAAGGAGCTGCGCGGCCACGGCGTATCATATTGCGCAACATGCGACGGGTTTTTCTATCGAGCGCAGACCGTGGCAGTGGCCGGCGGAGGCAATGCCGCGGCCGAAGAGG
>CAZCJS010000033.1:0-21518 GCA_964498775.1 uncultured Armatimonadia bacterium
CCCAACGCGACCACCGCCGAGCGGGCCGGCATCCTTACTACCACTGTGACAGCCGGCAAGCAGAAGTGCAATTAGCAGTAGTGAACCGACGACAATTGACTGAACCGAGTGTGTCTGGCGCAAGTTAGATCATCTCCATCTGTGTGTTGTATTCCCCACAGCACATCGGGTAAGTTGACCAACGTCATATGCGGCATGCCAATTCACCATGTCAATAACCCATACCTTCACCTCGATCGCACAATGCTGGAAAAAATCCTGGTTCGGCGGCCATTGCTGCAGTCGCACACGGGGGTTGCCGGATGGCGAGTTGTCATGCACAGCATGAAGCGCAGGTATTGGGCAGGCGTTGGCGAAAGTATTACAGCGAGACGCGTCCAGCCAGCTCTTTGGGGTACCGGGCTTCCCGCGAGAGCCACACAAACGACCTCTAGCCCGGCTCGAAGTCGGAGTTGGCAGCGGGCAGCGACCTGATCTGACAAATGTTACCACCGGCGGTGGCAGAATACGCTGCCTGCGGCTTTTCGGGAAAGCAGTTCCAGTTGTCGGTCGTTTCGGTATGCACATAAGCTATCTTTCTCCGGAGGTGTCGTGGTGACGCAAGTGCAGATGTCGGGAGTTTCCAACCTGACGTATATTTTTTGTTTGTCGGCGCTGCTCCTATTCTTAAATTGCATTGGTGTAGCGGCCGAGCCGCGCACATTGTACAAGCCTCACGACATCGAGAACGCCCTATACAACATCGAGCGTTACCGCTGGGCGCAGGAAATTGTCAGGGGCTGGGAGTTGGACGTCGAGTTCGCCCTGCGACAGGACCGGGAGTTTTTTGAGCGCATTATCCCGGAGCTTACACCGGGCACCCACTACGGCCAGAACTGCCCGGTATGTGCGCTCAAAACGGGGAAAAAACAGGGCGGCAACCTGGTGTGGAGCGTAACCTCACCGGACAAGATCAGGTGTAGCGATTGCGGGACCGTGTACCCGAACGACGCTTACCCTGAAACCGGAGTAGTGAACTGCCCCCGCATGGGCCAGACCTTCACATACTACCAGACCCCCGCAGAACTGGCGCTGGGGGATGATGCCACCACCGAGGAGCGAGCCCGGCATGCCCTGATCGGCCTTGGTGGGCATCCCCGTGCTACCAGCTTCACTGATGTGATCCGTTACCGCCGTGTCCAGTGGGCATGGGGCAAGGCGATCACCCTGGCCAAGCTCTACGCCCTTACCGGCAAGACGGAATATGCCGAACGCACCGCATGGATCCTAGACCGCTTCGCCGCGGTTTTTCCCAATTATCTGTATCATTCCTACTATGGCGACATCGCCGACTTGCCTCCGCCGGACGTAGCCGCAGAAATGGGGTCGCGTGGGCGGGCACAGTGTCGCTATGGCGGCCGCTTCAGCCCCGATGCCATTCGCAATGCTTACGACTTTAGCAAGCGCAGTGACGAGCAAGGCGAGTACTCAACGATCCAGGCAGGCTTCTGGGGCGCCGGCCGGATGGCATGTCACGGCCATGGCAGCGATGCCGGACCGCTGCTGAGCATGATAGTAGCCTATGACCTGACCCGCGAGGCGCTCTATCGCGATGGCACACCAGTCTATGATCAGCAGATGCACCGGCGCGTAGTCGAAGACTTGATCCTCGCCGGAACCGCTGACGTCGAGCACTGGAACTCGAAGACCAACAAGGGCGTCGCCACTTATACCGTTAGCGCCGCCGTCGGGCTGCTGTTTGAGCAACCCGAGCGGATGCGCAGGGCCCTCAACGGGTTCAACTTGATACTGGATGATGCATACCATTTCGACGGGTTCTACTCTCAGTCGCCGGGCTACGCAGTCCACAACTTCAGCAACATGGCTGAGTTGCCAGACCTGCTGTACGCCTACAGCGACCCCGAGGGCTATCAGCCGCAGGAGGGCGCGCGCCTGGAGAACCTCAACCCCTTCAGCGACGGCCGCTTCGGCCTCGTGCTCGAGGCCATGGTGAAGATGCTGGCACCAGGTAACCGCCTGCCGACCATAGGTAGCACCTCGGCGGACAGGGACATCAGCCCGCTGTACGCAGAGGTGATGGCTGCGCGTCTTGGTGGACCGTACCCGGCTCTGCTGGAGACGATCCAGGGCGTGCCGTTAGCGGAACAGGGCACTGCGTATGCGCTGTGGTATCGCGACCCGGATCTGAAGCCCAATGGGCCTGCGCCTCTGCCCCTCCGCTCTGAGTGGTTTCCCGGATGGCAGGTTGGCGTTCTGCGCGGCGAAACTAAACCCGCCGGCGACACCGCCCTGTACCTGGTGGGCAATGAACATAACTGGACGATCGAGACCACACATCGCCATCGCGACATCCTGAGCCTGATCTATTACGCATTTGGTGAGCAGATGCTACACGACAGGCACCAGGGACACCCGTCTTTTCGGGGTCCGCTGCCGTCTGACTGGCCGTCGCAGTGGTCCCCGCACCTTCTCACTCACACCCATAATGCCGTGGTGGTTGATGAGCAAAACCAGTGGCCTTACGGCTCCGGCTGGCAGGCGCGCACATGCGGCTCGCACCTGGAGTTATTCGGCGTCGGCCCTGGCGTGGAGTTGGTGCAGGCATCCGCGTTCAACATCTACCGCCAGTGCGAGGAGTACCGCCGTACCGCGACCATGGTGCAGGTACCTGGAGACCACACCTATGTAGTCGACTTCTTCCGCGTCCGGGGCGGCCAGACCCATCAGTATATCCTCCACCATAACGGCACGCCGGTTGCACTCAAGCCTGCCGACCCTGAACCACAAGCAGTAGAGTTATCACAGGTCTGGAGGGGGCTGCTCACCGACCCGAGGCAGGTCACTCCTCAATTGCCGCACACCGTCACATCCCAATATCGCGGCGTGTCTCTTGATACCACGGTCCTCAACACCACCGACACTGTGGACCGCATAATCCTCGCAGCAGCGGAGGGCGACGAGGAGTCCCCCCCGATCCACCAGGTACTGGTCGAGAACCGCGCAGCGGAGGGTGTGGAGGCACTGATCAGCGGCTTCGCGACGCTGATGGTGCCCTACACGACCGAGGCATCACCGATGCTATCTGCGCGGCTTTTGGAGTGCGACACCGATTCCGGGGCGATGGCCGTCGAGGTGCGTCTGCGGGAACGCACGGACTACATTATCTCCACTCTGGACCAGCATCCGCGCCAGTACGGTCCGGTGACCGCATCCGGCCAGTTCGCCTTCGTATCTCTGGATGACGAGGGACAGGTCCTTAACGCCTACCTGCTGGCCGGCACCAGCCTGCAGTGCGGTCAAGTGCACCTGACCTTGCCGCAACCGAACTACACGCTACGGGTGGCATCCGTTTCCGACCGCACCTTCCACCTCGTCGAGCCGCTGCCGCCTGGTTTAGCCGCCGGCACATACCTGCTGGCAGAAGGGCCCCATCCTCTGCAGCAGGGACTACCTCGCCCTCGCACCGGCTTTGAAATAGAGACCACCACTGCCGACTCGATTACAGTGCGCGACTACCCTCCGCTCGAATGTGACGAGGTAACCATACTGAACTCAATGTGCATGCACCGGGACAACTGATGCCCAAAGCCTGATCACTGCGGTGAGTAGTTACTTCTTTTTCGTACGCCGGCAGGAACTGCATGAGCCCTGGGGAAATGCGCAGTGCGTAATCAATACCAAGCGCAGGAGTATACAATAAATACCGTGTCTTTGCAGGACAGGGCGTTTTGAAACTGCAACTGGTTCATGATATGCAAGCGCTCATACGCCAGTCACAATGTTGCACACCGGATCAAATCATCCGTTAGGGGTATTTCAGATGCAGATAGGTTTTGCCAGAAATGACATCACACCACGAGTAGGGGTCGAGCTGTGCGGCTTCGGGCCATTCCTGAATCGGCACTCGATCGCCGTCCGCGACCGGCTGTGGGCCCGAGCGATGGCGTTCCGCGACGCGGACAGGACACTGCTCGTTGTCAGCAATGACATCATCCAACTGGAGCGCTCTTCCACCGCGCGCGTGCGCGAGGCCGTCACCGCCGCGACAGGCATCCCGGCGGAGGCGATTATGGTCCATTGCACTCACAGCCATAGCGGCCCTGCTACCGGAACGCTCGCAGGTTGGGGCGCTCAGGACCCGCCATACCTGGAGGTACTCCCCCTGCGAATCGCCGATGCCTGTATCCGGGCAGTCGAGAATCTGACGGAAGCGACGCTGGCGCACGCAGAGGTGCCCTGCGAGGGGATCGGGCTCAACCGGGAGTATGACAGCGACGCTCCGCCACTTGAGGACGTATTGGGGGATGACTGGCGGCCTGCGAAGCCGGAACTGACCGACACCACCTGCCATGTCATCACTGCGCATGCCGGCCAGCGCTTGCTGGGCTTCGCCAGCTACTTCGGCTGCCATCCGGTGGTCTGCTGTGCGCAGAGCCGCTACATCCATGGGGACTATGCGGGTGTCGCAACGAATCTGCTGCAGCGGGAAGCCCCTGGCAGCGTGGGCCTCTTTCTGCAGGGCGCGCAGGGGGATGTCAATAGCTGCGTGGTTCATAAGACCGAGCAAGAGTCTCTACTGGCGCTTGATGTCATCTCCGCACGCTATGCCAATGCAGTGCGCGAGGGTATCAGGCAGGCCCAGCCGATGGATGTCGCCGGGCTGAATTCGGCGCTGCGGGAGGTGACCTTCAGCCGCAAGCGGATGAACGTGGAGCAACTCAAGCAGAAACTGGCGGAGCATGAGGCTGTTCTGCACGCTCCGGGCGCGACCGATGAGAGCCGTGAGTTGCGCATGGCGATGGTATATGCGCTGGCTTACCGCAAGCTGATTGCCGCCGCAGAGGCCGGTGAGAGCCTGGAACCGACGACGGAGGTCCAGGGCCTCCGGATCGGGCCGCTTACACTGCTAGGAGCGCCATTTGAGATTTTTCAGGCGGTGAAGAACGATGTGGTCACGGGGTCAAAATCGCCCGTCACGCTGGTGATGGGGCTGACCAATGACCAGCTCGGCTACGCGCCGGATCGCCAAACGGCTCAGCGCGGCGGGTATGCCGCGGATGTGGTGCCATTCATGCTCGGCTCACTCCCATTCAGCGATATCCATGCTGAGCTGGTGCGGGAATTGTTGACGACGGAGGCCGAGCTGATGTAGGGCCGCTAAGACGGAAGCGACCATTTTGATGCTCGGAGTTGGCCTAATGCGAGCCACGGCTGACGTCCTCTCGCATTCGGTAATGTTGTTTATGTTCCTCGTCGGTGGACTCGACTACACCGTCTTTGACGACGATGTTGATATTGTCGGCCTCGTACAGCACTCCAACGTCTTCAGCCGGATTGCCCGTGACAACAAGCAGATCCGCCCTCTTGCCCGACTCAATGGTTCCAAGTTCATCCAGCCGACCGTAAGCATCGGCATTGGTGCGCGTGGCGGCACAGATGGCCTCCATGGACGAGAGCCCACAGGCAACCAACTCCTGCATCTCATACATTGTACGGTCGCCGTAGTCCCAACTGCGCGGATTGCCGGGGTAATCGGTGCCGACGGCGAGCTTCACACCGAGCTTCCTGGCCAGGCGGACGCCGGCTCGGTGGATCGGCTGTGAGATCTTCATCTCTCTGGTTTGCCAGGGCTCGTCGGCAAGTCCCTTGATGTTGCGCTCACAGGTGACGGCGAGCGTCGGCATATAGAACAGCCCTTTTTCCTTGATCCCAGCAATAGCGGCTTCGTCTATGAAGGCGCCATGGTGAATCTGGTCCACTCCGGCTTCGATGCAGTAGCCGAGGCCTGGTTGTGTGTGGCAGTGCACGACTACCGGCACTTCCCAGGCGTGGGCTTCCTCTGCGAGGGCTATCAGTTCTTCCTGCGTGTAATTGGGCGAGGCGCACTTCTCATGTTTGCCGACGAATCCTCCAGAGGCAGCGGTCTTAATGAAGTCGGCTCCTGCCATGACCATCTCGCGCACGGCCTTCCGGATTTCCCACGGACCGTCTGCGGCACGGAACTTCACATGTCCGTTCGTGCACGTGACGACACATCCTGCCACGAGGCGCGCGCAACCACGTACAAGCCCCTCCTCGATGTCGTCGCGCAGCCGGATCCCGGCGGTGTTGGCCGACACACTGCACACGGTGGTGATGCCGCGCTGCAGCGTCAGGCGGAGCACACGCTGTGCATTGGCGTCGCCGCCCACGTGGGCATGGCCCTCGATGATGCCGGGCATGACGCTCTTGCCCGTAGCGTCAATGCTCTCTGTTCCGGCGGGGATCGCGACTTCATCTGCCCTGCCGACGGCCTCGATGCACTTGCCTTTGATGACCACGACGCTGTCTGGCACCGGCTCGCCTCCGTTGCCGTCGATGAGCAGCCCGTGGACAACAGCCATGTACTCGCTCATTCCTGCCTCCCGTGTCTGTGGGACACCATCCGTGTCTCGAGACGCGCTCGTCTCGCGTCGCCCCGTTGGGAGCGGTCCCTATTCGGTGGCCCCGAAGGCCTCGTGGAATACCACCGCGCCGTGGGGCACATCGTCGCCGAACGGCAACGCCTGGAAAACTTCCGGCGGCACACCCTCGAGCGTCAGCTCCGGCAAACTCCGGAAACCAAACCGCACGTAGTAGTCGGGGTCGCCGACAAGGACGCACCCTTTCCCGCCGGATCCTTTCAGCAAGCGCAATCCCTCATTGATCAGCGCCGAGCCGATGCCCTGCCGCTGGTATTCCGGTAGCACAGAAACCGGTCCCACACCGTACCAATCGCAGCTCGCATCAGAGATAGTCACCGGCGAGAACGCTATGTGGCCCACGACCCTTCCCCCGATCTCAGCAACCAGCGAAATGGTAAGTGCATTGGCGACCCGCAATGCACTGATGATGAACTGCTCCGTGTGATCTCCGTGCGGGCAAGTCCGGAATGCTGCGATGGTGACTTCCGTGATCGCGTCGCCATCTGATGCCTGCTCGTCCCTGATAGTCATCATCAACTCCGTGCTTGTCCACAACTCATTGATTGCGCCAAATCCCGCAAATTCGGGGCACACCACACTTACTTGAAGAGCCGGAAGGCATCCGACTCCGGCAGGCGCCCCATACACCCACAGTCGTGTAGCCGGGCTGGACTAGCTATAGTGTCCCGGGGCATCCCGTGCGCCATCTCCTGCAGGCCCACCTACAACTGCGCGAAATGCCTTTTCACATCATCGAGACCGCGATTGACCTTCTCGACCGCCTCCAGCAACTGGTCGAGGTATGCTCTGTCACCCAGCAGCCGCGTGTGGCTCATCACCACCGCCGTCTCGTTCTTGGCCTGCTCACAGCCGGGCAAGCGCAGGGCAGCGTAGTCCTGCGGTAGGTCCCGGCGGTACGGGATCGGGCTGGTGCGATCGTACAGGTTAAGCAGGGGATTGCGGTACACCAGCTCATAGGTCTCGCCGGCGCTGAAGCCCTCCGCGGTCAGGGCCTGAAGATACTGGCTGCGACTTATCCCCTCGGCTTTCTCCGGCTCGAAAACCATGGTCATGGCATAGTACGCCTGGCGGGTGACCCGGGGATCGCGCCGGGCCGCCCGCAGCGGTCCCCCGAGCTTCTCCAGCCCCGCGGCCAGATACTGGACGTTGGCATCGCGCTGCTGGGTCTGCTCGGCCAGCCGCGACAGGCCGCCGCGCAGCAGCACGCACTGCATCTCGGTGATCCGGTAATTGTGGCCATAGTGCCCGGCAGGCTTCATGTCCGGCGACGGCGTCCACCCCACCTGCTTGAGCGCGAAGGCGGTCTGGTATGCTTCCTCATCGCGACAGGTGATGAACCCGCCCTCGCCGCTGGTAAGCACCTTTGACTGCTGAAAGGAGAAGCTGCCGGCGTCGCCGAGGGTCCCAGCGCTGCTTCCACGCCACTGGCTGCCGTGCTGGTGGGCCACGTCCTCGACAATCCTCAAATCATGCTTGCGCGCCAACTCCCCGAGCGCGTCCATGTCGCACATGCAGCCGTACAACTGCACGGGAATAAGCGCTCGGGTCCGTGGCGTAATGGCCGCGGCTACCGCCTCAGGATCAATGCACAGCGTCTCGGGATTGATGTCCACTAACACGACCTGCGCGCCGATGTCCAGAGCGGCCTGGGCGGTGGCGACCCAAGTCAGCCCCGGGACAATCACTTCATCGCCGGGCTCTACCCCGACAGCTTGTAGAGCGCATTGAATGGAGACCGTGCCGTTGGATACGCACATGGCGTAGTTCGCGCCGAGGAACTGCCGGAAGTCTTCGGTGAAGGCTGTTTCATGCGGGCCCATCCAGCTCCATTTGCCGGACTGGACGACTTCCGCCATCCATTGGACCTCCTGTTCGCCGGTGATCGGCCAGGGGGCAGACTGGAGCGTGACAGCGGGGCTGCCGCCAGTGAGCGCAAGTTGTTCAGTCATCGAGAAATACCTCCAAATTGAGTTCGCATTGAGACGCAGACTATCACTCTGGGCCCCCGAACGCAACAGACATGTGTTGCGAAAATTGACATTTAGTGCTATTTTGCTGCTATGGAAAACCGTTTCTTCTCTGCTCCGCTTCTGGACGTACTGCTCGCCCCATCGCGGTGGACGATTTTCGGTCCATACTGCAATCCGCCAGTTCCACCGGTTACGGCGCCTGAGCACGATGCGTGGATGGCAAGCCACTCCCACCGACATGCTCATGTCGAGGTGATGGTGGTGCTCCGGGGCCAAGGGCATCACGGCTACCAGGGGCAAGTTTACCCCTTCTGCCCGGGAACCGTGTTTTGCTTCGGTCCCGGGGACCGGCACGACGTGCTGATGCCGGCCTGGGCCCCGGAAGCCGACCTTCTCTGGGTGAACGTGACGGCCCAAGGATTCACCGCGCGGTTGCTGTCGTTTCGCCGCAGTGTCCAGGGACGGCACAATCAACTGGCGCATTTGCTAATGGCGGAGGACACCGGCTTGCTGGGCCCGAATCCGCTGCTGCATCTGCGCTCTATCGAGAAGTCGCAACCGCCGGTGCGGCCGCTCTTAGTGCGGGCCGGGCTGGAGTTGTTGATCGCGGCCATAGTTGAGCACGGGTTCGAGCCGGAGTCATCCGGCAGGGAGCCGCAGTCGCGCCGCGTCATCCGCATGGTGGAAAACTACATCCACGAACTCGGTGGGGCAACCAACTTAGACGAATGCGCTCGGCTCGCCGGATACAGCCGGTCGCACTTCATGCGGCTGTTCCTGGAGTGCACGGGGTCGCGCGTCAAGCCATATATTGATGAATGTCGCCTCGCGCGAACCGCGGAACTGGAGCGCGATGGCTATAAGCAGAAGCAGATCGCGGAGTACTTCGGCATGTCACCATCATCATTTTCGCGGTGGTATAAGCGAGTGCAGCGGCACTGGCCCGTCTGAGCACCGCTGACCGGACCCAAAGTAACTGCCTCGACATCATCATCCCGGGACCACCAGAGTCAATTCAACACGCGGTTCCCCTTGGGGGACAGCCTGCTATTCAGCCGCCGGCACCTCCCATGAAAAAAGGTTCACCCCGCCGGCAAAGTACAGTCGGCCGTCCAGATATGCCCCGCCATTGCCAAGGCTGCGCGGCCCGTCGGCCCCCCCGATCTGGGCTGACTGGGACGCGTCCAGATAGGCCCCGCTGTTGCCGAGGTTGCGCGGTGCTTCGGCCAGCAGAGTCAGCTCGTAGGTTTCAGGATTCAACTGTGCTATTCCCTTGACGAATAGTATGAAGATGCGACCGTCGGGTGCCTGTATGAAGATGCGGGGGCCCTGTTGATGGACAGTGGGCCCGAAGTCCGTCTCCAGGTCTGCTAGATGTACGATGGTTCGCTCTACGGGATCAAAGACAAACAGGCGCGTGCGGTCCACGATGCCGATGATCTTGCCGTCAGGCCCGAGGACCATGTCGTTGTAGCGCTGCGCATCCTCGATGAGCGCGCCGTGCCACTGAACTGTCCTGCTCTCCATGTCAAGGATGTACAACTCGGCCACTTCAGCCTTGCGGACTCCGCCCAATGCCGGCTCTCTCGAGGTGCCGCCTACCAGCGTGCCATCCGGTAGAGCCACCAGGCTAGACTGCGAGTGCCAGGGCACCAGTTCCTCGTGCTTGATGATCTGAGCCGTCTCGGTCTCGATGTCGTAGAAAACTAAGCCGCCACCCGTATAGCCGTAGCCGGGGGTACCCCCGTAAATGATGTGACGGCCGTCAGGGTGCGCCAGTATTGTGTATGGCCGCCCGACGTGCGGATGGGCCCGTGTCTGAGCCAGATAGCGCGGGTTGCTGTCAGGATCATTTCTCTGAGTCGGCACCCATTCGCTGTTCGGGTCCCATTCGAGCAATACGCCCTCGGTATAGCTGGCTATGTAGAAGCGCTCCTTTGTGGTCGCCACTGCGTTCCACTGCCCGTAGCAGTCGCGCCGGATCCATTCGTCAGTGCGCGGGTTGTAGCTGAAAAAGCGCTTTGGGTGGTAGGTGCCGCCAGCGATGGTTCCATCCTGGGCCACGGTGAGACCCATGCAGGAAGAACCTCCCCCACTGACTTCGAACTCCAACTTACGGGTGCCGCCGGTCTGGGGGTTCTCTACAACTAAGCGGCCTTCGGCCAAGTTTAACTCCTTGACCAGTTCACCATTGGGCAGGTTATAGTGGCGCAGGCCCTGGCTACCAGTGATGATCGGCTTAGGCTTCACACTCGGTGCGCTGTCGAGTCTTGTCGCCTGACCGTTGTGCAACTCGAACCACTGCCGCCCCTGCTCACCGACGGGGGCATAGCCATAGACTTTGCCGTCTACTGCCCTGTGTACTGCCACTCCGCCCTCGCCCACGACCTCGGCCTCAGGGATGACGGCACTGACCTCACTCGTCTGCGGATTAAGCATGAAGATCTGCCCCACCGCCAGGCCGATGGCGATGTACACCCAGCCCTGATCGTCTGCCGCCATCGAGCGCGGGTACTGCGCTGACGGATGTTTACTCACCTGTCCCCAACTGTGGAATTGCCCACTCGCCGGATCGTAGCTGACCACGTCGGCGTCGGGGTAGATGGCCGCCCAGATGCGTCCGCCGTCGTCTTCGGTCATGCTCATAGCCGCACGGGAAGGCCCCTCCTGCACGACGCTGAACTCTCGCTTGAGCGGGTCGAACTCCAGGAAGTGGCCGCCCATGTAAGTATAGTAGCGACCCTGACTTGACAGAATGGAAGCGAACGGGCAATCTCGCTCGATCGGTCTGGGAATCTCCTCGATTGCGCCGGTCTGAGCGTCTATTACGCCCAGGGCATAGGCGTAGCGATTATCGAACAGCCAAACCAGCACGACGTTTCTGCCCTCACCATCCACGGTGCAGACCGTGCCACGGCTCACCGTCACGTCGGCGAAGGGCCCGTGGTCGCGGAAGCCGTTGCCGAGATTTCGGGTTTGGGCAGAGGCCATTTGCACGCCAAGAGTAACCATCACCATTGCCGCAATCGCGATCACTTTCAGCACCTCACTCTGTTTCGGACTTGCTGTGCCCACGACATATCATCTCATCTTCGACCACTGACAACTGCTCACCTCTTTGGTCGAATTCCGGCCTTTGCAAGGCGGTGTTTGCCACACCTCTAAGGCGCGTACCGGCTGGCATTGATGTGCAACAAGAATCAGACTGTGTGCAGGCCCTGTGCATCCCCAAAACCCCAGGAAAGGGTACCAGCCCATATCCTTTTCTCCGACAGGGCTCGTGCTTTCCTCCCTCACGAGTTCCATTTGTTTTTTTCTGCTCGCCCTTCCCCGGCGCAGCCGCATCTCGTTGCAGGCGGAGATTGCGACTTTGAGCCATAAACTGACCGTCTGAACTTACCAAATCAGACCGTGCTCGGTATAGTGGCGTTACCCGTCATTTTTGATAAAGGTGTCCTGGTATGGAACGGCGAAGAACAAGGATATGCCTCCAGTAGTCACTATGGACGCGGGAACGGCTTTCCGGGGAAACTGTTCACTAGCAGCAATTTCATCACAGCGGTTCCGGGCCATACGCATCGGCCTCGGCCGCGCACAGCCACTGTTGTGTAGAGAAGCCGTCGCGTGGCCGGTCCACCCCCTCACCGCTGCGCCGTTTTTATAGGCCAATCAGGACACAAGGAGTCACTATGAGCAAACGACCGAATCTTCTTCTCTTTCTACCCGAGACTGTACGTGGCGACGCCATTTATGGCCCGCCGGAAACTCGGGCGGTTACCCCAAACTTCGACCGATTGCGTTCCGAAGGCGTAGCATTCACCCAAGCCTACTCGCAGATGGCCTATTGCACGCCAAGTCGGTGCTCTATGTTCACCGGGCGGTACCCGCACACGCATGGTCACCGGTCAATCTGGCACCTGCTGCAGCGGGGTGAACGCAATCTCTTCCAGGATCTCAAGGAAGCAGGGTATTCGAATGTGGTGTTCGGCAAGAACGACTTGATTGCTTCCGACTTCGCTTCGGAATGCTTCGACGAGTGGGCTACCCGAGTGCAGCCCGACCTGAACAGTACGCGGATTGTGCCATCGCCGACAGCGGAGCGCCTGAACTCAGCCATGTACAATGGACTTCGCGAGGGCGAGTGCCACGATGGCGATTGGGCTCTGACCGAGAGCGCGCTGCAGTTTCTGGATGAGGACCACCAGCAGCCCTGGTGTCTATTCCTGCCGTTGAGCTTCGCGCATCCATGGTACGCAGTCGAGGAGCCGTACTTCTCCATGCATGACCGCGACGCACTTCCGGCCCCGATTCCGCCCGTTGAGGGAGAGTCTGTACGCGCTTACCGCAAGCTCTACCGGGATTTCGCTTTCCCGAACGGAATTGACGAAGCGGATTGCCGCGAGATCAAAGCAGTCTATTTCGGCATGGTCAGCCGCGTTGATGCGCAACTCGGACAGATCCTGGGTAAGTTGGCCCAACGAGGGCTGGAGGACGAGACGATTGTGGTTGCGCTCTCGGATCACGGTGATTACGCCGGGGACTTCGGCATGGTGGAAAAATGCCCCTACGGCTTCGAAGACTGCCTGCTGCGCGTCCCGCTGATCTTCCGTGTGCCTGGAACGGCCTCACGCGAGGTCAATGCCCTGTGTGAGATGAACGACCTCTACGCCACGTTGATGGAACTCACCGGGCTGGAACCAAAGCACTATCAACTGGGGCAAAGTCTCGTTCCTGCTATCAACGGCGACGCGGCCACGCATCGGGATGCCGTTTTTGCCGAAGGCGGGCGACTGGCCGAAGAAGACCACTGGGGCATTGAGGGGCTTTCCCCGGAAAACTGGTACGCCAAGCGCAGGGATATTGTCAACCAGAACCCCGATGTCTCTCTCAGCCGCTGCGCCATGATTCGCACGCGCGATTTTTCGTACACGTACTGTACGAACGACGTGGACGAGCTCTTCGACTTGCGTCGTGATCCGGATGGTGTCGTGAATGTGGCGCTGTATGAGGATTATCACAAGATCCGCACACAACTCCGCGACCGGCTGCTGCAGTGGATGCTTGAAAGCAGCGACACGCTTCCCCTTGAGCAAGGCTCACGGCAATGGCCGTGATGCGGATCGGTTCGGCGCGCAGACCACGGACTGCAATCCATGCCCCTGTTGTACCGACGACTATGTCATGCTGCGCCGTTTCGGCCCCCCAACTACTCCTCGGGCATAGGTATGTACCTGTCTGTGCATTCAGAGTGCCTACGACGCAAGCCCTCAAACACTGATTCGTCGGAGTAGATTACCAGCATCTCCACGGGATTGGCCGATGCCCTGAACGTCACCGTCGTGCGGTCAATTTCTGCCGGGATGTCGGGCAGGCCACCCGGGAAGCGCATGCGCACCACCCCGGCCGCCCTCATGAACGCCGGCAGTGTCACTCGCACTGTGGCTGTCGGCGCCTCGGCGCGCACGAACTGCTCCGCCGTGGACTGGAAGTCGCGGTTGACCAGGATCACTACCAGCGCCTTGTCGCCACACAGCACCAGGCTACTCAGGTAGTTGCCCCCGTCCACAGATGGCTTGCCCACCGGAACGCCGATTGACAGCAGCGGCAGCACCTGGTGCAGAATGCCGTTCACCTCGCCCACGGCATTCCACATGGCAGGGTGTTTCAGCAGTCCCCGGTCACCATGAGCGGGATACCACTGCAACGACTTAGCCCCCGTCGCCAGGGCCGTGTACACCTCCATGCGCATCTCGTCAGGCTCGAACTCGCGTTGCTCGTTGCGGCAGTACCCCCCGTTGAGATAGTAGAACGGGCGCGGACGAGAAGCCGCCTGGGTATGGATGACGTGGTCCTCAGTGCTGCCGATAAGATTGCCGCGACCGATGCCGTATGCGTGGGTGCACATGTAGTCGGCTATCTGCCCGTATATGTACATGTTGCGCGGATAGCCGCCGTGGTCTATCTGTAGATAGGTCGGGGTATCTGGGTCAAAAATGCGGCAGAACTGATTGGCTCGCTCCACATCGCGAGCAATGGAGCCGCGTGGCAGGTCAGTTACATGGTAGCGGCCATCCGGTTCGTCTTCCAGGAAGTACGCCCACAGTGCGCTCAACCCGCGGATGGGAGTGAGCTGCGCGACATCGTTGTAGTACGTCGGCTCGGACTTCTTCTCGCCCGGTTTGAGGCGGGTGCCATAGATGTAGGACCCTCTTAGGCCATACTTAGCTAGCGGTTCGTAGCGCTCTGCCGGCACTGCAGTGAAGGCTACGTTAACATCGAAAAGGTTGTTGCGGTATAGCTCGATTTCCCGCTCGCTGTTGTTGCCCATGATACCCAGCGGCGGAGGGCTAGGCAGGGCGCGGATCAATGATGCCCGCAGTTCGCTGTCCGTGCCTATCGCCACGGCATGAAAGCTGCCGTGTTGCCACGGCGATTGCAGCCCGACCTTCACATGGGTAAACCCTGAGTACTCGGGGTTGATGGTAGCGGTTGCCGGCTTTCCGTCAATCTCCACGCGGGTGATAGTCAAGTCGCGGCCCGCACGGGTACGGCTGTAGATGTGCACCTCGTCAAGCTCCGGGCTGATCCCGACGTACTCCAGCGCAAAGTCGGATTCGGCCATAGAGACTGTTTTGACTATCGGTTCTTGTTCGGCGAAGGCTACTGCGACCTGGTGCTCCTGCGTTTCCGCGGCAGTGGGTGTCAGACGCAGGATCACCTCAGCCACCTGCCCTGGCGGCACCGGGTTGGGGTAAACGCGGTACCAGTCGAGTTGGTCGTTCTCTGGGAAAATGTACTGCTTCCTGACCTGCGAATCCAGGAAGCTTTCGTCACTCGGCCAGACCTTACCGATGGGCTGGTCGTTCAGGGCGACTTCAGCCACTGTGAGCGGCCGGTCGGTGGGGTTGTGCAGATATACGAAGATGGAGCCGGAGTACTCGATAGCGTCGGGCAAGCAATAAGCGGTGTAGCTAACCCCCATTTCCTGTGGCGCTGGTACGCAAGATATTGTGGCCAGCATGGTCAGGACAAACGCGACACACAGCATAAGAACGTTGGTCCGGACTGACATACGTGAACACCTGCCTCGGCTTTATTATTGTTGTGTTGAAGGTCATGACATCATGTGGTCAGGCTACTCAGCTTCAGGGCTTGGTACGAACTGCTCCAAGCATCGGGCATGCGTACTGCGCATCTGCTGTAGCAGCGAATCGTCGGAGTAGATGACCAGGATCTTACCGGCCTGCACCTGCGTGCTGAACTCTACCAACGATGTCGAGAGCTCGGCTGGTACCTGCACTGCTTGCTCCGGGAAGCGCGGCTCAACGACACCGGCAGCCCGGAAAAAGCGCGGTAGCCGTACGCGAACGCTAGCCGTGGCCGGATTGAGCTCAAAGCCTGCCTCGCGATCGGCAGTGAAGTCGAGATTCACCAGGACCACGGCCATCGCCTTGTCCCCACAGAGAATAGATCTGCTCAGGAAGTTGCCGCCCTCGACCCGCGGCTCTTCGACTGGAACGCCGATGGACAGCAGTGGCAGGACCTGGTGTAGGATGCCGTTAACCCGGCCAACCGCGTTCCACATTCGAGGATGCTTGAGCAAACCGGTGGCACCGTGGGCGGGATACCACTGCAGCGATTTGACGCCCTCCGCCAGCGCTGTATAGACTTCCAGATGCATCTCTTCCGGCTCGAACTCTCGGCTTTCGCCGCGCTTGCAGTAGCCGCAGTTGAGATAATAGAAGGGCCGCGGCCTGCTGGCATTGCGGGTGTGGGTGACGTGGTCCTGAGTGCCCGTAACGACAGTCTGGGCGCCGAGCGCATAGGCGTGAGTGCAAACGTAGTCCGGGATCTGGCTGTAGATGTACATGTTGCGAGGGTAACCCCCGTGATCCATCTGGAGATAGGTGGGTCTTGTGGGGTCGAAGATGCGGCAGAACTGATTGGCGCGCTCAACATCACGTGAGATGGAACCACGCGGCAGCGCGGTGCGGTGGTAGCGGCCATCCGGCTCGTCCTCTAGGAAATAGCCCCACAAGGCCTCATGCTCCTTGACCAGTTCAAGTCGCTCAAGCTCCTCATAGGAGTAATAGACTGGCTCGCGTTTCTTCTCGCCCGGCTTGAGTGCGTGGGCATAAGGATACGCGCCGCCCAATCCATACTCTGCCAAACGCTCAAATGTTGTGATCGGAGGCCCGGAACCGAAGGCAATGTTGATTTCAAACAGATGATTGGCGTACTGCTCCAGTTCTCCAGCATGGGTGTTGCCCATGATGGCCAGAGGCGCCGGGTCAGGCAAGGCTCTTATCAGCACCGCGCGCAAGTCCTCGGCAGTCCCGATAGCGACCAGATGGCAGGAACCGTACTCCCAGGCTTCGGGCAACTCAAAATGCGCGTAAGTGTAGCCTGAGAACACATTGTGCACCTCTGCATCTACGGTGCGGCCATCAATCTCGACACGGCTGATTTTCACATCCGCCCCGGGCAGGGCCCGGGTGTAAAGGTGCAACACATCCAGCCCGCCCTCAATCCCGACATACTCGAGGCTGAACGCCGGCTCCTGCATGGCTATGGCAGTTTCTAGCGGGTCGTAGCCCTGCAGCGTCACGCCTATCGTGCTCTCCGGCTCATCAGATGCCTCCGGGACCAAGCGTAGAATCACCTCACCGAGGCCGCCAGGCGGGATTGGGTTAGGGAACACCCGGTACCAGGCCAACTGGTCGTTCTCGATTTCTACGTATTGGTCCCTCACTTCAGGCCCGAGGAAGCTTTCATCGGTGGGCCATATCTTGCCGATGGACCTGCCGTTGAGAGTGATTTCGCTGACGGTCAGCGGGTCTGGCGTAGGGTTGCGCAGGTAAAGGAAGGCGCTGCCGGCGTAATCAATTGCGTCAGGGACATAGTAGGAGGCGTACAAAACGCCGTCCGGAGCCGGCACGGCCGCCCAAGCACCGGAAAACAGCACGGCGACTAGCACAACGGATGATAGTGACACCAAATAGCACTGACGCGACATGAGACTTCCCTCCTAAGAGAATATTGTAGTGGCACGGCATTGGGTGACCAAACACCTACTAAATCGTTGATGTTGATGGGGTCGTAGCCTGCCAGGGCCACATCGAGCTGGTGTTCAGGTTGCTCACAGGCAACGGGCATAACCCGCAGTATCACCTCGACAATGCCACCTACGGGTACCTGGTTCGGACCAACCCAGTCTCACGCGCCTGGAGCAGGCCACATGCAGGTTGATCTGTTCTTCCACATTTCGCTCGGAAAAATCGCAGGGGAACTCCAAGAAACGGCTTTGAATAGCATGAGGGGGGCCCGGACTGCCTGTGCTGCAGGCGCGGGTCCGGCGGCCATTGTCGGGGGAGTAGCAATCGCTGACCAGATCAGGCACGGACGAGAAATCTACTGCCGGCGAAAGCCAACGCAGTAGATGATTGCTGGGGATCAGCTCTTCATAGATCATCGCAACGAAACTGCTCTGACTGCTTTGCTGTCCTTGCATGCCATTCTCCCGGTCAACGGAAATGGCGATGCTGTTCACATATTTTACCCCCCCTCCCCGCAATGTCAAGAGAGTATTGCAGTAGTCTTGAGCTAGTACCATACATCGGTTGGAGTTGATCGCATCTGTGGCTTCTGTGTGAGACTCTTTTTCAGGCACAGAGCGAGTCTAATCAGGGCTCGCATGGTGCTTTAGGAAATCACTCTTGACAGCCGGAAGAATGACTTGTACACTTAGTAAAACGTTTTAGCAAGCGGCTGAAGCGGCGCGGTGACAGCATGGGCACTATTCATGAAGTGGCCAGACTGGCCGGAGTATCACCAACTACTGTTTCAATGGTCCTGAACAACAAGCACGGGACCAGCATTCCCCCTCCGACTTGTGAGCGGGTACTGGCTGCTGCCGATGAATTGGGCTACCGGCCCAACCCCTACGCCCGAGCTCTGGTCGGCTCGAAGGCCCCCCTAATCAAACTGGTGTATCGCCCCCACGAGATGTACATTGGTAACCTCAAGGGTGCCAGCCTACTGGCGAAACTGCGCGCCATGGATCGCGAGATCATGGTCACCGACAGCCTTGTGGAGGACGACCCTGAGGCGTTCGTCGAGGGGCTGCTGTGGGGCATGCCTGAAGCGGTCATGTTTCAGTACGTATCGCGTGGCGACACCCTTGCAGAAGTGTGCACAGCACTTCATGCTGAACACGTTCACTGCATGATCGCCGACTGCTGGGAACTGCCCGACCCACAAGTGCCGTGCGACGCCGTCACTGTGGACCGGCTTGCCGGCATAGCGCTGGGCGTCGGGCACTTGGTTGAGCGAGGGCACCGGGACGTGGGACTGGTGCTGGCGGTAGGGCAGTTCGGCCGACTGCAGGGATACGATGAGACTCTGCACCGTCACGGCATATCGGACCGCTATGTGGCGCGCTTCGACCCCCAGAACGGCCCGTCTGGTCGAACCCGCGAGACAACTGTGGCGATGGCGGCGCAAAATGTCACAACAAATCTTTTGCAGGGTAGCCCTCAGGTCACTGCACTTATGTGTGGCTCAGATATGGCAGCTCTGGGCGCGATGAGAGCCGCCGCCGAACTCGGGTACACGATACCCGAAGATCTGGCGCTGGTGGGGTTCCACGGCGAGCCGTGGACTGAACTGCTGCCGGTACCGCTAACCACTGTAGCCGAGCCAGTGGCCGAAATGTGCGAGCTAGCGACCGAGATTCTTCGCGCCCGTCTTGACAGCGATACTCAACCATGGCTGCGCACGCGCGTAACACCGCATCTACTTGTGCGTCAATCAACTGACTCAATGAGGAGGCTGCAAAATGCGTCGAGGATTCACGCTGATTGAATTGCTAGTGGTCATCGCGATAATTGCGATACTGGCTGCCATCCTATTCCCTGTATTCGCCCGCGCCCGTGAAAAGGCACGCCAGTCGTCCTGCCTGAGCAACATGAAACAACTTGGCCTGGCCCTGAGGATGTACGTTGATGATTACGATGAGACGATGATACCCTACTGCACCAGTCCTCCCGGCATGAGTGAAACGTGGCCCAAACTGATTTTGCCTTATGTCAAAAACTATGCCGTCTATGACTGTCCCAGCGTGCTCACCGCGGGTAGGTTCGATGGTGTGTCGTCTTACAGCGTCAGCTATGGTGGTAATGTCTTTGCCATGACATATCCGCTGAACGTGTGGCTGTATCGAATGTCGGATTTCACCCGCCCTGCCGAGACCTGCATGCTCGGAGACAGTTGCCGCGCCCACCCCACCGATCCCTACGCGATGGACTATGCAAACCATTACCTGGTGCAATTGCATCCGCTGGCCACGCACTCGAGCAATCGCGGCAAGTGGGCCTGCCGCCACAACATGGGAGCCAATTGTGCATATGCCGACGGCCACGCCAAGTGGACGCACCTGTCCACGATTCCGCAGATATCCACTAGCTCCATATTCTGGTATCCCAATGTGCCTTGATCGCAACCGGAGTGCAATGTCTCAGACTGTGTTGCCGCTGCAGGCGTCCGGCGGGAATCTGTCCTGGGTAGTGTCCGCGGTTGCGCATAAGCCCGTGAGAGTGGGTTCGCATACCAAGTCCACGGTAGTGTGGGCTGTTTCGATATTTTTAATGGTGGTGATTGCAGTGACCGGCTCTGCTCCAGGCGTAGCGCAGGAGCCATACAACACGCATCTGTTCACCAACCTGGGCACTGCAGTTAGTCGCAACTCCCTATACAACCACGCCCTCGGCCACGATGAGCAGGGCAAGTCGCGCTACTTCCAGGCATACAAGGGCGAGCCGTGGATACTGCTGTCAATTGACCCACTGACCGGGGAGGCCGAGCAGTACAACGCCCCGCGCACAGGTAACCCTTATGGGATAGTGTTCGCCTCCAACAACAAACTGTACATCAGCACCGGCGGCAGTGGCGAAGATGAGCTGTACTGCTTCGATCCGGCCGTCAAGCGGCTGGAGTTCCTGGGCCGGCCCACCGCAACCGAGCTTGTGGTCTGGACGCTGGCGGAAGGTGAAGATGGTCGCATTTGGGGCGGCACTTACCCCAACTCCAAGCTGGTATCTATAGACCCCGTGACGCACGAATTACACGACTGGGGGCGTATGTCGCCTACGCAGCCGTACGTACGCTTTCTCGACACCCATGGGCCATACGTGTACTGCAATTGCGGCCCCAGCCGGGCCGAGGTGTGGGCGTATGATACGCGAACCGGCGAGAAGACCGAAATATTGCCGGAGCGGCTTCGCCAACATCTACGCTATGGCATCGCACAGAAGCGAGCCGACGGTGAGGTGTATATAGCCGCTGGAGATGAGGTGCTGAGGGTCAATGGCTTGGAGCTGGAGCCTGTAGAAGAGTTGCCGCCTGCCGTGCCCGCCAATCACCAGGGGAGGCCTGACCGCATGGTACTAGAGATGCCCGATGGTACCATCATCACCGCCGACCACCAGACCAGTTCTGACCGGCGCTATTACCTGCAGTCTCCTGGTGGCGAGCGACAGGCGGTGGACTTCGAGTACGAAGGCACTAAGACGGCACTTTGGGCCCTCGAAGCGGGCCCGGACGACCTTGTCTACGGCACTACTCGCAGCCCTATCACGCTGTTCAGAATGAATCCGGCGAACGATAAGGTGACCGTGCTGGGCGATCCGGTAGGCGCAAACGGGCAGGTCTATAGCTGGTTGTGGCATCAGGGCAAGCTGTATATGGCCGCCTATGCAGCCAGCCGTCTGACAGTGTGGGACCCGTCGCAGCCGTGGCAGTTCGGCAGCACACCTGACAGCAACCCCCGTCTGTTGGGTAGTGTGGGTATCGGCAGGCCCGCAGCCCTGATCCTGGCACCTGACGGTAAGCACATGCTCGCCGGAGGAGTGCCGGCATATGGCCGCTTCGGCGGGGTCATCACCGTCATCGAGCCGCAGGCAGCCCAGATCGAGGTCATACCTGATCTGCTGGGCTCCCAGAGCATCGCGTCCATGGTGAGTGTGCCCGATAGCGATCTGGTCTGCATCGGCACTACCTGGCGTGGCGGCTCGGCCTCGGAGGCGCC
>CAZCJS010000034.1:0-4871 GCA_964498775.1 uncultured Armatimonadia bacterium
AGATCCGCCCTCTGTGCTTTGTAATACCTTACACAATGGGCCAGTGTCGTTTCTGCTCCTGAGTAACCACATCCCCATTGGGCACGCGACTGATTCAGGTACACTGCGTCAAGAGGATTAGAGTGTAAAACACGCGTGCGAAGGAGAGAACATGAAGAAGACTCGCATCATGCCGGAGGGACACTGGGACTGGAGCATGCCGGTCAAGTTCTCCCAGGGCTGGAAGGTCGGCAACATAGTATTTGTCGGCGGGCAGATCTCGGCCGATGAGTATGGTCACACGATTGGCGCCGGTGACATCGAGATACAGACCTGCAACGTCTTCGAGAACATCCGCAGGGTTCTAGAAGAGGCTGGCGCCGAGATGAGTGACATCGTCAAACTGAATACCTATTATGTGTTCGAGGGTGAAGGTGATGAACTGCGCGACTTCTGGGAGAAGATGACCAGAATTCGGATGGAGTACCTGGTCGATCCTGGCCCGGCAGCCACTGCCGTGCGTGTCATGGGGCTTGCTTACGAGGACCTGCTGATCGAGGTCGAAGCCATCGCAATCGTTGACGAATAATCAATATCACCGCCGGCCCCGTCTCGGAAACGCCCGGTCAGTCGGCCTACGCTACCGCCGACAGCATGGAGGTGCAACTCGATGCCACGACCCTCGGTACCGGTAGACAGATGCTGGAGCCATTGCTCCAGACACTGATGGCCGACAACCCCTACTGCATCACACTCCGCAGTAGCCTCGATGCCAAGGTCGGCCATGAGAGCATGTTGCGGGGCTTTGCACGGGCCTTCCGGGCGCTGCCTGCTGTCCCGCCGGAAGACTTCGACGGCGATATCTGGGCCAATCGAAGGAACGTCTGGGTCAAGGTATTCGGCGATTGCATTGCCCTCATCAACCCAACAGACCGCAGCCAGCAGGTGCGGCTAACACTCAACGAGACCCTGCCGCCAAACACGCAGGTAGTGGACACCACCACCGGCCAGCGGGTGGAAATGATGCGTGGCCGCGGCCGTGCGCGTCTCATCATTAATACTGACGCATACGAGCTGCGCACACTGAGAATAGATAAGCCGATGCCCCGCACCAGCGGCGGCCACATCAACCCCTGACCGACTGAGCTGTGCGCACAAAAAACGAAGGCCGCCGCACTACACCTCGGCGACCTCCGCTTATTACATCTCCCGACGCTGCCGGCCCTATTTACCCTTCACCGTCAGCGTCTGCACCGCTATCACGGCATCGGAGTCCTTGCTCAGCAACTCCGCCCGAATGTTATACGTATCAGCCTTCCCCAGCAGACCCAGGTCGGTCTGGAACGGTTCCGTCTTCCACGTTCCATTCGCGGCCACGTCAACTATCTGCTCGGGTAGGTCCTGCGATAGGTCAATGAAGCGCTGCTTCTTGTAGTGGACTTTGACGCGCACCCTGTGGTCGGCCGGAGCTGTACCGGCCACCACCATTGTATCACCGACGACGCTACCCTCCGTCGGCTGCGTGACCTTAACCGCACCGGGTATTTTCGCGCCGATGGTTACTGCTGTCGCCGACTCTGCCTCTGACCAGGTGCCGCCCGGCGGCCGGTAGTGGGCCTTCAGCTTGCCCGTTGCTGCATCCCCATGCTGCACCTGATAAAGCCCCGTATAGAAGTTAGTGTCGGCCATGCGATTGGCTTGCAGGCCCTTTTTCCAGGTCCCAATATCCCAGTTCATCTCCCCGCCCGGACGCGCCACTTGCACCGTTATCTGCACTACCTCACCTGCTGTCAGGGCTGCCGTGGCATTATGCGTCACCGCCAGAATCTCCTTACCGGCGGGGGACTGAACCACGAAACCCCACTGGTTGCGGTTGGCGTTCCCGGCCCGGTCTAATACCGTCACATCAACCGAATGAAAGCCGTCAGCCAGGTTCTGCGGCAGGTATTCCACATAGTCATCCCCCAGTTCACACTGGGCCGTCACATCCTGATAGTCGAAGATCATCGTCGTCGCCGCCTTGTTGATCCCAGACTCGGCATCCCGGAACCGCGCCCGCACCTTCGGGTCGTCATCAGTCACGGTGGTGTTATGCGCCGGTGCGATGCCGATGAATGTCGGCGGTGTTGTGTCCTGCGCCACTGCGCCACCCGAAGCCTCCCGGACTACCCTCACCGCGAAGTTGTGCACCGTGTCAACGATGATCAGAACCCGGTCCTTCGGCCCCAGCGCATTCAGCGCGATAGCCTGGCCATACTGATCCAGAATGCTTGCGTTGTCCGCTACCAACAGGCTGTTATTGCCAGGCAGCAGCAGGTACTTGCCAGTCACTCCTACCAGCTCTACACGCATGTGCTGAAGGTCAGGGGTCGTGGGGTCGGAAGCACCACCCACCGTCTTGATGAGTACGTTATGTGCTATTCCCTCAACCAGGTTCACTACCACCTGATCTCCGGCCTTGATGTCGCTGACCTGTGCCGGCGTCACTGCCTTCCCTGCCTGCTCCCGCAACACCTGGCATCCTGCAACCAGCGCCACCAACTCCGTCTGGTTTGTGGCCTTGTTGCGCAGCAGCATCTGGATCGGGTCCGTACGGAAGATTTGCAACACTGCACCCTCAACCGTCTTGGTCTCGCCTGCCGGCGGTGGCGGCGTCACGCCTCCTGCTGCTATCGTGATGAGCGCGGTCTCATTGACCCGGTCATAGGTCACCGTCCCGCCAAAGGCCTCGACTACATCGCGCACCGGCACGTAATTGGTCTTACGCACCCTTGTCGGCGTCGTTTCGAAGTCCAGCGGTACATCATCGAGCGTTGCAAGCTGGCTCCCAAGCCACATCACCAGCACTTTGCCGTCCCTTGTGGCCGTGATCTTGTGCTGTTGATCCGGCTCATAGCTTGTCTGCGCTCCCAGCGCATCGAACATAACCCTCGCCGGCAACAGCAACGAATTCTGGATCACCACCAACATCTCGCCGTCCGTGACCGGTTGGTCATTCAACATCACCTTGGGAGCGCCAAAGCCGCTCGCCGCAACCACGGTCAGCATCACTAACACTGCTATTACTTGATACCCTGTTCGGCTATCGTTATACATTGTTGTTCCACCGCCTTTGCCGGACCGCTACGCTCTCTGGCTTTACGCATCTGTCCGGGTTCTTTATACGCACTGCTCGCAGCACTGCTTACTCGCGGACGACCCGGTAGCTATAACTGCTCTTGCCACTGGACGCATCCGGCTTGAGCCTCAGCACTTCCCTGACCACCTCGTCGGCATCATCTATGAGGCTGATACCCAGCACCCCCAGGTCTATCCTGAGCTCCCTGGCTCCCTCCGAGCTCACCTCAAGTACCACTTCGTCATCCCTCTCGGCTATACCTGCCTCAATTCTCGCCAAAACGCCCGCTCTGGCCGGCACGACGTAGCACCAGAAGTACCACTTCGCCTCATCTGTCACTAGCTGCTGGCGTTGTGGCGGCTTGTTGCTGCGCACTTTACTCTCAAGCCAGGCTGCGCCCGCAGCATAGTCTGCGTGATGGCCGTGCGCATCACTGAAGAAGCTCACCTGATGTCCCGCCAGTTTCGCCAGTTCGCTAAACGTATCCCACGTTTGCTTCACCCAGATGCAACTGTCCATCTGTCCGTGGCTGATCCGCACCGGCGTATTCATCGCATTAGTGATGAAGGTCCGTGGCGACCGCCGCAGATATTCGTAATCAACCTCGGCGCTGTCGCCCGGCTTGCCCCCGCACACTGCCTCCACATGCACTGCGTAGCCGTTCTGCTGCTCCCACCATTCCTGCAGCGAGGTGATCGGTACCCATGACGAGCAGCCCGCCCACACATCCGGGTACTTACACGCCATCAGCAGCGACATGTGTCCGCCGCCGGACCCGCCCATGATATAGATACGGTCCTTGTCAACCGCGAAGTTGGCCTTCATGTACTCGACCGCATCTATAATGTCATGCTGGGCCAGTAGCGATCCGCCCGCCTCAGGCGCCCGCGGATTCGTCGTCCGGTTCGGCCCTCTGAACTCTGGAAATACCGCCAGCCAGCCGCGCTCAGCCGCTTGTTTGCTCTGTTGCGCCGTCGAGCTAAACCTATCTGTTGACCATGAGTGAATCCCGACCAGCAACGGTCGCGCCGCGACATCGCTCTCACCCGGCTCCACCTCTGCCGGATGACCGATTATCACCGGCTCCTCCGATCCGTCCACCGATGACACCACGGTCACTTCAGACAACGTGTAATTGGGGTGCTTCGGAAGTTCCACTGCTGCTGCCTCCCTGACGAAGAATCCCGCCGCACAAACAGCGAGTGCGGCGGTCATAATGACGCCGATGACACAATCTCGGGATCTGGCACGCGCTGCTCTTATGCTCATCTGGCCCCCCTCACTTCACCTCGGCCGTTGCCGTGTGCCGTGGCCGTTGTAGGGCGATGCCACAAACCCGTGGCTAAGCCCGCGTCGGTTCCTCTACTCCCTGGGTACCGTTTTGCTGGTTTGCACCGTGATTTGGGGGCTATGGCTCTCCTACCTCGGTATCCGCCCGGCGACCACCTTCACAGCCTTCTCCGTGCCCTCGCGGTTGATGAGCAGCTCCAGCTCATCCCCGATCTCGTTTTTCAGGATCGCCTCCCGCAGTTCTTCGGCGTTGCGCACTTGCTCCACGTTGATGGACAGCAGCACATCACCACGCACGATACCGGCGCTGGCAGCCGGGCTACCCTTCACCACATTCATCACCACTACACCCTGGTCGGTCGCCAGCCCTGCCCACTGCGCAAACCCCGCGCTATTGGGCATGATATCCCCGATCCCCAGCCACGGCCCGCCATGAATCAGGAAGTGGCTCATCAGCTTCACTTCGTTGATGGGGATGGCGAAC
>CAZCJS010000034.1:4881-21397 GCA_964498775.1 uncultured Armatimonadia bacterium
CCTGGTTCGGCGAGAATATCGAGTAGTTGATACCGATCGCCTGCCCGGCCAGGTTCACCAGCGGCCCACCGCTGTTCCCTTGATTGATCGCCGCATCCGTCTGGATTACATTCCGCTGTGTATCGCGACCGACGGGCCGAATCCCCTTTGCACTGATGACGCCCACTGTCACCGTACCCGTGTAGCCGAACGGATTGCCCATCGCCACAACCCATTCCCCGACCCGCACCGCCTCACTATCAGCCAGTTCCAGCGCCGTCAGGTCCGCCGGCGGCTCGACCGGCTCGACTATCGCCACATCCGACTCGATCTCAGCCCCGACGAGACGCCCCTTGAGCCTCCGCCCCCCAATCAACTCAATCGCGATCTCATCCGCCCCGGCCACGACATGCGCATTCGTCAGGATCAGTTTCCGCCCCTCGTAGCTGAAGATGAAACCGGAACCCAGCCCTTCCTGCGGCACCATACCCATCATGTATTCCCACATATTGCGCGGCTGGCGAGTGCTACGCGTCTCGATTCGCACCACTGCCGCCTCCGCCTTGGCCACGGCGTCCGCGATGGCATCCTTATCAGTCTTGATCTCTACCGTCCCGTGCCCGGGCGGAACGACGATGGTGCCCCCGTTGTCACTACCCTCGCCGGCCACCTTCCCGTAGATGGACGCACCCAGAAAGCCGCCCGCCGCACCTACTATCAGCGCACCGATCAACACCATCGCAGTACTCAGCGCTCGTGGCTTACTCATCTCGATTTTCTCCTCACTGCGAGTCGCCGGGCTACTTCTCCTACAGTTGCCTCATGACATTAGCCATCTCGATGGCCGTCATGCCCGCCTCGAAGCCCCGGTTCGGCATCCGCGTACCGGCCCGCTCGATGGCATCATCGAGTGTCTCACAGGTCACTACTCCGAAGATGACTGGCACGCCCGTATCCATGCCCGCTCGCGCCAGCCCTTTGGCGGCTTCACCGGCCACGAAGTCGAAGTGCGGTGTGGACCCCCGGATCACCGCTCCGACAGCTATCACCGCATCATACTTCCCACTCGCGGCCATCTTCTGCGCTGCCAGCGGCAACTCGAAGCTGCCTGGTACCCACACCACGCTGATGTCATCTTCGTCGGTACCGTGCCGCACCAGCGCATCCAGTGCTCCGTCCTTCAGCTTGCTGCTGATGAACTCGTTGAACCGGCTCACCACGAGACCGAACTTCAGACCCTTGCCTTGCAGATCCCCCTGAATCTCATCTGTCATGCCCCTGACCTCTTTTCTGTATTCAGAATCCCCCTACTCTTCTGCCGGCTCTTCACTGCATCCGTCCGGCCCTTCATCCTCCAGCAGATGCCCCATCTTGTCCTTTTTCGTCCGCAGATACTCCGCGGTATACGATGTCACCGGTGCCTGCAGCGGCACGCGCTCGACGACTTGCAGACCATACCCATCCATGGCCGCGTACTTCGCCGGATTATTTGTCATCAGCCTCATCTTGCTGATCCCCAGGTCCGCAAGCACCTGCGCGCCGAGGCCATAGTCCCGCATATCGGCGGGAAAACCCAGTGCTTCATTCGCCTCCACCGTATCGTAGCCGTTGTCTTGCAGATGGTAAGCCCGAATCTTATTCGCAAGACCGATCCCGCGACCCTCCTGGCTCGGGACGTAAATGACCACTCCGCAGCCTTCCTCCTCGATCGCTCGCAGCGCCGCGTGTAGTTGCCAGCCGCAGTCGCACTTCAGCGACCCCAGCACATCCCCCGTCACACAGCCCGAGTGGACTCGCACCAGCGGCGCCTCACGGCTTTTCAGATCCCCCTTGATCACCGCGAAATACATCGCCCCATCTATTTCCGATCTGTAGATGATGCTCTCGAAATCCCCGTAGTGTGTTGGCAGATGTGCCGAGGCCTCCCGGTGTATCAGCCGCTCGGTCCGCCGCCGCAGTCGGATGATGTCGGCGATCGTCACGATTTCGAGGCCCTCTGCTTCGGCGAGTTCCTGAAGTGCTTTCAGACCTGCGGCTGTCCCGTCTTCATTCAGGATGTGACACAGCACGCCAGCCGGATGCAGCCCTGCCAGGCGCGCCAGGTCAACGGCCGCCTCCGTGTGACCGACCCGCGTAAGCGTCCCGCCCTCACGCGCACGTATCGGGAACACGTGTCCCGGACGCACCAAATCCTCCGGACGTGTATCCTTCGCTATCAGCAGTTGGATAGTGTGCGCCCGGCCTGCTGCCGTATCCCCCGACCCGATACCCTCTGCCGCATCAACCGACACTGCAAACGCCGGCCCCGGACGCTGCTGCCCCGCCGGCTCCCTGCCACCATACCCGACTGCCATCAGTGGCAGTGCCAGCTCATCCAGCCGCTCACTCGTCATCGCCACACACAGCATCGCCCGGGCCTTGGTCATCATGTAGTTCACCGACTTCGCGTCCGCGAACTGCGCCCCCATAATCAGATCGCCGCTGGCGCTGTGCTCCGTCTCGTCAACCACGATCACCATCTTGCCCGCTTCTATATCCACTACGGCCTGATTTATGTCACCTGCCATCATTTATCACTCAGCTCATGAAGCCATTGTCGCGCAGAAAGTCCTCGGTGATACCACTGCTCACAGCCCCATCCCCGCCTGCAGGCAGCATTTTCCGCACATACTTGGCCAAAATATCGCACTCGACATTCACCGCTACGCCGCTCCTCATTTCTCCCAGCGTCGTATGAGAGATCGTGTGCGGGATGATAGCCACGGAGAAGCTGCTGTCCTGTACCTCCGTCACGGTCAAACTTATGCCGTCAACTGCGATGCTGCCTTTCTCCACCACATACGCCATCTGCTCCGGTGGCATCTCAAAGCTGAAGAACACCGTCTCCCCCTGGCGTCGCTGCCCCGTGCAGACGCCCACACAGTCAACATGGCCCTGCACGAAATGGCCGCCGAGACGGTCAGTGGGCTTCAGCGCCGTTTCGAGATTCACCCGCCCTCCGCCACGCCAACTTCCCAGCGTCGTCCGCTGCATCGTTGCAGTTCCCGCATGGATCTCGAAGCTTTCCCCCATCAGCCGCTCGATCGTCAAACACACGCCGTTGCAGGCGATGCTGTCACCTACCGCTGAAATAGCTGCAATCTGCGGCGCAAGTATAACCAGTTGCACACCGCCTCCGTGCCGGCTCGTCCTCTCCACTTCTCCGACTTCCTCTATCAGCCCTGTGAACATACCCGCCCTCGTATTATCATATCCGGTCCCACGCGCCGCGTCTCGACGATCTCCACCTCCGCCGCCTCGGCCAGCGCGCTGATGCCGAGGTCCACCACCGGCCCTGGGCCTTGCCCCAGCAGCTTCGGCGCTACGAAGAAGACTATCTCATCCACAAGGTTCTCCTGCAGCAATGCCCCGGCGAGTACTGGGCCGCCCTCGCACAGCACGCTCATCACGTCCCGCTCACCGAGACGCCGCATCAACTCGCGCAAATCAACCCGGCCGCCCTTCTCGCCGACGCACAGCACCTCCGCCCGGTTCGCCGCCAGTGCCTTTATATTCTCCGCCTCCGCGCCCTCACAGCACGCTACCAGACATGCCGTTCCATCATCCCGCTGCAGTGCCCTTGCCGTCAGTGGCGTCCGCGCAGTGCTGTCAACTATCAGCGCATCCGCACGGTGGGCATCATCTGCCAGACGCGTCGTCAGGCTCGGATCATCGGCCAGCGCCGTTCCCGCGCCGACCATAATAACCTGCACCTCGCTGCGCATCCTCTGAACGACTTCCCGCGCCTCCGGGCCTGTAATCCACTCCGATTCCCCGCTGTCCATGGCGACTCGTCCATCCAGCGTCATCGCCATCTTCAGCGTAACATGTGGCAAGCCGGTGGTCTTGTGCTTGAAGTATGCGCGGTTGAGCCTCACCGCGCTCTCAGTTAGTGGCCCCCGAAAGACCTCACAGCCGCCTTCGATAAGCGCCTGGTGACCCCCACCCGCAACGCGGTCATCCGGATCACTGCAGGCATAGAAGACGCGCTTTATCCGCGCCGCGAGGATCGCTTCAGTGCAGGGCGGAGTGCGCCCATGGTGGCAGCACGGCTCAAGAGTCACGTAAAGGTCCGCGCCGCTAGCAGTTTCTCCTGCCGCCCGCAGTGCAAGTACCTCGGCATGAGGTTCACCGGCGGAATGATGATAGCCTTCGCCGATAATTTCACCGGCCTTGACTAGGACGGCTCCCACGGCTGGATTTGGCGCGGTACTGCCCAAACCTTTTGCCGCCAGTGCCAGTGCCCGCCGCATGTAACTCCGGTGCATCTGCTTACTCGTCATCTTTGCCGTCTTTGCTGCGCTGCTCGGCGTCATACTGGTCCATCAACGCCTTCGCCTCAAGCCGCATCTGTCTCAATTCCCCGACTAGTTGCGTCTCCTTCAGGTCCATGTACGCCAGCACTATCACCAGCAGCGGTAGCACCAGGAGTATGCTCCAGAAAAGCAATTCCCGCAACGGGTCATTCCACTCCCGCGTCTGCCCGTAGTAGATCATGGCGATGATCCCCAGCAGCAGCACACCACAGACAAAGCGCAGGCCCAACTGCCGCGCACTGATAACCGAACGCCCGCTCACGAACGAGTGTACCTGCAGCACCAGCGCCGTACCGATACCGACCGCCGCCACCAGCAGAACTGTCCCCAGTATTGCATCCATGGTTTCCCCTCCGCCCCGGTCGAGCTGCCTATGGGCTTGCTTTCGAGGCGCCGCCAATCGGGACTGAGCACACCAACGGGGAAATGATACCACCAAACCCGGGCCGGGGCAAACTGTTCAGATCACGCCGTCGCCACATTCACGACCGCTTGAACTTCGCATCCAGCCGTTCCAGCGGGAAGGCTACAATGATGGGGTCGCCATGCGGACAGACTGCCGGCGTCTCGGTCGCCACAAGTTCCTTGACCAGACGCTGCATTTCCGCATCTGTCAGGTGCATGCCGGCCTTAATTGCCGCATGGCAGCATACCGTCGCCGCCAGCTTCTCCTGCGTCTGTTCCAGCGACGATGCCGAGGACCACTGTGCGAGATCCGCCACCATCTCACTGACGACGGTGGCATAGTCCCGACCGACCAGCGGCGTGGGAATTGACCGCAGTAGATACGCGTTCGGCCCGAACTTCTCAAACTCGAAGCCGAGTTTCATCAGCCCCTCGAGGTTATCTTCTACGGCCGCTGTCTCTGCCGGGCTTAGTTCGAGATTCTGCGGAACCGCCAGCAGTTGCCGCGCTGTCTCCGCGCCTGCCTCTGTCAGCTTCTGCAGCAGCACCCGCTCCGCCGCCCGGTGTTGATCTATGAGCAATAGATCGCCGCCCGCAGTCGCGACGATATACCGGCCCGCCAGTTGCCCGAGCACCGCCGGCGTCGTCTCGCCGAGCTCGGGGAAGGGTTCCTGCGATTGCTCCACAGCCACGTCCGGCGCGTGGCCGAACACCTCGAGCCCGTCATCCCGCACATCAACTGAATCGCTGAACGGATTGACGCGCAGGCGACTGGCACGCTGTCGTATCTCTGCACTGGGACCATCCCACCGGCCTGCGCCAGGACGCACTGCGCCCTCATCCCCGGTACGCGTGAATCCCGCACGACTGCCGGTTAGAGACCGCAGCCCCGCCTCGGCAAGCCCTGCTTCCACCGCCTGCTGGGTCAGGTCGTGCATCCGCCCCGGATTCCCGAAGCGTATCTCAATCTTCGTCGGATGGACATTGGGGTCCACCGCTGCCGGGCTCATCTCGATGTGCAGCACGGTCAGGGGCTGCTTACCGGACGGCAGCAGCATCCCGTAGGCCGCACTGATTGCGTGGCTAAGGCTGCTACTGCGCACGAAGCGCCCGTTGACGAAAAACAACTGCGCCCGCCGGTTGCCCCGCGTCAAGCGTGGAGAGCTAACAAACCCTCTGATGGTCACGTCATCTGCCGAGAAGTCCACCGGTAGAAACAGCCGCGCGTTATTGCTACCGTGGATCGCCGCCACGACCGCCTGGATGTCTCCTTGCCCGCCGGTGGTGAATACCGGCTTGCCGTCATGCGTCACCCGGAAGCCGATATCAGGCCTCGCCAGCGCCAGACGCTGCGCCCATTCCACACAATGCCCGCGCTCCGTGGCGGTTGTGGCGAGGAACTTCGCCCGCGCCGGCGTATTGAAAAATAGTTGCGTCACTTCGACATCCGTACCCGCCGGTGCCGCGATTGCCTCTTCTTCCACCACTTCGCCGCCGCGCACTAAGATCCGGTGCCCTTCATCCTCATCCGCCTGCCGCGTCGTTATCTGCAACTGGGCTACTGCGCCGATGCTCGGCAGAGCCTCACCTCGAAACCCCATTGTGCTGACGGTCGCGAGGTCCTCCGCAGAGGCGATCTTACTCGTGGCGAAGCGCTGGACTGCCAGCCGCAGGTCCTCCGCGCTCATCCCGCCGCCGTCATCAATGACGCGAACGAGTTCCTTGCCGCCGGATTTGAGCTGCACATCAATGCGCGATGCGCCGGCGTCAATGGCATTCTCGACCAGCTCTTTGAGAATGCTGGCGGGCCGCTCGACGACCTCACCGGCGGCGATGCGATTCGCCGTAGACTCACTCAGTACTCGTATCTGGCCCATATTCGTGTCTGTCTTGCGCTCGTGTCCGTACTGTACTTGATGGCTTCTTCTGGTTCCCGGCTCACGACACTACACTTCGCCACACGGCCAAAAATTCCTTGCCGGAAACGATATAATTGGGGAGACCTCCACCCTCCTCGTGCCCTGGGGCAGACTGCCACGATATCTCGACATTTTTGCAGTTCGCATAGCACGTTTGCCGAGCCCCCGCAGTCACTTGCCCCAGTGTCTCATTGACCGCAGGGAATAGGCCAGGATCCCAGGGGGGGTGACATCGCGAAAACGCCGCTCCGGGCGAATAGGCCCCACGTACTGAGGCCACAGTTGCACTTGACGGAAGCGCGAAAATGTACTGAGTGGTGGGGTGAATCGGGAGGCTCAGTCGGCGGCTGCAGCCAGCTCGATGAGGTCGTTTTTGAGTGCGCGCATACATCCCGCAGGATCCATGTCATTTCGGAGCATGGCATGGAGATGCTCCTGGATGATCCGGCTGACGGCGGAGTATTGCGGCACCTCGGAGCGGCAGATAGCAGTCCGCAGCATCTCGCGGATGCCTGTGTAATCCGGATTGAAGGCGAGGACTTCCGGGTCGCTGTATATCGCCTCGATAGTGGGAAGTGGGCCGCCGCGGAGGGCGCGCTCTTTCTGGACTTGCGGGCTGGTCATGAACCTGATGAATTGTCGCGCGGCTTGTGGCGCACGGGCACCACGCGGTATCCCGTACAGCCATCCGCTCAGGAAGGTCAGGCTCTGCTCGCCGTGCGGCCCCATCGGCGGACAACTAATGCCGATCTTGCCACGGACGGGTGAATCAAACCGCTGGGCGGCCTGGGCGACGCTGGGGAGGAGAGTGAGAAATACCGTGCGGCCCTCGACGAAGTCCTTCTGCGGCTCGAGACCGTGCGCGGCAGTGACGATATTGCGCGGCACCAACGAGTGCTTGTAGATGAGATCGTGCATATGCACAAGCGTCTCGAGTGTCCGCTGCTCGTCGAGTGAAACTTCGTCGCCATCGAAGAGCCGCGCGCCGTTACTCCAGAGGTTCTGCAGGAAGCTGGTGGTGAGGCCCTCGTACATATAGCCGGGGAATTGGTAGCCGATGAGCTCTTCTTCAGGGCGCCCCGCGACGACCGTAGTGGCCTGCTCAATAAGCTCGTCCCATGTCTCTGGAGGCGTCTGAAAACTGAATTCTTCAAGCAGGTCCTTCCGGTAGAGAAGCACGCCACAGGTAGCGAGCGCCGGAATGGCATAGGTATGGTCATCGGCTCTACCGGCGGTGAGCAGTTCAGGGAGGTGCTCTTCGGCTTCAGCGGAGGAGAGCAGCTCGTCGAGTGGCTGAAGCCGGTCCATCTGGAGTATCTCCGACATCCAGTAGAGACACATTGGCGCGACGGAGAGTTCACTGACGTCGGCGGCGAGTGCGGCGTCCACGGTCTTGCGCGCCTCGTCGGGATTGTAGGGTAGGCTGATACTGATGGGGGTGACGCGAGGATTCACCTGGGAGAAACGTTGCAGAAGCTCCTGGTTGTGCTGCTCGTCAATCTCAGTGAAGCTGCGTACCGAGAGTGTGATGCTGACGGAGCGGGCACTGCCGGCCATGAGGCCCTCTGCGCCCTCGAAGCGGCTCTGAACATGCAGACCGCCGGCGTCTATGATGAAACGGCGGATGTCTTTGTCGTGGTCGGAACCGCGCATCTTAAGCACCGAGATGGCACGCTGAATCTCGCTCTCCATCTCCAGGTACTTCATCAGGATGATACCATCCACGATGATGGAAATGTGCTCATTGGTAACGTGTGTCTGCCCGAACAGCTCGGGGACTTCGGTGGTTAGTATGGCTGTAATGCCATGCTGCTTGAGCATGGCGTTGATAGCATAGACGGTCTCGCGGAGGCGGTTGCTGTCCTGGGCGGCGAGAGCCAGGTCGGTGATGCTATCTATGACTACGCGGCGGGCACCGAGGCGCTCTATCTCCGCCTCGAGTTGCGCGATGAATTCATCGGTGCGCAGATGAACGGGCGGGCAGTGCATGATGCGAAACTTGTCGTCCGCTATGTTGGCCAGCGCCATGCCGAAGCCGTCAGCCAACTGCACGAGTGCATCAGCGGGTTCCTCGAATGAGACATAGACTGCCGTCTCGCCGACCTGCACGCCGGCGTTAATGAACGAGAGGCCGAGTGTAGTCTTGCCGACGCCGGCACTTCCTGCGACCAGGAAGGTATGGCCTCGCTGGATGCCGCCGGAGAGCATGGTATCCAGGCCGACAACGCCGGTACTTAGCCGCTCGTGCGGCAGATTTTCTAAGTGCGGCCGGTCAACAAGCCGCGGATACACTAACGGACCGGTGTCGCCCAGCTTAAGGGTATGCTTGCCATGAGCGTGACCCCGCCCGCGCGATTTGTGCACCTCGATGTAACGGCGGCGGTAGAGATCGGCCCCCATCTCAAAGCTGAGGCCAATGACCGTGTCGGCCATGTAGCCTTCGAAAGAAGTGGCACATTCTCCTGAACGGGCCACTTCCCTTGTCACGATAGAGGTAAGGCCGGCTCGTTTCAGCCCACTGAACATCCCATAGACGAGGGCGCGCAACTCCTGTGGCGTACTGCCCATCTGCACTAGGTGAGAGACACTGTCAACAAGGATTCTGCGGACGCCCATTTCGCGGATGAGCCCGTCTATCATGCCCTCGGCGTCGCTGAGTTCGTGCAGGAAGACGTCGGGGGAGGTACAGATGACGCGGACGAGGCTTTCTTCCTCGAGATCCTGCAACTGCCACCCGAAGCCTTCGGCGTCGGCATAGATCTGCTCCGGCAACTGCTCGAAGGTCACGACAATACCGGGTTCTCCATTGAGACAACCGCAGTGGATGAACTGGAGGCCGATGGTGGTCTTGCCGGTGCCAGGGCATCCCTCAACGACCGTACAAGTACCCTCGCGCAATCCCCCTCCAAGCAGTGTGTCCAAACCTTCGATGCCTGTGCCGATTAATCTGCTCATCGCGCTGACCTCTAATGACGTCGGAATGCCTCTGGATGTATCTGGTATATGTGACAGATCTTGATGCAAAAGGTGATGCGAGGGCCGAGGTTACCGCGTCGCGTAGCGACTGAGTGCAGACAACAGATAATTGCACGCCTGTCAACTCATGCAAGTTCTATTGTGTTTGGCTGCTGCCGGGGTCCTCTGCGGATGCATCCGGTCCCTTGGGCTTTTTCATAAGCAGGCGGATGATGTCCTTGCGGCTTTCGAGATCATCGAGGTATGCTTCGCTCAGCGCGCAGAGCAGGGTCCACACGGCTGCGGTGCGTACGAGAGCGTAACACTGATGGCGCCCCTCACCTCGCGCATGCACCTCAAGGACACCGGCCTCAACCAGTCGGTCCATTGCCTGCTTCACCTCGACGTCATTGCGGTGAGTGCGCCTCGCCAGGGCCTCAGGCGAATCAAATGTGTTGGGGTTGGCCTGGTAGAAAAGGGCCACATCCAGGCCGATGAGATTCTTGGCATTTTCCCGTATGAACTGCTCTATGCGTGGGTCCATCTTGGTTTCCTGCCCGCCCGCCAATGAGAAGCATCCAGCAGGACACGGTGGCCTGGGATATATACCAACTATTACTACTTTCGCCGTGAGCTGACCCTTCTCCTGCATGGTGTAAAAAAGCTGCGGCGATTTCTGCAAGTGTACGGAGAAAGAATTAGGGGCAAGGATTCCTGTGCGCTACAAGGAATATGCGAAAGGATTATGCGCCGGACGGTTCTGCCGACGCCGAAATACCATTCAGTATCAGGGACCAGTAAGCAGAGCAAGCCTGGAGACGATTATGGGTGCACAAAACCGGAGTGGCAAAATGTCATACCCTCGCCCCGATTTCCACCGGGGTACCAGCGAAGGACAAGACTGGATTGACCTCAATGGAGAGTGGGATTTCAGGTTCGATCCGGAGGGTGGCGGCGAGACGCATGGGCTGCACGAGAGTACGGCTGGATTCGACCGGACTATCCGCGTGCCATTCCCCTGGGAATCGCACATGGCATGGGGTACTGAGGCAGTAGCCGGCTGCGAGAACTACTTCTCGAGGAACCTGTACATCAGCCCGGCGGAAATCGGCAAGGACAATAGTCGCGAGGTACCCAGGCACACTATCGGCTGGTATAGACGGGAGTTCGAGATCCCTGCAACGTGGAGCAATGAGCGCGTAATACTGAATGTGGGTGCGGTTGACTGGGAAATCAAGGTATGGATCAACGGGAAGTGTGTCGGAGAAAGCGAGTCGGGATACCTGCCGGTGGAGTTCGATATCACCGATTATCTGGTCGCGGGTCAGAACACCGTAACCTGTCGCGTGCATGACCCGCAGGACGATGAGCGCAAGCCGTTGGGGAAACAGACGCCGAACTGGTACACGCCGACGTCCGGTATCTGGCAGTCAGTATGGCTGGCGCGGCGACCGCAAGCATACATCGCACAGGTGCGCCTGACACCTAATGCCGGCGAGGGAACCGTGCTGGCCGAGGTTGTATGCCGGAATGTATCTCCGGAGGCCGGTGTCAAGCTCATCATTACTGATGCGGATGGCACGACTGTTGCAGAGGCAGTACCGGCAGGCGATGGTCAGGGCGGCTTCGAGGGAGTGGTGGACTTTGCGCAGGCGTTGAGACTGTGGACGCCTGAAGAGCCGCATCTCTATGATGTGACGGCGGAACTGCGCGTCGGTAATGAAGCAATTGATGTGGTTCACAGCTACTTCGGAATGCGGGACGTGGGAGTGAAGCCGCTATATGAGAATGGGCCAAACTATGTAACTCTCAACGGGAAGCCGACATATCTGAAAGGAGCGCTGGATCAGTCATTCAACCCGTGGGGCGTGTCCAGCTACGTGTCGGATGAGGCGATCAGGGAACATCTGCAGCAGGCACAGGCGGCGGGCTTCAACTTCCTGCGCGTGCATGTGAAGCTTGAGGACCCGCGCTACCTCTACTGGGCGGACAGGCTAGGAATCATCCTGCAGTGCGATCTCCCAAACTTCGGCATGGGCAGCTACTGCGAGCTATCCCGCAGGCGGCATGAAGAGATGCTACGGGGGGCAGTAGCACGCGACTATAACCATCCGAGCATCATCTCGTGGTGCTTGTTCAATGAAACGTGGGGACTGGGTGGGGAGGAGTACGGGGATCAGGAAGCGGCTGACCGGCAGGCCTGGGTGGAGCAGATGTACGGGCTGGCTAAGGAGCTGGATGGCTCGCGGCTGATTGAGGATAACTCCGCGTGTTTGCATGACCATGTCGCGACCGACCTCAACTCCTGGCACTTCTACATCAATGACTACGAGTGGGCGGAGAAGCATATTTCCGAGGTAGTGGAGAAGAGCTACCCGGGGTCGGATTTCAACTTCGTACCGGGGCACGCGCAGGATGCTCAGCCGCTGCTGAATTCGGAGTATGGCGGCATCTCGGCGCGCATGGGGGATAAGGATGTTTCCTGGTGCTTCAAGTTCCTGACCGATCTGCTGCGGCGGGAAGAGAAGATATGCGGGTACATCTATACGCAGTTACATGACATCGAGTGGGAACGCAACGGGGTTTACAACTACGACGGCTCCGCCAAGGAGTTCGGCTACGATATTGCGGACCTGCAGGCCGATCCGTACTTTGCCTTCGAGGGGCCGCCCGGTGAGACGCATGAACCCGGCAGTAGGCCGGACTTGGCGGCGTTTCTAGTTCGTACGCCCAATTCCGCTGTGGCCGGTGCAGATGTGGAGATACGTGTGAGCGGAGTTGATTCGCTTGGGCAGGACATTAAGGACCTGCCGGCGTGGCGGATAGAATGGGATGAGAACAGAGAAGGCGAGCCGGGGACGGTACGGGCTGCCAAGTGCGTGAATGAGGCGGCGCTGCCGGAGAGGCCGTGTCTGTTAAAGCTGGAGGCGACAGTGGAGGGGAGGTTTGCAGACTTCAAGTACCTGGAGGTATGCACGGGACGGCTGCCGGCCGTCGAGGAGCTTGCAGATGGGACAGTAGTACTGCGGAAGCTGGCCGGGGAGCAGGAGCACTCCTCGGAGTGGCATGAGGCGGAGATGGAGCGAGGCCTGGTAGGGAGTCAGATTCACCTGCTGGGGGGGATTGAGGCGGGCCATTTTGACTATGTCTTTGCGCTGCCGGAGGGAATGGAGTTGAGGCAGGCGCGGAGTATCAGGCTGATTGCGGAACTGTCCTCGAAGCTGCAGGATGCCAGGCAGACGGAGCCGAAGGGCCGGCCGTCGTACCTGGAGGTGTACATGAACGGGGCCCATGTACATTCGCAGATGATAGGTGACCAGTATGCCGATTCGCGGGGTGCATTGTCACATATGCGAGGGTTCTGGGGAAGGTATGGGGAGCTTGTCTATGTCGAGGTGCCGCTAGGCAGGATCCAGGAAGTGGCGAGTACAGAAAGCAAGCGGGTGAAGGTGAGGTTCTCAGTGCCACGCGAGAGAACACCGCGAGGTCTGACTGTGTATAGCTCGCGAGCGGGGCGGTATCCGGTAGATGTGACACTCATAATTGGGGTTCTGCAGTGAGGCATAAAGGTTGGAGAATCGTGCAGGATAACTTGTCAACCAGCCTATAGTGCAGTACACTTGATAGAGCAGCAGAGCTATAGCTTAGATGGATGAATACCAGCAGACGGGAGGGAGACCATGCAGAGGTATGCCATAGCTGTAACGGTGCTGGTCATGATGGCGGTGATGGTGATGGCCGGCTGTGCCGCGTATGACAAGGCCAAGGACATCAACATAGCAGCACGCACCGAGCCGCAGGAATTCAAGCTGGGAAATGATGGGTTCGACACCAAGCCAGTGCGGTCAGACACGTGGGAAGATGAAGCTGACAAGATCAAAACTGTAGAGAAGGTCGAGATCTCCTACACCAGTACGAACAACTCGCAAGCGCCGGTTGACCTGAAGGTGTATATCAGTGACAACCCGGCGTTGCAGCCGGACGATCTGGAGAGCGAGGCAACGCTCGTCCATACGCTGACATTGCCTGAGGGCGAGACGGAAGTGCGGCGGGATGAGGCACTGATCGAGAACATCGAGCAAGTAAAGGCTGAATTGGAGGAGTATGAGGGCACATTTACGGTTTACGTGGTCGCCGAGAGTATCTCGGACACGATTGATGTTGACATCACCGGTTTCCAGGTGTACGGAACGTTCAATGCGGACCTGCTGTAAGAAGAAAGGGAGGGAGACGGAATGCACCAGCATACCAAGCTGCTTTGTCTGATAGTCGTAATCTGCACGGTGGCAGGAGCGGCACACGCGGACTTTGCCGACCGGTCCCTGTCCAACACCTCGCTCGGCATCGGGATGCGGGCGATGGGGATGGGAGATGCTGCGGTGGCCGTTGCAGACGATGTGACGGCATTGTATTGGAACCCGGCAGGTCTGGCGGCAAGTAACGGTCTCAAATTTCACGTTATCAGTATCGGCGGCGCTGTTGACAACATTGATGTGATAGATGATTTTGGTGAAGTCGCCGACATCATTGATCTGCATGATACGGAGACCATCAGTGCGGTAGATTTCAACTACCTGCGCAATGTCGCCGTCAAGACGGGTGGGACCCCGATTGAGCTGCAGCTCTCGCTAATGACGGGGCTGGCGTACGATCAAGTGGCGTTGGGCGGTTATGTACAAAGCTCGGGTCTGGGACGGCTGGACGCGCCAGGCGGACTGGCAGCGACACAGGTGAATGCCGAAGCCCGTGTTCACAGCTTCGGTGCAGTGGGCATCGGCTACGGCTGGCAGATCAACAGGCGGACGCAAGTCGGAGTGGCGGTCAAACAGGCGGCCCTGACGCGGACGGATATTTCGAAGAGCTTCCACAGCAATGGCACGATCGTGGAGACCAGCGACGATACGGATGATGACAACACGCTCACCGGGGACGTGGGAATTCGCTACCGGGCGGAGGACAACCTGGTCTTTGGAGCCGCGCTGCGAAATGTGACCTCCCCCGATTTCAACCTCGCGGACCTGGGAACACGTGTAAAAGTTGACCCGAGCCTGCATATCGGTCTGGCGGCAACGGACCCGGAGCGGGGCTGGACGTTTGCGGCCGATCTCCACAACCTGACCTCGACGAATGATACCGGTGCGACCTTCCATGTGGGCCTCGAGAAGGTGCTGTCAAAGCACTGGGCGCTGCGAGGCGGCTTCCGAGATGGTGACTTCACATGGGGGGTCAGCGGAACGTTGGGCCCGGTGTCCCTGGCAGTGGCCTCGGCGCTGGATCCGGACGATATGTTTGCTGCGAGCTTCACGATGGCGTTCTGAGGAATGTCGAGTTCAGCAGTCAGCGCAGCGAGAGCGCCCCGTCACTATGGCGGGGCGTTTTGTTACGGAGCAGGGCAAGGATTGGGCCGGTGGATGGCGAAATAAACACTATGGGCTTTTGGCACATTCAGCGGAGGTGAAAGGTGTATTCCGCAAAATGCGGCATGTACGGCATGGTACTATTGCTACTTGTGGGCGCGGCTGTGGGCTGCAAGGGGCAGGAGCTAGATGAATTGCGGCAGCGACTCGCGGAGGTCGAGGCACAGGACTGGGACCACGCTGCGCCGGCTTATGCCACCAACTACCCCTACGCGCGACTGCAATTGCGCAAGGCAGAGGCTGTGGTAGCGGGCGGAGTCGTGCCATACTACCTGCCCCCGCCGAACGTAAACCAGTGCGTGGCCGCAGGGCTGCAGGCGCTTGCCGATTTAGCGGCAGGTAAGCCCCGCTCAGGCAAAACGGGGGCCGTGACCGAACTGGCTTACATCACGGACAACGACCGCACCGCACAGCCGTACCACCTCTACCTGCCGCCTGCTTACGATGCGGAGAAGGCAACGCCGCTGATAGTGTTTCTGCATGGGTATGTGCCGACGACAAGCATCCTCGACCCGTGGGTGCTGCCGGAGGAGGTGCTGCAGATTGCGGGCAAGTACGGCTGTATGATGCTGACGCCGTATGCCCGGCGCAATACTGATTTCCAGGGCGTCGGCGAGGTGGATGTGTTCGCAAGCCTCGAGGAGGTCAAGAAGCTCTACAATGTTGACCCCCGGCGGATCTATCTGACCGGCGTCTCAATGGGGGCAATGGGCGCGTGGACGATAGCGCTCAGACATCCGGGGGTCTTCGCGGCCGTCACCCCGATATCCGGCCAGACCGACATGTATCGCTGGTGGGGCTGGGAGCAGGAGAAGATGGCGCCCTTCAAGCAGTGGATGGTCGAGTGGGATAACCCCTGGCACCTGGCGGAGTCGCTCCGCGCCCAGCGGTTCTTCGTCCAGCACGGGGAGAACGACCACCTGATTCCGTCGGAACAATCGCGGATCATGGTGCAGAAGGCGCAGGAGCTGGGCCTGGCGGAGAATCTCGAATACTACGAGTACGCAGACGCCAGCCATTTCATCTACTTCGAGACGGAACCGTATGAGAAGGCGTATGCCTGGCAGATGCGGCACACACTCGACCTGAAGCCGAAGCGCATTGGACACAAAACCTACAGCCTGGAATACGGGACGGCGTTCTGGGCCACGATAGAGGAGTTCTTCGAGTGGGGCAAACCGGCGACGATGGATGTAGAGGCGTATCCGGATGGCGATGGGCCGGACGGGGTGGACCTGCGGGTGGACTCGCAGAATGTCGGGGTGATGAGTATTGACCTGGCCGGCTCGCCGCTGCCGATCAAGGAAAGCTACCGGATCAAGATTGGCGCCGGCGACTGCAGGGCCTTCGCGCATGAAGGGCGGCTGCGCTTCGATCTGGGCAACGCGCTGCGGCATGACGGTATCAGACCGCTGACCAGACCGGACTGGAAGAAGAAGGGGATGTGCGGGCCGTGTGAGGAGGTATTTGACACCAGCTTCATCGT
>CAZCJS010000035.1:0-21014 GCA_964498775.1 uncultured Armatimonadia bacterium
CCTGGACCTTGCTGCTCGTGCTCGCCGGCGTTAGTACAAGTCTCTCCATGGTGTTGTACTACCGAGGACTTGCAGATATCCCCGCGCATGTCGCAGTAACCCTCAAGCTGCTGGGCGCCATAGTGACCACCATAGTCTGCTGGTTTGTGCTTGACGAGGCGCTGAACGCATACCACATCTCCGGCATCGCCGTACTCGTTTTCGGCGCTTATCTCATTGTCATGAGGACTGCTCGCCAGCAAGCCGTTGAGATTAGAGAACAGGTCGCTGAGGAGGCGCAGACATCCCGGACCAAGCCCTGGGCGGCGAGTCTGAAGAACAAGATCGTCGCGCTCGTGGCCGGTGCCATCATCGTCACCGTCATGTCCGGCACCTGGCTGGCGATCCGTCACACTAACCGTGTAATCAACGACCAGGTCCGTGCCGGCATGGGCGAGACCGCCTATATGCTGCTGCAATACCAGACGCTCCGGCCGGCACCTGAGAATGTCAACTACCGCCAGCTTGTCCGCAAACTCGTCAACCACAAGATGCAGGGGCGCATCTACTCGGTGGAGATCGTTTACGCGCTCATACTTGATGGCAGCGGGCGGGTGATCGCACATGCCGCAGACGCTGACATCCGCGCACTAACCGCTGAAGGCAAGCACGCGAACCCCGATTATTACCTGCTCGGTAACCAGCTACTTGACCTGATCGCCAACGGTGGGTTCAAAGCCGAGCATGACATCATCCCGCTCACCGCCGAACTCGAAGGCTATCCGCAGGTGTTGAAAATGGGGTGTCGTAAGAGCATCGCCCGTCACGCCGCCTCCGAAATCACGGTGCGCTACTTCACTCTGGCTGTTCTGCTAATGATACTCGGCATTCTCGTCACGATGTATTTCGTGGGTCATTTGACGCGGCCACTCGAGCGCCTCAGTCTCGCGGCAGGGCGGATTGCCGCCGGCGAACTGAGCGTGCCGCTAATCTCCCAGGGCAAGGATGAAGTCCACCGCCTCAGCGACTCAATGGCCCGGATCGTCACGGATCTTCAGACCGCTGAGATGCTCCGGGCTGCTATTCTCCGAGGGACGATTGGCGACAGTTGCGAGTACCGTGCGCCAGCCGGGCCGCTGCCGCCAGTGCTGCTCGCCTTACAGCTAACAGACCATGGCAAGACCGCAGAACAAACGGAAGACAATGGCGGCTCGCTGCTCAATACATTCATTGCTGCCACGGGCGAACACGAGGGTCAGCTCCATGACTACGGGACCGGCCGGATAATCACTGGATGGGGCACCGCTGGGCCTGAACGCGATGATGTCCTTCGCGCTTGCCTAGCAGGGCTTGACATCGTGGAGATACAGCGCGCCGCCGGCGATGCTACGAGACCGCCCACGGCTTTTCTGTTGCTTGACTACATGCCCGATGCAGCTGTCGAGGAGGCGCTGGCGGAACTGACCTCGGTTGTCGGAGAGGCAACTCTCAGCCCGCCTTTTTTTGCCACTGCTCAGGCGTACGCGGAGGTTGAGGAGCACATCAACGCGAAACCTATTGCCGGCGGTCACTTCTATGAGGTGCTCGGACTGCCCCAAGATGAGGCCGTCCGCCGGATTGCGGAGTCAACCGATGAATAGATATCGCCGGGTGGACATGTTATGAATAGCCGATGGACGACGACTTCGGTGGCCCTAGCGTGCGCCTGTCTCTTCGTGCTGGTCGGGGCACTCCTGACCGGCTGCCCACGATCGTCAGACAATGAGGAGATTGTCATCACCATCACCGACGAGAACGCCGGCGGCCCGAGAGCCATTACTCATGAAGAAATCCTGATGGCTGCACGCAGCGAAGCCGAAGTCAACTGGTATACATCCATGCCTCAGAGCCACGCCGAGACCTTCGCCAGGCTTTTTGAGGAGAAGCACGATTCTGTCAAGGTCCGGATTACCCGCCAGGGAACATTTGACATCATCAGTCGCGTCGAGGCCGAACTCAAGTCCGGCCAGACGGTTGCAGACGTCATCCACGTGCTGGACCCAGCCATCTTCATCTCATTGCGTAAGCGCGGGGAGCTGTACAACTACGAGCCCCGCGAGAGTAAGGTGATTCCGCCGCAGTACAAAGACCCGGGTTACTGGACCAGCGCGCGACTGGTGACCGTCTGCCTGGCATACAATACCGAAAAGCTTTCAGAAGACGAGACTCCAAAAACATGGCGTGACCTGCTGGACGAGCGGTGGGCCGATAAGATTGTTGTCAAAGATGCCCAAACGGCAGGCTCGGCGTATGCCCAGTACTATTTCCTCCGCGAAAAGCATGGTGTCTCATTCTGGGAGCAGCTCGCCCGCCAGGGCCCCGTCATCTACAAGTCCGGCGACCGCATGTTACAGGCGCTCCTGCGCGAGGATGTGCTCATCGCCGGCGGCGTTCTCGGCTATAAGGTTTATCAGTACTCTATATTGAAAGGCCTCCCCATCCGCGCAGTGTGGCCACAAGACGGCGTCCCTGTCTGTCTCGGTCCTGTAGGTATTCTCCGCGCCGCGCCGCACCCCAACGCGGGGAAGCTCTTCGTCGAATATATGTTGTCTCAGGAGGGCCAGCAGGCGCTGTCTGACCTGCTGGGCTCCTATTCCACACGACCGGACGTCGGCCCCGCGGAAGGCTGGGTGTCTCTGTCGGAGCTAAATCTGTTATTTGCCCAAGACGGCTGGGAAGGCTACCTACAGAAGCAGAGCGCGTTGCGGGCTGAATACGACACTATCTTCAACCCGGAAAGCGAGTAGCTCTTCCGGCGACCGACAAACTACAAAGGAAGTGATGAACATGCCTACGATTACTGCTCTCGGACACGCCTGCTTCACCCTCTCAGGTGACACCCACAGCATCATCTTCGACCCCTGGCTCAGCGAGAATCCTGAGGCCGCAGCAACCCCCGACGAAATAGATGTGGACGCCATTTTGGTCAGCCACGGCCATTCGGACCATCTCGGGGATGCTATTCCCATCGCCAAACGTCTCGGTGTCCCGATCGTGGCGCCTTACGAACTGGCGATGTACTGTGCCCGCCATGGCTGCGAGACGCTGCCTATGCACATCGGTGGGGGAGCCACACTCGACTTCGGGCGGGTAAAACTAACCCAGGCATTCCACGGCTCCGCAGTCATTACCGACGACCTCATCGAGTACACCGGCCCTCCCTGCGGCTTCCTCGTCACGATGGACAAAGTCACTGTTTACTATTCCGGTGATACGGGGCTCTTCGGAGATATGGAACTCATCGGGAAACTAAACGATATTGCTGCTGCAATCCTGCCAATCGGGGATAATTTCACCATGGGGCCGCATGATGCCCTGATCGCCGCCCAAATGCTCAAAGCCGATATGGTCATACCAATGCACTTCAGCGCCTTCGATGTCATCGCACAGGACGCCGAGGAATTTAGCGCCCAGCTTGACCGCATAGGCATCACTGCTGCGGTTCTCCAGCCGGGCGAAAAGGTGGAGATTTAATTGCTCAGACTTGGATATCATCCCGCGACGTACGTGCAACACGACGTCGAAGTTGCGGAAGCCCTCCAGGACATAGCCGAGACCGGCTGGCTTGGATTCGAGTGGTCGCCCTCTCGACTTGAAGACGCCTACGCCGACTCTATTGCCTACCGAGACTACCTCGACGGACTGGGTCTCCAGATATCAGGTCTCTATTGCCCCTGCAGCTTCAGCAGCGAAGAGCAAATCGGCACATGGAACGATACTGTGGACCGCAGCATCGAGTTTGCGCTTGCCGTCCGGACGGATTACATCATGTTCGACGGTGGCTCAAGAGAGCTTGAGCGCAACAGTACTACTATAGATAGTATCGCAGCACACGTCAACGAGGTGGGGCAGAGGATTGTGGATGCAGGCCTCACCTGCACATGGCATCAGCATTGGGGTACGTTATTCGAATATGCCGGCGAATTCGAAGCCCTCATGGCGGCGACCGACCCGGACATCATCAAGTTTACTCCTGATACCGCGCAGTTGGCGCTTGGCGATTTTGACATCCCCGCGACCTTTGAGAAGCACCTGCAGCGGATCCAGTATATTCATTTCAAGGACCTCGACGACGATCGCCGGTTCATCGAGTTGGGACGCGGCAAGGTTGATTTCGCACCTCTAGCAGAGATGCTGCTGTCAGGGGGTGTGGCGGACTGGATCGTCACCGACCTGGACTATACGTCGCTGGACCCACGGGAGAGCTCGCGGCACAACCTCGCGTATCTGCGGGAGTTGTTCGGGCAGTAGTGCGGGCGCACGGAGGCCTCAACACAGAAAACCCACCATGCTTCGGACGCCAGGGCACGCTTGCGGGAAGAGATCGCGTTTGCCTGCTCATTCATTGTCTGTGGCGCTGTTTGAGCAGTTGGATGATCTCGAGTGGAGGATTGCAGAGAAGAGAGCGGTGCTCGGGGACGATACGGTATAGCCCCATCGTTGTTAACATAACTTGTCTTATAATCATCTGAGTGCCTGCCACGCAAACTGCGCCCCTGAGTTTCGGAGGCATCGTGCGCCTTGCCCTATCGCTCAAGTCCTGTCTCGGCCAGCAGTTCCAGCGCCGCACCCACCAACGTCCCGAAAGCCGTCGGCGCTGTGCGGCACGCCGAGTTTTCGTAGCCACCAGCATACGCCTCCGGGGGCAGTATGTACGCCGGCGTGTTATCGCAGTTCTCGATGGTGGCGATGTTCTCCTCGCCGTACTCTGCGTACAGGCAGTACGCAAGCTCCAGAAAGCACTCGGCCGGATAGAAAACCAGGCCCTTATCGCCGATACGCAGCGCACAGACTTCGGTCGTCAGTTTGCGGTCGTGAGCGTAAGTGGCGGCCAGGTAGCGATTGAGCGGTCTACGGAACTTACCGCCAGGAACCTTCTCGCCGCGAGCATTAAGCTCTTTGTGCTCCGCAACCAGTTTTTCCACCTCAGTCTCAAGCTCCTCTGCGGTCTCGAAGTCCTCGCGCAACTCCAGTTGCACTGTGCGATACCCCCAATATACTCGATTATCAACGAGCGGCTCGGCGATTTCGTAGGCTTTCTGAGCAGCGTCGGCCAAACGGTAGCCCAGAGTCATGACATCCTGCTTGCGGCTCTTGAGGCCGGCGTACTTGCCGGGATTGGTATTGCCACAAACGCCCGTCATATAAATACCCGAACACCCGTTCGTATCGCGTAGTACGTCCCGGACTACTCCACAGATGTCAGCAGTGATGTACGGGCGCTCATCGCCGCCGGCGACAGAAGGATGACAACAATAGGTGATCAGGGCGACGGGGGGGCCCTCTTCCCTATCGAGTCGCAAAACCCGCACGAAGGGGTCTATGTTACCCTCAGGATAGCGGCCTGCAGTGTCGGCGGCCCGGCTGGAGCGCAGCGTAATATCGCCGTCAGGCTCCGTCACGCGACGATTCGAGGAGACTCTGTCCGCCTTCGCCATGCCCCAGGCCGCGGTCGCCGGCGCCATATCGGCGGTGGCCGCCCGGGCGGCCTCGACCCACGCTTGCTGGAGGCGCTCCCAGTACGCCGGATCGTAGGCAGTCAGACCCTTTTCGAGCAAGTACTCACCGTACTTGATGCGCGTGGAGGGCGCTTCATGAGTGTGGGTGCAGTGGATGACTACATGGTCGGCGGGGACGCCGGTCGCCTCGGAGACAAGGCTTCGCAACTCGAGGGTCTCCGGCCGGTCCAGACCTATCAAGTCCGCCGCGGTCAGAAGCACTGTCTCGTCCCCGTAGCCGATGGCGACGGCGATGACCGAAATCGGGTCAAATATCTCCTCGCATTCATCATCCACTCCCAGTGCGCACGGAATCCCCAACTCCGGAGTTATGTCAACTTCGCCATACCCGACCTTCACAATGCTCACCTCTCGTGTTCGTCAGATTGGTGCCCTTCACCCGGGCATGTGATTCGTTTGTGGGTGCCGGCAGGACTATGCTAAGATAGTTGCGGACAACCACCAGACCAGTCAGGGGATGCCCATGCGTCTTACTCGCACCGCGACGATAGTTCTGCTTATTGTGGTTGCTCACCTTCCTCTGGCACCATCTATGGCCGGGGGCGAAACGATCCCATGTCTGCTCGCCGGCGGTCTCTCGTTTGCTCCGGTGGACCTGTTCCCTGAGGCACTTCGCGTCAAGATAACAGACACCCCCCCGCCCTTCGCCATCGAGGGGCTGAAGTTCATACCTTTGCGCCGCTTTGCGAATGCCCTATCTGCGCCGCTCACATGGCACTCGCAGACTCAGACGATCACCATGCAGGTGACAGGCGGGCCTGTCCATTTCAATGCTTTGCCCGGGCTTCGGTTCTGGAAGCAGTCGCGCATCAGGACACTCAGCAGCTTCGCGCCGGTCACAGTTGAGGCTAAGTGCGTGAGAGCCGTTGACGGCGACACCATCCAGCTCGATAATGGCGAGAAGGTGCGCTACATCGGCATGGACGCCCGAGACAAAGCATCCCCACAAGCCCGTCCAGGCCTTCGGCCATGCGGCAAGCGCAGCCAACAGGAAGCTGGTCGAAGGCCGTCGGGTGACGCTGGAGTATGATGTCGAGAAGCGCGACCGGTATCAACGCTTGCTGGCATACGTCCATGTGGGCGAAGTATTCGTCAACGCCGCGCTGCTCGCCGAGGGCTACGCCCAGACGTCCACGTATCCGCCGAATGTCCGCTACGCAGACATGTTCGGTTGCATTCAGCGCAGCGCTCGTGAAGGCGGCAAAGGGCTTTGGGGGGCTGACCATGCGGGAAACAACACAGTCTTGCGTTCAGTTGGCAAGTACCTCGGTAACAACCACTCCCACATCTACCACTACCCAACCTGCAGGTGGGCGCAGAAAATCAGCCCCCAGAACGCGATATGGTTTGACAGCGCCGCCGCGGCTCGCAAGGCGGGCTACCGGCCCTGCCGGGTCTGCAAGCCGCCACAATAGCCCATTGGCCGGAGCCGGCTATCGGTACTTGATAAGTAGCCACACAAACGGTATACTGTACGTCCAATGATTAGCGGTAGCCGCATCTGTAACTTGCCATACCTCAACAGGACGAAAGGACATAAGACATGAGCAGCATTCTCGACGTTACAGACCCCACCCAACTCAGGGAGTTCATGGCGGAGCCCACTGACGGCCTTGTCGAGATGATGGCCAACCTCGACGGTGATATCATGGTCATCGGCGGGGACGGCAAGGTCGGCCCCGAACTCGTGCAGACGCTCGTTTCAGCCGATAAGCAGGCCGGCGTAACCGACCGCAAGATCATGGTCGCGGGGCTTTTCATCACCGACTACGCCAAGCACGCCCGTGAGCACTTCGAGAACTGGGGTTGCGAGTGCTACGCCGGTGACCTGGCCGATGATGAGGAACTCGCCGCATTGCCGGTCACGAAGAACATGGTCTATATGCTCGGCTTCAAGTTCGGCTCATCAGGTGACCCGGGCAAGGCCATCCTGCTGAACTCGATCGTGCCGGCGAAGGTAGCCGTCAAGTATTCCACCTCCACCATCGTCAACTTCTCCTCAGGCAATCCCTATCCGCACACCGACCCCGCGCTGGGCGGCGCCACTGAAGATACCACACTCAGCCCCGTCGGCATCTACGGCTATTCCATCGTGGCCCGCGAGACGGCCTTCAACACCTCCGCCAGCGGCCACAAGAGCCAGAAGATCACCCACTACCGGCTGATGTACGCACAGCATCTGGGCTACGGTGTGCTCGTGGACCTGGCCAGAATGATCCAGTCGGGCGAGAGCATTTCTCTGGAAATGCCATACGTGAACCTGCTCTCGCAGCGAGACGCGATTGACCGTGCCCTGCGCGGCTTCGAGGTCGCCTCGAACCCATTCACCCTACTCAACGTCGCCGGCCCCGTGACTTCAGTTGAGGAGATCTGCAACAAGCTTGGCGGATTCCTTGGCAAGGCCCCGGTGTTCGTAGGCGAGAAGGCCGACACGGCGCTGATCGCCAACGATAGCTACTGCGTCGAGAGCTTTGGCCCCTACCGCGACGGCGTAGACGAGATGATCGAGGCCGCCGCCAACTGGGTCGCCAACGATGGCGAGTACTGGGAGCTGCCCACGATGTTCGGCAAGGCTGACCACGTGTACTAGGCCCGCCGTCGTCGTTCGCAGCGTCCTTTCGCTGATTGACAGAGGGCCCGCCTCGAAACACGAAGCGGGCCCTTCCCATGCGAGCCGGGAGTAAGAGCCTCTCTTGGGGAGCTCAACTTGCCGGCATCGCACCCACTTTGCCGCAACAGGTTGGAGGAATTACCTCGCCGGCGTGGAAGTATCCCTGACTAAATACTACACAGGAGGACAGTTTCGTGCTCATAGACATCCATGCTCACACGACGATCTACCCCAGAGACGTGCGCCCGCTCTCCGAAAAAGGTATCGGTACACCAGATGAGCTTGTGGAGATTTACGACTATGCGGGCATTGACATGGGCGTCATTATGCCGGCAGCGCAGCCCGAGCCGCGCGCCTGTGTGCAATCGAATGAGGACATCCTGCAGTGTGCCGCGCTCTATCCCGACCGTCTGATTCCCTTTTGTGGCATTGATCCGCGCCTCGGATACAACTCTCCCGACACCGACTTCTCATACGTAATCAACCACTACCGCGACAAAGGCTGCCGTGGCATCGGTGAGATTACCGCCAACCTGTGGTTCGATGATCCGCGTTGTTGGGGCCTTTTCAGACACGCCGAGAGTTGTGGGCTTCCGCTGACCTTCCATGTCGCGGCTCGGGAGGGTGGCTGCTACGGCTTCATAGACGAGCTGGGTCTCCCCCGCCTCGAGAAGACGCTCCAGGAGTTCCCGGACCTCGTTTTCCTCGCTCACTCGCAGCCGTTTTGGTCTCATATCAGCGCCGATGTCAATCAGGATAACTGGGGCGGCTATCCGGACGGCCCGGTCGTCGAGGGTGGACGCATCCCCGAGTTGCTGCAGCGGTATCCGAACTGGATGGGCGACCTCTCCGCAGGCAGTGGCTACAACGCCGTCAGCCGTGATCCCGATTTCGGCTATGCCTTCCTCAGCGAGTTTCAGGACCGCCTGCTGTTCGGCACTGACTGCTACAAGCGCGAGCAGAAGAATGATCTGCTCATCCAGCTTAAGACCTTCCTGGAAGAAGGCCTCACGGCGGGCAGGATATCGCAGGAGGTATTTGACAAGGTCACGTACAAGAATGCACAACGCGTTCTCGGGCTCTAGCAGGGCCTGGGCTGCAAGCCACAATGCCCCAATGCACACAGTGCCGCGATCATGCGACGAACAACAGGAGGAACACCATGTTCATTGATTGTCACATTCACATCGCGATGATCTCAGACATAGGCTGGCAGCGGGATTCTGACGGGCCGGCTTCACCCGAGCAATTCATCGAGATGTACGACGAAGTGGGCATTGACCGCGGTGTCATGCTCCCGCTGGTCATTCCCGAATGTAACTTCCTCACCCAGAGCAATGAAGACATTCTTATGATCGCGGACAAGTACCCCGATCGCTTCATTCCCTTCTGCAACATTGACCCACGGCTGATGCGAAACTCGCCGGAAGCCGATCTGTCCTACCCGATTAACCACTACAAGGACAAGGGCTGCAAGGGCATCGGCGAGATGACTGCCAACCTCTGGTGGGATGACCCGCGCGTGACGAACCTATGCGACCATGCGGAGAAATGCCAGATGCCACTCCTCTTCCACGTCGCCACCCAGGAGGGCAACACTTACGGTCTGATTGACGATTTCAGTCTGCCGCGTTTCGAAGTGCAAGTCAAGACCCATCCCAGCCTGACCTTCCTCGCCCACAGCAACCCCTGGTGGTCGTATGTCAGTGGCGACGTCACCGAGGAGACCTGGGGCGGCTACCCGAAGGGTCCGGTTACTGAAGGCGGCCGCATCCCGGAGCTTCTGCACAAGTACCCCAACCTTAACGGCGACCTTTCGGCAGGCAGCGGCTTCAACGCCGTCAGTCGGGATCCCGATTGGGGTTACGCATTCATGACGGAGTTTCAGGACCAGCTTCTCTTCGGCACCGATGTCTGCCGCCCCGCAAACAAGGACAATGTCCTCATTAATCTGAAGAACTTCATGGAAGAAGGCCTCGCCGCCGGCAAGCTCTCCCAGGAGGTCTTCGACAAGATCAGCCACCAGAACGCCCAGCGTCTGCTGAAACTCGATGACTGAGCACGAAAAGGGAGCCAACCCATGTTCATAGACATCCACGTACATACGGTTGCCCAGACCGGTGCCAACCGCTACGGCACCGACCAGACCTACGCCACGCCCGAGCAACTCATCGAGATGTACGATGAAGTCGGCATCGAAAAGGCCGTGATCCTCCCCGGTGTCAACCCTGAGTGCGCTCACCGCAGCCAGAGCAATGAAGAAGCTATCGCCGTCGCGCGGCAGTACCCCGATCGCTTCATTGCTTTTTGCAACATTGATCCGCGGATGGTCGCCAACTCCCCCGACGCCGACCTCGGATATCTTATGGAGTACTACAAGGAACAGGGCTGCCCGGGCATCGGCGAAGTCTGCGCCAATCTCTACTTCGATGACCCGCTCATGGACAACCTCTTCCACCATGCGGAGAGGACCGGCATGTTGCTCGACTTCCACGTAGCGACACGCCAGGGAAATACCTACGGTATCATTGACGACCTCGGCATGCCTCGCTTTGAGGCCGAGATTCAGAGGCACCCGGACCTCGTCTGGCTGTGCCATTCACAAGCCTGGTGGTCACACATCAGCGGTGACGTCACGGAGGAGACTCGTGGTGGCTATCCCAAGGGGCCGGTCGTTGAAGGCGGGCGCGTGGTCGAGCTGATGCGGCGCTACCCCAACGTCATCGGCGATCTGTCGGCCGGCAGCGGCTATAATGCGGTTAGCCGCGACCCGGAGTTCGGTTATGCCTTCATGGCCGAGTTTCAGGACCGGCTCTGCTTCGGCACTGATGTCTGCGCCCCCAAGAACCGCGCGGATGTCCTTATCAACCTCGCCAATTTCATGAAACAGGCTCTGGCCGAAGGCAAGATATCGCAGCAGGTATTCGACAAGATCGCTCGGAAGAATGCCATCCGATTGCTCGGCCTGGACGAGTAGCCTGTCCTAGCCACGGAGTCCTGTCATGTTCATAGATATCCACGTCCACACAACCTCAATGCCCAGCATCAACATCCCCGGCAGCGAGCAGACTCTCGCCACCCCGGAGCAGCTCATTGAGATGTATGATACCGTCGGCATAGAGCGAGCGGTACTGCTCCCCAACGCCAACCCTGAGGGCATCTGGTGTGTCCAGTCCAATGAAGAGATCCTCGCCATCGCGGAGCGCTACCCAGACCGCTTCATCCCCTTCTGCAACATTGACCCGCGCCTGTGGACCAACAATCCGGACGAAGACCTCTCTTACTACATGCGCTGGTACAGGGATCACGGCTGCCGGGGCATCGGCGAAGTCTGCTGTAACCTCTACTGGGACGATCCGCGTGTTGAGAACCTCTTCAAACATGCCGAGGCCCTCGACATGCCTATCTGCTTTCATGTCGCCACCCGTGAGGGGAGAACCTACGGTCTCATAGATGATTTCGGTCTCCCTCGCTTCGAGGAAGCGATACGCAAATTCCCCGATCTTGTCTGGCTGTGTCATTCCCAGGCCTGGTGGTCACACATTAGCGGGGATGTCAACGTGGACAACTGGGGTACATATCCGAAAGGGCGCGTGACCACAGGCGGTCGTGTCGTGGAATTGATGCGCAAGTACCCGACTGTCATCGGAGACCTTTCCGCCGGCAGTGGCTTCAATGCCGTCAGCCGCGACCCGGAATTCGGCCACTGGTTCCTCAACGAGTTCCAGGATCAGCTCTGCTTCGGTACGGACATCTGTTCGCCCCGCGGGCGTGATAGCGTGCTCATCAACCTGGCTAACTTTATGAAACAGGCCCTGGCTGAGGGCAACATATCTCAGGAAGTCTTCGACAAGATCGCGCGCCAAAACGCCCGCCGCATTCTCAAGCTCTAACCACACAGCCGTCGGTGCCTAGCACATGTAGGAAAAAGCATCCCACGGAGGCATTCCACATGATCATTGACATTCACGTACACAGTCAGCCGAAGCGCAACATGCCCGCTCCGCATAGTGACACCTGGTTCGCCACGCCCTGGGAGCTAATCGAGGCTTATGACCATGGCGGCGTAGATAAGGCTGTGCTCCTGCCCTGTACCAACCCCGAGAATGTACACATGATCCAGTCCAACGAGGAAGTCATCGGCATCTGGGAGGATTACCCGGACCGCTTCATCCCCTTCTGCAACATTGACCCGAGGCAGTGCTTCAGAACTCCGGATGCCGACCTTAGCTACATGATGTCGTGGTATAAGGATCTGGGCTGTCGGGGCATCGGGGAGGTCTGCGCGAATCTCTACTTCGACGATCCGCTTGTGGAGAACCTCTTCGATCACGCTGAAAAGACGGGACTCGTGCTCACGTTTCATGTTGCTACCAGACAGGGGGGCACTTATGGCCTGGTGGACGACCTCGGCCTCCCGCGCTTCGAGCAGCAGATCCAGAAGCACCCCGACCTCACTTGGCTCTGCCATTCGCAGGCGTGGTGGTCACACGTCAGCGGAGATGTCAATGAGGAGAACTGGGGCAGCTACCCGAAGGGGCCAGTCACCGAAGGGGGGCGTTGTGTCGAGCTCATCCGCAAGTACCCAACCGTCTATGGCGACCTCTCGGCAGGCAGCGGTTTCAACGCCATCAGCCGCGACCCCGATTTCGGCTACTGGTTCCTCGAGGAATTTCAGGACCAGCTCTGTTACGGAACCGACATCTGCTCTCCGAAAAAAGCATTTGCCTTTTTCGACGAGGGTCTCCTCAAGTTTCTCAGGGATGGTCTCGCCGAGGCCAAGCTCTCCCAGCAGGCGTTCGACAAGATAACCTGCTCCAACGCCCAGCGGATTCTAAACCTATAAGCCGCTGAGGCAGCAATACATCGCACGCCTGGTCCGAACCTGCGCTCCTGCTCTTTGCTCTGCCCCATTCGTCGGCACTACATGCGCAGCGTCAATCCCGGCTGCGGCATATACGCTTCCGGGAATATCTCCCGCGCGGCGGCGACAATCTCCGCTTCCTGGCCCCGGTTCGTATGCACCAAATATAGCTTCCCGACCTCGGCATCGCGAGCGATTGTCGCCGACTGTCGTACTCCTGAGTGTCCCGCTTCAGTGCCTAGCTCGGGGTCCTCAACACCCCATGAAGCCTCATACATCAGCACATCAACCCCGCGAAAATGCTCCGCCAGCTCCGGTAAGTACGTCGTATCACCGGAGAACCCCAGTTCGACTCCCGTGCGCTCGTCACGAATCCGGTAGGCAAGCCCCTGTACGGAGTGCTCCGTGGGAGCAGTCCCTATCGTCAACTCCCCCACCGCGACTGTCTCCCCCGGCTCAAGCGCAACCACTTCCGGCCTTGCATTTGCGAGCCGCTCGAACGTTTCGACCTGTATGTACGCACGTGCCAGTTCCACTACCCGCCCGATGTCTTCCGCAGGTCCGATGATCTCCATTTGCTCGAGGTGATCCACTGTGTTCTCGCGGAGATGCCGCAGGAAAAGCACACCCGCCAGACCCATGTAGTGATCCTGGTGGCAGTGCGTTATCAGCACGCGGTCAATGTCCAGCGGCGCATAGCCGTACCGCGTCATCGTGATTGCTGCGTTCCATCCGCAGTCAATGAGACAATGCCCATTCAGTACGAATGAGGCCGTGTCGTTATCCGGAGCCGGCTGGCAATGCCCGGTCCCTATGAACGTGAGTGTCGTCTCCGCCATCATCACTCCCTCAGTCAAACGTTCGCTTCATATATCCACCGTGGAATTGAGCAAACTGAGACTACACCATACAGTTCCTTTGCGCTTTCTGCACATCAACTCCACATTTCGCCTTCACTCGAATTTCGCTATGCGCTCGCTGACATCCGCGGCAAAGCGATTGATCTGCTCATCAATATATGCGCCGATACCCAGGCTCACATCCTGGATCAGCGGCGTCAGGTTCATGGCGAATATCATCGCCTGGGTCACGTCCACCTCATGGCTGGCGTAGTACGTCGCATGGGCCACTCGCCGCCCCAGTGACGCCAGATCATAGCGCTTGCCGCCGCAGTCCTGTGAGTCGAAAACACCCAGCAGGGCTGCGGCTAGATTCGGATGCGCATCTACGTCAAATGCGATCTTGTACTTGGCTTCAGCATCTTGCTCATCATCCACCATCCAGTCCAGGTCGCGCCACACCTCACACCCATAGAGCGCCTGCGGGTGCAATTCCGCCGGTAGCTCGCGCAACGCCTGGATCACTCGCAACGTGACGCCGACGTGCGTATCATGCTTGTCCGCTAGGTTGTGCGTATAGATGACCCCGGGCCGGGCCGCAATAATCAGCGCCTTCAGGTCCTCCATAACGACCTCCTTGTCCGTCTCCTTGACCTGGCTGCTGGAGAAATCCAGTAGCACCTGCGCTGTATATTCCCCCACGTACGCGGCCTTCTTCTGCTCCTGTCTCCGCACCTCCATCATCTGCTCATCGCTGTAGTCGGCATACAGATCATCACGCGGGCTGCCACTGCCGTTGGTCACGGTCACTCCGCACAGCCACTTGTCCGCCTCACCGAAGCACTTGAGCACCCCGTCATAGGCCATTATCTCGATATCATCCTGGTGGCAGCCGATCGCCATGTGGGTAGTCCGTGCCAGCGCCTCTTCTTCAGGCATTCCATCCGGCACAAATATTTCCGCCCCAGCTTGATGTAGCTTCATATTTCCACTCCTTCTTTCTAAAACTCTAAATCTGCCTGCTCGTCTATATTTCCGGCAAGCTTGCCGCTGCTATAGCCTGACCTACCCGCTTGCTCGCCTCATCGGGAGTATGTAACCCGATACGTTCCGCCAGGAGCGGGAACTCATGGCGCAGTACTCTCTCCGCCTCGCGCATCATGATTTCTGCGCCTCTGCCCGACGTCACTCGGCCCAGTATCAGCACATGCTTCATGTCGTAGAAATCTGCATAATGCGCGATTGCGTAACCCAGCCACACGCCGATCGTGGCGAGTATCTTCTCGGCTCGCTCGTCGCCACTGGCAAGCAACTCCTGCACCACTTTCAGTATCTCCGGCTCGCCCATTCCTTCTTCGATACCATCGGCCGCACCGATGCCGGCCACCGGCGCAAGTCGCGCGACGCCCTGCTGGTTGAAGTACTTGGCACCAACGCCATAGTCCTGCGACCATTCATCAACAGCCGCATTCGGGTTGTAGTCCACCGGGCAGAACGCCAACTCATTCAGCCAGCCGTTGATATGCCCATTCATATCGAGATACCCACCGGCCTCACTCGACCCCATCGCTATCCCCAGGATACCGACATCTTCAAGCTCCATTCCCCCCGCCAGTGCCGTGACATCCCCGTCATTGACAACAACCAGGGGCGCATTCCACTCCTGGCCGATCTTGATGAACATGCCCTTAATCTTCGTATCGAATTCTTGCTCCGGAATGCCGCGAAACAGTGACGCTACCAGCGCGCGGTTGTTGACATATATGCCCGCCGCACTTCCGCCTATCGCATCCACTCGCGGTAGATGCTCCGCCGCCCGCCGGATCGAGTCCATCACCCCGTCCCAGTGATACTGCGGGTCGCTCTGTGTCTTGGGGGCCCACTCAACCTCCTCGCTAAAGACCACTTCACCGTCAATAACTGCACTGGCCTTGCGGTCACTTGCTCCGAGGTCGAAGCCGACGCGACAACCTTCGAGGTGCCCACCGATAGCTCTGGCTCCCTCTGACGCCTCGGGCATCTCCTCAAGCTCGCAGCTCTCCACGGTGAAGGGCCGCTCGTAGACACCTGCCATCAAATCGGCGTCAAACTCGCGAATACCCCCGGGACCATACGCCTCCTTGATGGTCACCGCGATATCGGGACATCCGCCGATTGTTATCTTCCAGCCGCCGCGCTGCCACAGCAGGAACTTCACGAGCCGCTCGGCATACTGATTATTCGCGGCCTCGCGCCGTGCCTCCGGCCCAAACACCTCCGTTTCATACCTCGTCACAGTGCCCTCTTCACGCTCCAGCGCGATCGCCAGAGGGGCTCCTTTGCCGGAAGCTTGCACCTCATCCGCAAAAGCGTGACATGCCAATACTGCAGGCTTGAACTCCGGGTCCAGCGGTGGCACAATCTCCGGACTAACAAGCTTCATTCCATTTGCCATATTACTCCCTCTCTTCGCAGAGCAAAATCATCAACACTCTTCCATTCTCCCCCAAGCCCCGAAGTCCTTTCTATCCTAACGCAATATCATCACGAAGCCCGTTGAACTACCTCTCTTCCTCCAATATCTCCATCATGGCCCAGAAGTTCTCCTCCGGCGTGCCGGCCACTATCTGGTTGCTACAGCCGATGATGCAGCCGCCTATCTCATGGGCGGTCTCTAGCGCAGTGCGTGTCTCCTCTGCGACATCCTCCACCGTCCCAACGTGCAGGACCTCGCTTCTAATGCCGCCGAGCATCCTTAAATGCGGGAATCTGTCCCTGAGCTGCCGCAGGTCCATGAACGTGCGGTCCACTTCATAGAAACCATGCGTGCGGGCTTCGCCAAAGAGATCATGGGCAATCGGCCACAGGTCGCCGTCACTGGCAAAGAGGTGGTATGTGCCGGCTTTCTCGCAACCTTCGGTAATGATCTTAAGACGTGGCAGCATCAAATCATGGAACACCTTCGGCGAATACAGCGGTCCTCGTGTGCCGGCGAAGTCGCCGCCGCCAAAGCAGTAAGGAATGCCCAGTTGGGCAGCCAGTCTGGCATTCTTCGGCCCACGGATTGCTGCAGCGTCGAGGTATCTGCCAACGATCTCCGGATATAGCACGGTCGCCTCCAGCCACACCCGCTCCCTGGGTATGCATATTCCCACACTACCCACACCCCCTCCATACATGGCGTGAGTGTCCCCGAAGCGCTCGATTGACCAGTGCACGTCAGGCGATAGGTCATCCGGTGTCGGCTCGTACTCTTCTGCAGCTTCCGCCGCCCGCTCCGCCTCCTCGGCGAGTTGTGCAGGAGTCGGCTCAGGCTTTGCTTTCCCGTCAACCCTCCCGTACGTCTCCGTCGGCGGGTCGAAATGCCACACCTCCCAGTCCTCCCCTTTGTCCGCGTCCCCGTAAATGAAGGTATTCTCATCTATTTTTATGCTTGGCCGTAGCGGCTTGCGCCAATAAATCGTCCGCACCATATCCAGGTTTAGCTTCTCACAAAGCTCAGAAGCATCCTCAAAGGTCCGCTCTACGAACTCCGCCTGGGCCTCACCACCGACGCCGCCTTCCCACAGCGCCTGTGCCTCCCGAAACTGCTGTATGCCGCCTCCGGTGTATGCTTCGCGCCCCAGTACGTAAGACGCCACATCCGAGCTGAACCCCGCCTGGTAGATCGGTATCTTGTCTGTTGGCTGATGCTCGAATACGGCCGCCACTCGCTCTTTCGGAAGCATATCCATATTCTCCTCTCACACCTTCATATTGTCACTCGCTTCTCCCGTTTCCTTCCCTATACAACCTCGCAAACCTTCTGTCTCCACCGAAGGTGCTCGCTCACCTCGCCGCGAATACTCACCACCAAAATGACCAGATGGCGCATCTGCCACACGGAAGGGTGCACATAATGACTGACCAGCTTTTCACCACTCAAATGAAGTCCCTGGCCGTGAGCCTTGGCGCTGACCTCGTCGGCATTGCCTCCGCCGCTCGCTACGCCGAGGCCCCCATCGAGATGTCCCCGCAAGGCCACCTGCCCGGCGCCACCTGTGTTCTGGTGGTTGCCATCCATCATCCCGACGCCGCCATCGAGATTGGCGGCAACGAGCATCCTCAGAAGATGGGGCCGTACTTCGTCCAGGGCGTGATGAACACCAAAATCGAGTGCATCTCCTTCCAGATCGCCCGTAAGCTCGAGGACTTGGGCCACCGGGTCGTCGCCATCCCTGCCACCAACGTCTGGCGATTCCGGCCCTACAAGAATGTCGAGGAGTCCTTTGCTCCCGACCTCTCGGACATCCACGCCGCCGCTGCCGCCGGCCTCGGCGAAATCGGGTACAACGGCCTTCTCCTCACCCCCGAGTACGGCCCACGCCAGCGCTTCTGCTGCCTTGTCACTGACGCGCCTCTCATCCCCGATCCGCTCTACGATGGCGAGCCACTCTGCGACATGTGTGGCGAGTGCATCCGCCATTGCCCCATGGACGTCTTCAACAAGGAGACCGGGCCCAAGCACGTGATCCACATGGAATGGAAGGAGTTCTCCTACTGCAACAAGAACAAGTGGCGGTGCTCCTGGGCTGAACATTTCGGCCTCGACCTGGACACCGAAATCCCAGAGCAGATTGGCGAGCAGGCCATTCTGGAAAACCTCGAGATCGCCGGGCGACGCGGTGGCGCCATGGGCTCATGCCTCCGCTACTGCTTGCCGGCCCATCTCCGCCTCAAGGACCCCGACTACACCACGACGTGGCGCCGGCGGAGACCCTTCATGGACGAGCGCCCGCTTGCGCAGCAACTCAACGACGTCCCAACGCGCCCCGACCGCACCGTTACCCTCAATGTCATCAAGCGCCTCATCGAGCGCGAAGTTGACATGCTCGCCATTGTGGATCGCCAGACAGCTCTCCAGCGCGGCTTCGACCTGCGCGGCGAACTCCCTGACGGCCGGACTCTCATCGCCTTCGCGCACCACTATCCACCATCCATGGAAGACCCCGCGGCCACCCAACTACGGTCACGGCCTCAGCCCGTCGTCGCCCAGACTGTCGGCGAATGGTCCGGCTTCGCCCAGCTTGAGCTCTGCCAGTACCTGGAGGCTCGCGGCTATTCCGCCATGCCCGGCGGGCACCTCGCCGACGCGAAGATCATTCCCGCATCTGGCCTCGCGCAAGACTCCAGCCAGAATACAGGCCCCGTTGTTGAGGGTTTCGATGGCTCCCTCACGTTTGGCTGTGTGCTCACCAGTGCGCCTCTTCGCCCTGCCACTCATCTCTTCCCCATCCCCGACACGGTGCGCTCCGTCCCCGCCTCCGATCTCCGCTTGCTCCTCGATGCCCATGCCCGTAAGCTCGGCGCTGATCTCTTTGGTGTCGCGGCTCCCGGTTTCGTTTCAGCACTCGCCACCGACTATCGCCAACACGTTAACGAGGCCGACATGCAGTGGACAGTTCGCGACACCGGCGGCTACCACGGCGCCGTCAAGCCTGTTATTGACCGCTGTGAGAAGCGCCACATCCGCACCGCAGATGAACTCCTCCCCGGCGCGCGAGCAGTTCTCACCATTGGCTACCATTTCCCCTTCCTCAACATACTCAACGCCGCCGAACCACCCACCGATGCGGTAGGCCCATACAGCTACGCCGTCTATCAGGCCAACCGCTGGCTTCGTTACATCGGCGTTTCGGTTGCCAGGATGCTCGTCCGCCTCGGCTGCCGCGCGGTGGTTTCACAAGACCTCTCAGACAGTGGCACACTTGTCGCCAATCCACGCGGCTTTCAGCCGGACGCTCTGGCGAATCGTTTCACAGCAGCAGCAGCCGGCCTTGCTCATATCGGAATTCACGGTGCTCCCATAACGCCGCAATTCGGCGTGACGCAGCGTTTCATCGCCATCGTGACCGACGCCGATTTGCCAACCGATAAACATCTTGCAACCCCCGCTCCCTGCGCTGATTGCGACCGGGCCTGCCTGTCCGCTTGCCCTGTCAAGGCTCTCGTCGATGCTACCATACCCATCAGCAGCGACGGCTTCAGCGCCGAACTGGCCGGATGGGATCGTGTCCGTTGTGAGTGGGCGAAGCGCTACGCGATGGTGGGCAGAGAGGGGCCGATGTGGGGCGGCCAAACGACAGACATCATGCCACCTGAGACCGCTATAACCCCCGAGCTTCTGGCCCAAGCCTACCGCGACAAGGACCCCATCCAGAAGCATTTCACGATGATCCTGGAGCCCTGTCTCAAGGCCTGCCAGCTCAGACTCAGCGCTCGGTGATTTGCGCCACTGCTTGTTGAGGTACAGGAGGTTTCTCAGCGGGGAACAAACCGGTTGGGCGGCGTTGCCATACGAAACGCCCCCGACCTTGCCTGCCTTCCCTCACAACTGCGCGTCCTGCGCATACCGCATCATTGCGCGGATGTTATCTTCGGGGGTGTCCGGCGGCGTCTCACACCCCGAGCCGACGATGTAGCGCTTCCCGGCCCATTGGTGACACTGCCGGCAAGCCTCACACACCTGCTCCGGGGTGCCGGCATACAGCACGCTCACCGGATCGAAGTTCCCCAGCAGCACCGGCTCCGGCCCCATCTCCTCCCGCGCATGCTCCATCTTTACCAGGTGATCGAGGTCAATGATCTCGCATCCGGTCTCCGCCATTGCGCCCAGAATATGGTTCGTATCCCCGCAGATATGCAGCCGCGCTATCGCTCCCGCCTCCTGTATGGCCGCTACCATGCTCTGCTCCCGGGGCAGTACCTCGGCCTCATACAGCTCCGCGGAAATCAGCGAAGCCGCCGCATCTCCAATTCCTATCATGTGGCAACCTGCCTCGATCTGGGCCCGCGCGAAATCTATCTCCAGTAGGACGATCCAGTCCATCAAATCACGAGCAAACCCGATGTCATCCAGAAGATCCATCATGAATACAGTCATGGCCCGCATGTCTACAGCTTCCGCAATCGGCCCTTCGATCCAACCCATTATCGGGTAGTCGTCACCAGCCCGGTCGGCAAAGTACCGCGCGCCTGCAACTCTATCTCCCATTCGCCCTGCAGTCGGGTCCGGATACCGTAGCTTCGCGAAGGCCGACTTGTCGGATAGAATGCAGTTCTTCGTTCGCGGTGGGGCCGCGTCAGAGTATTTAAGGTCTGCCCCACAGTCCGCCGTCTCGCGTACCGGGTCGGACATCAACTGC
>CAZCJS010000036.1:0-19593 GCA_964498775.1 uncultured Armatimonadia bacterium
AACGGCCTCGCTGGAATCAGCCGCCGGCCGTCGGAAAAGCCCTCCGGACGATCCGCGAGCTTCTCTATCAACACCTGCCGCCATTTTCCGATGACTTCCGCAAACTCCGCAGCACCCGCCAGGTCATGGCACTCGTGGGGGTCCTCCTCCAGATTGAAGAACTGCTCGCGACCGTCTGCCACGAACCAGATATACTTTTGCCGACCATCGGTGAGGGTATGATGCAGCGGCGCATGTTGGATGTGCAGGTAATCGCGCCAGGACGGGTTCTCTCCCCGCAGCAGCGGCAGTAGCGAGCGGCCCTCCACCGTTTCCGGTATCTTCACCCCCGCCATTTCCAGCAGAGTCGGCATCACATCTTCCAGAGATACCGGCTCACTGACAACCCGCCCCGTCTGCAGCCCATACCGCTCCGGAGCCCGTATCAGCAGCGGAATACGCGCCGCAGGCTCATAGCCCTGCAGCTTGTGCCACATGTAGTGGTCGCCCAGCATCTCGCCGTGGTCGCTGGTATAGAGCACGATGGTATTGTTGTCGGTGCGGGGAAAGATGCCATTGACCGGACTCAGAAGCCTGCGGATCTGGTCATCTATATGGTTGATGAGTCCGTAATATCCGGCCCGGGCGGAGCGCAGAGCTTCACCTTGCAGGTCTACCTGCCTGCCGCCGATATCCAGGCCCCGGCCTCCGTTGGGCGGTGGACTCGCCCAGTCTCCCATGAACGGCGCAACCGGCTCCATCCGCAAATACCGCTCCATGTAAAACGCCGGCGGAGTCAGCGGCGGATGCGGAGCCAAAAACGAGACGGCCAAAAAGAACGGGCCGGAGGGGTCACGTTTCTGCAAAAACTCCAGCGCCTCATTTACCGTCCAGTTAGTCGGGTGCAGAGCTTCCTCCAGATGCCAGGGGTGGGCCGTCCAGTCGTTGTGCATCACGCCGGTGCCGTAGGTCCCGCCGGCGGTCTCAACGGAATTGCGCCGCAACCATTCGCCGTAGTCGCTGTCCCACCCGTGCAGCACCATGTGATCGAAACCGTAACGTTTCCGCGCCGGATGCTGGTGCATGCTACGGCCCACCAGATACGTATGATAACCGGCCTCACGGAGTACTCCCGGCAAAGTCGGCGGCGCATCCCACTCCACTCCGTCGCGATATCCGACCATGCCATGGGTGTCGGGATATTGCCCCGACAGCAGCGAGCGACGCGCCGCAATACATGTCGGGCAGGTGGTATAGCAGCGTGTGAACCGCACTCCGCTACCTGCGATGCCGTCCATATTCGGGGTCAGCAGCACCGGATGGTCCTCAATACTCAGGCAGTCGCCCCGCTGCTGGTCCGTCATAATCAACAGGATGTTAGGTCGCTCTGACATGGTGGCACTTCACTCCCCTGCAAGCTTCTTCTCAAACTCTTCTCTCGGCATGTTCTGCTCTATCCATTTCAGCCGCGCCGCCTGGTCGGCCTTCGCATTCGCATTCACCTCTGCCGGGTCAACCAACCCCTCTAGCAGCGCCTCGAATTCCCGGACGCGTTCCTGCTGCTCGACCATCCCCGCCAGGTCCTGCAGCTCCTCGGGGTCCGTGGCCACATTATACAACTCCACCCCGTGCCCATGGTAATGAATATACTTGTAGTCACCCCGTCGCAGCGCGAACCACCCGTTACTGACGCCATGCCCATGGTACTGCGTCATCACGTAATCGCGGTGCTGCCCATCCTGACCGGACGCCGCCGGCAGCAGACTCTCGCCCGCGAGGCTCGCATCGCTCTCAGCCAGTTCGCAGCCTGCCGCCTCAACCAGAGTGGGGAAGAGGTCCACATTCTGCACCGGCCCGCTGATCCGCTTCCCGGGCTTGATCCCCGCTCCGGCTATAATCAGCGGCACCCGTACCGACGGCTCATACGGCGCGCATTTCCACCACATCCCGTGCGCCCCCAGCATCTCCCCGTGATCCGACCCGAAGATCACCAGCGTATCATCCGCAAGGCCCTGCGCCGCCAGCGTATCCAGCAGTTCGCCGACGTTATGGTCAATGTAGCTGATGAGCGCATGGTACCCGATTACATTGCGCACCCACGTCTCCTCGCTCGGCAGCTCTTCGACCTCAAAATGGTACCGCAGGTCCTTATTGAGCTGGTTGAGATTCTCAAGGTGCTCTGCCGTCACCGACGGCAGCTCAACTTCAGCGGGGTCATAGCGGTCATAAAACTCCGGTGGCGCGTAGTGGGGGAAATGCGGCTTGATGTAGCCCACATACAGCAGCCACGGCTTGCCATTGTGGGGCTCCTCGGATCGCAGCCAGGCCAGCGCCTTTTCCTGTACCGCATCATCAAACGGTGTGCAGTCCTCCTTGGGCCCGGCCCTCTCCAGCCGCCGGCTCGCTCCGGCGCGCTGCTGCACCGGGTCCCGCAGCAGACCATAGACATCGCCATAGGGCCGATAGCCGGGCTGGAAGGTCCGCGTGAAACCGTGGTCGCCGCACGGGCACACGAAATCCAGCTTCCCGAACGTGACCACCTCGACCCCCTGCTCGCTCAGCCGGTGGCCCCATGTCTGCCACTCATCAGCGAACGGTGCGGCGTTATCCCAGCAGTGAATCTCCGACACCCGCCGTCCGGTGACGAAGCTGCCCCGCGAGGGCACGCACAGCGGGCTGTCGCAGTAGCAGTTCTCAAATACCACGCCCCGTTGTGCGAGCGCATCGAGATTCGGCGTCTGCACCTGCGGCCAACCCATGCAGCCCAGCCGCCGCCCATCCTGCTCATCCGTCATGATGATAAGCACGTTCATAGCGCGCCACCTCCGACTCTCTTTGCCGGCCAAGAGATTTCCATACCCACGCTTCCAGGACGACAGGCATGATGAAAACGTTTTGCGCCCTCCGTATGTCAACTCCTTTGATCACTTGTCGTGATGCTGTTGGCGCTGTGCGGTAATGTCTTGTTCGCCATCCCTATCTGCCGCGCCTTCAGCGCCACCCACACCTGCGACAGCGCCAATAAAGGAACGCCGCCGTCGTTTCGGAGCAACATGAACAGACGAGGGCCCATCACCGCCGCGCGGCCCGGCGAGCCATGCACATCGCGTTCCGCCTGATACTCAACGTATTCCCACGCGACCGACCGCAGGTACGCGTTCGAGTAGCGCGAGTTGCCTGCAATGCTCACTAGCAAAGCCCTGTATGCCTTGGCTCCCTGTGCGCTCCTCCCTCTACCTCGACTGCTCTTTCTTCGCCCTGTAGTATTCTCTGATTCCCGCTCCCAGTACTGTATCCTGCTCCATCATGTTTCCTATGAGCGATTTCCCTTGCTCTTCACGACCAAGCTTCCTGTAAGCCTTGTCCACATGCCACATCGCGGTGAAGTCAGACTGACCAGCGGCGGTGACGTGCCTCTCAAACACGGCTATCACCTGCTCATAGTATCCAAGGCAGCCATAGCAGGTTATCAGTTGTGAATTCAGGCGATTACACTGCCTCAGTCGCGGCCAGCGCTCCTGTATCCGTGTAATGAACCAAATGGCCTTGGGGTAATTGCGCTCGAGCAGCGCCTGGCTGCAACCCACCGCGGCATGCTCTAGGTCCCCTTCGGCACCCCGACGCGCCTCATGTGCCACATAGCGCCAACTGTACCGAAAACACTCCTCGTCTGAGTAGCGCAGCCTGTATCCTATACCGAACTTTAGTTGCTCATAGGCATCCGTAGCCTGCTGAGTATCACTTGCGACAGCTATGACCGCCCATCGCAGCGCATTGGCCACTTCTACTGCCCCTCCATCGAACTCTAGATCGTGAGCGAAATCCAGTGCCGCAGGTGAACGCAGGCACAGGATAACTCCCAGCGAAGCTATTGCCACCGCCGAAACGCTGTAGAGACCTAACCTTAATTTGCGCCTACTCAATGCATCATTACCTTTCGCCATTCTCCCCTCTGCGGGTCTAGAACGTACATGTGCCCGGTGGTTTCATCAAGCTTGCATTGCACTTGCCCAAACCGAGCGTCGTTGATTATCACTACTGCACCTCCGGCCGCTGCAACCTCGTCTTCGTTCGCCACGCAGACTCCTGCCAGCTTGGCCATGTCTATGTCTGGCTTCGCCGCCAGATAGGCGCGGACGACCCCTGTCAAATACGCAGTCAATGCGCTGCAAGCAGCACCCCCTGCACCCCACTTTGCCCATACTGGCAGCTTTGGGATTCTCTTCCAGTCAAGCGCCACCTGCACGCCTTCCTCCTCCGCCACACCGTAATCCTCCCGCATCAGCGCTTCCAGCCATTCATCCCCAACGCTTGACCCTCGCACAACGTATTCCGAGATGCCGCCTTCGTCGCCTCGGCTCCTCCGATACACATTCACACCGACATCAGCGTCGGTAAGCGGCCCCTGACCCCCGATGTCCTCCCCGGCGTGTCGGCTGCCCCGCATGACATTCACCCCCACGTCAGCATCGGTAAGCGTCGCGGGGAGCAGGCCATCGTCTCCAAAGCCCTCGTCACGCCTCGCCCGCCGCCCCATCGGGTCCCACGCTGCCAACTCGGCCATAGCGTCATCTTCCGGCTCTTCGTGCCGGTCCATTCTACCAGAGGAAGCCGCGCACTCGCCAGTCCGCACATCCGGCCAGCCCCATTCGTCCTTCGGTCTGCCCATCGCCCTTTTCCTCCTTTTCCACTCCGCCGCCGCCACAAATGACTACAGACCGCCCTCCGGACGGTCTGCAGTACACTCCTCCATTAGCGGCCGGAGAATATGCTACCCCTATTCCTCCCCGACGTGCTTGGTCGCATCCTCGCGTGCCTTCCGCATCTCCTCAGGGCTTCTGGGCGGGATGATGGCAGGCGCTTCCGGACCGCCCGGCTCGATATACTCCTCGGCCAGCCGCTGCTCCGCCGCAGCAAACACGCTGTCATCATACTGCGGCAGCCACTGCTCGTGGGCCACCAGCAGCTCATCGGTCATCTGCCAGATCTCCGGCGGCGTACAGACCGCCCCCGTCAGCGGGTCCATCATCATCGCCTGCCGCAGCCACATATCATTCCCATGCACGGCCGCCTCCATACTCAGCCGCTGCGTGTGGACTGTCTGGCTGCACACTGCCGCACAGCCCATCGGTAGCTCGCCTACGGTAATCGGGTTGATCCCATTGCGGTCCACGAATCCCGGCACCTCCACACAGCAGTCCTCCGGGAGGTTCTTGATCGCACCGTTGTTGATGACATTGAAGTGCCCGCGATAGATCCGCCCGGTCTCGATGGACTCGATAATAAACGAGGTATGTTCCGGGCTGCGGTCCTCCGGATTGAACGTCAGCGGCGGGCCCTCCAGCCACTTCGGCACTTCCTCCTCGTACCAGTCGGCACGTTCCAGCATCGCCCGCAAGTAGCCCCCGGTCTCGCCCGTGGACCAGCTCTCCTCGGCGTTGCTCCACTGCGCCATCTCCATTGGCCGCTTCCGGTACCACTGCACGTACTCGCTCAAATGCCCGTTACTCTCCGTGCTGTAGTAGCCGAACCGCCGCAGCATATCTATCCGCAGCTTCTCATTCTTGGCATATGCCGGATGCCGCTCGAACGCCTCCAGAATCTCACCCGTCACATCGCGGCCCTTGTGCTCCACGCGGATGAACCAGGTCTGATGATTGACGCCGGCGCAGACGTAGCTCACTTCCTCCTGCGGCAGCCCCAGCGCCGTACATATCTGCCCGAAGCCGTGCTCGACGCCGTGACACAGACCCACGAACTTAACACCATACCCATACTTGTTGCACGCCCAGGTATTCATCGCCATCGGGTTCGAGTGGCTGATGAAGAGGCAATCCGGCTGACTGACCTCGCTTATATCCTTGCAGATCCCCAGCAGGATCGGAATCGCCCGCTGCCCGTACATGATCCCGCCCGGCGCCAGCGTATCGGCAATGCACTGGTCAACGCCATACTTCAGCGGAATCTCGGTGTCGGCCCTCAGCGCCTCGAGATCCCCCCCGCGAATGAACGAAAACGCATAATCGGCATCCTGCAGTGCCTCGCGCTGCTCCTGATGCACGGCCACTGTCGCGTCCAGGCCGGCTGCTTCGATGTCACGCAGGCACAGTTGCTTGGTCACCTCGACACTGCGCTCATTGATATCCATGAACGCAAAGTGCGTGTCCTGCAACTCCGGCACGCACAGCACATCCCGCACGCCCCTCCGTGTGAAACCTACGCTTCCGGCTCCGATGATGGCTATCTTTATCGGCATGGCGTCTCCTCTGCTTCATCAGGATTTCCCGAAGAGCTGCGACCACTCCCCGGGCTGGTGCGCGCGATAGCTTCCGCACCCGCCCGCCGAATCCCTTCCCATCACCCTGCCCTCCTCATTATTACGCCCACTTGATGCCATGCACCGACGCCGGACTTTTTTCACCCGCGGGCAGGTCTCCCCACGCTCGCCGGGGAATACTCCGCGCGGTATAACCGTCTTACCCGCCGCAGCACTCCGGCTGGATAGTGAACCGGCCCGAACTGCGAACATCAGAATAATGGAGGGTAATCCCCAAATGCGACACGGAAACGTCTTGCTTGCCGTAGCAGTCGGCCTCATCCTGGCGTCTCTACTGCCGCTGCTCGCCGGCTGTCACGGCTCCTCAGGCACACTGGCGATCGCGTTCAGCGGCGATGAGATCATCGGCGTATGGTGGTACTCAGGCGGCGTAGATGACGAAGGCCAGGAGTACACGCTTGCGCAGTTGCCATACCTGCAGTATCTCAAGATCACCTTCCGGGCCGACGGCACCTACACCGTGGCCTATAGGTACTGCGAAGCCGAGGAAGTCTCCGACGAGGGCACCTGGGAATTCCACGCTGCCACCCAACAGTTCAGGAGCACCAGCGGCATGTTCGGTGAGCAGGTGCTCTTGCTCCCCGACAACCGCCTCGAAGCCCACGACTACACCGGCGAATGGATCCTCCATTACATCCGCACCGAGACCACCAACGCATGCGACCGCGCTGACCCGGGCCGCCAGGCAATAAATGGCGACTGGTGGTACTACGGCGGTGAAGACCGCAACGGAAAGCAATACACCCTCGCCGATCTCATCTACCTCCAGTACGTAAAAGTCACCTTCAACCCCAACGGTACCTACACCTCATATAGCAAGTACTGCAACCAGCCCGAACATGTTAACGCGCAGGGCACATGGACATTCGACCCCTCCACCGGCCAGTACATCACCACAGGCGGCCTACTCGGCGACCAACACATGAGCGTCCAGGACGACCGCTTCGAAGTCAAAGACTACAGCACCTTCTGGGACCTCTACTTCCATCGCGCCGAGACCACCAACACATGTGACCGCGCTGATCCGGGCCGCGACGCAATCCTCGGTCAATGGTGGTATTCCGGCGGCATGACCCCCGACGGCAACGAATATACTCTCGCAGACCTTGCACCGCTTGAATATGTCTTCATCATATTCGCCAACGATGGCACCTATCAGGGATGCACCAAGGTATGCGGGCAGGACGAACAGCAAGCGGACGGCGGCATCTGGTCCTTCGATCCCCTCACCGGGACCTGGGTAATCGAGAGCGGCTTCCTCGGCCAGGGTGCTGCCTCAATCAAGGACGGCCGCCTCTCAGCCAGGGACTGGACTGGTGAATGGACCCTCTATCACGTCCGGCCCGAGACCCGCAACATCTGCGACTGATCGGCTCGCTGGCGCAGTTTGCCCCGCAGTTTACCGTGCAGTTTGCGCAGCAAACTGCATTAGTTGGCTGAGCCCCTGCTCGGCCAACACCTGCGACTGACCGGCTCGCTGGCGCAGTTTGCCCCGCAGTTTACCGTGCAGTTTGCGCAGCAAACTGCATTAGTTGGCTGAGCCCCTGCTCAGCCAACTACAGTACTTTCCAGCGCCCATGTGTCCCCGTCATCGCTGCTTACATATATATTAATGTGTGGGTCCTTGGGGATCGCCACCACCAGACGTGCCCCCTGGGAGTGCATCTTGATGATGCTGCCGGCATCATCGTCAGATGCTCCGATGGCTGCTTGTGTGCCGCCGCCGGCGAAGGGCAGCCAGTTGTGCCCCCAGTCGGCGCTCTTCATCAGGTACTGCATCCCCCCGCCATACCCGAGCAGATACCATATTCCGTTATACTCCGCAAGTCGCGGATGCGTCAGATTCACACTCATCAAACACAGCCTCCCTGCGTATCAGCGTCACCACACCCGCAAATCACACCCTGCTAGTGTCCTCTCCCAGAGATAACTTCACATAGTCCAAATAGCTCACCAAACGGGTGGCTCGGCCTGACCTGCGCCGCGCGCAGGTCAGGTGATAGCGCGGGAGCACGCGCAGCGTGCAGCGTCCTCCCGTGCTATCAGCTTCCAGCCCGAGTCCGTTCGAAGTTATTGTCGCGGAACACCAGGGTGCTCCAATAAATCAATATACTTGCGGAACACCACACTACTCCCAACTCCGCCCGTCGTCCCGCGAACTGCACCCCACACTGCCGAGGCCGCGTTGGCGCCACACTCCCAGCCGACCGCTATCATCCTTCTCCGCAGTTGCCTACTTTGCGGTTGACCTCCACAGACTACCTCGCATAGAATAGTGGTAGTAGGCCGTGGACAGGGAATGTGCGGCACAGGAGAGGGCGGACGACATGTTCAGACATGGCATTCAGATAGACGAGGAGAAGCTGCGCGCGCTATGTCGCCGCAACCATGTCGAGAAACTGTCGTTCTTTGGTTCCTTCACCAGGGACGATTTTGGCCCTGACAGCGACATTGATGTACTCGTCGAGTTCATTCCCGGCGCCCGCGTCGGCCTCTTCGAGCTTTGTGCCATGGAGGAGCAACTCTCAGAGCTTTGCGGCGGGCGTACCGTCCAAATCAGCACACCTCGCTCCCTCAGTAAGTACTTCCGTAGCCGTGTCCTGGAGGAGGCGCAACTGGAGTATGTCCGAGCGTAATCAGCTCGTTAGACTACTGCATATGCGCGACTACGCCCGTCGTGCCACGGCCATAGCTGCCGACTACGGTAGATCCGACCTTGAACAAAACGAAATGCTCTACCTGGCACTTACCCGTCTCCTCGAATTGATCGGAGAAGCCGCCAGCCAGGTGCCCCGCCACATTCGGGCTAATCATCCTGACATTCCGTGGTCACTCATTGTCGGTATGCGTAATCACCTTATCCACGGCTACGACTTCATAGACCCCGACATCATCTGGGATACTATCGCCAACAACCTACCAAGACTGATACAGCAACTTGACCACATCATTGAGACTAGCCCTTGACGCCTACTCCCAACTCCGCCCGTCGTCCCGCGAACTGAAGCCCACACTCACCGCGCCGCGTTGGCGCCACAATCCCAGCCGGCCGCTATCATCCTTCTCCGCACTCGGCTCGCTGCTTTGACCGTCAGCGGTGAGCTGCTCGCTGTCTTCCCAGGGCCCTGACAGGCCGTTGCGCCGGGTCAGCCGGATGTCGCCGTCCTTGGTGTAGAAAAGATAAATCTGCCCGACTGCATCATCGAGCAGCTCGATCCCCGTCAGCAGCACAATCAACTGCGCTAACGTCGGTGTCCGCCTGTTTGCCTCCACTGTTATCGAGTTCGCATTGCTCAGCCACGGGTTGTCATTGACGATGGCAAAGCGCAAGTCCTCCGGCGGCGGGCCGGAAGTGATACTCACAGCATTGACGCCCTGATACAGACCGACGCCCCGGTATGGCGAGCTCAGCTTCTCCGCCCGCAGCTTCGCCACTGAGCGGATCGGCACAATATCGCCCAGCGGGTCCTCAGCAGTCGGCCCCTTCAGACCTGCCTCAAGCACTACCCCCACCGTCTCCGTAGTCTCATCCTCCAGCACACATTCCACGCTCACCTCCACATCCTCCGTCAGCGTGTAATCGCCTGCTAAGACCAACTTCATCTGCGTCAGGCCCGGAGCATGCTCGATTTCCTCCAGCCCCTCGAAATACGCCACATCATGCCCCGGCGTGTACGGCGGCGTGCTCGCTGCGTCGTAATGACCGAAGCCCTTACCATCGCCCATCTCATCCACATGTTTCGCCACCCAGCGCGGTGCGTTGGTCAACTGAGCGATACCCGACTGGGTGATGAAATCATCAGTCTCCTCATAGAGGTCCGGCCGCCAGTGATAGCTCACATCATAGCTGCGAGCTTCTCCACTGCGCCGCAGCAGGTGCCCCTGCAGATGGTAGCCGGTTCTCGCCGCCAGCGTCGGACTCAGGAAATACGTCCGGCAGTCCACGGCTCTCGCATTACTGAACTTGCTTGCACATTGCAGGCAAAAACCCCGTGCATGGACGGGAGTATCCGGGTCCCGATGCGCCGGCCCGCCGCAATAGGGGCAGATGAAGTCCGCGATGCCGGCCATGAACTCCAACAGCTCCTCATCCCGCTCAGGCTCGCTGCCGGCTTCGGGCAACTCCTGCCGCATCTCAACATACGCATTATGCTCGCCGAACTCCAGGCCGACACGCAGTGCCTCGGCATACTGGCTGCTGATATGTTCCTGCGGGGTGTATGAGCTCTTGACGGTGACCACATTGCCGGATATCTTGCCCCCGATGAGGAACTTGACCTCCGGATAGTACCCCGACGCCCGGTAGCGCCCCGCCAGCGTCTCACCGGCCTCAAACGACTGCCCCGGTAGCGTGAACTCCGCTATCAGCACCTTATCTTCACCGTCGGCGCCGGCTCGCAACTCCAGCAACCGGTAGGTTCGCTCCTGCGGGCCGCCTATCAACAACTCCCCGAGGTCCTCGACGTACTGGAAAGCCGGCAGGCTGTCCACAGTCTGCCAGCCGCCGTGCGCCGCTTCCTCCGTTTCGTACAGCTCATCCGTCTCGCGGCTCTGCACGATTATGGCATCCTGCACATACTGGAAATTCTTATGCCCGCGATCCTGCGTCCGCCAGGCCTCCGGCTTGAACAGCTCCGAAAAGCACGAATACGCCCGCGCACCCAGCACCACATCACTGTACGGAAAGCCTATGATCGGGACGCTCCCCCAGTTGTCGTCATGAATCCAGGGGTCCCCACCGAAACCCTCCGGCGGTAGCTCCGCCTCCCAGTAGCCGTCACCATCGGTTGTTGCGATTGTGCCGACGATCTCCGCCGTCTCCCAGTCTATCGCCACGATGTCAATTCCGCCGGCAGGCACACCCATCCGCTCATAGACCCGCCCGGCTACGACATCCTCCCACGGGTCGTAATACTCCATTTCCGCCATCGTCACCGCTTTCGTCTCACCGAGCTTCAGCTCCACCAGTTCCCGGCCACAACCCCACGAATCGTCCCATTCTCCCCACGCGTTGCGCTTGAATTGCACGATGCTCTGTTCACCTGCCGGCAACCCGCTCACAGTCACCTCACCCGACCCCGGCACCGTATACACCTGCCCCGCATCATCCAGCGTACCCACACGCAGCAAGGCCCCAACTGTGCCGGAAATCGTCAGCGTGCCCGCCAGAATATCCAGCGCCACCTCCTCATCTTGCTCCAACTTCACCTTCCGCCCCAGGTATGCCGCCTCCACGCGATCCAGGTGGCGCGGCAGGCCCTCTGCCATCGTCTCCGGCGTTTCATCCCGGTAATCGCCGGCGCGCTGATACACGGCCCCGTGACCCCGCGGTGCGATGAAGACAAATCGCCCCTCCGCATCCGTCCGCAGCGGCGCATAAACCAGGGCCCCCTCCACATATGTCTCCAGCTCATGCGAATAGATGAGCTCATTGAATTCCAGGCTGTCCCAGAAGACCGCAGTTTCCTCATCCGCCGTCCCGGGGGCATGTACCAGATAGCCTTCCAGACTCACGTTGGCATCCGCTACCGGCTCACCGGCCTCCAGTATCCGCCCCTGCAGCCGGTAGCCCATCACGAACTCCTCGGAGAACGCGCCTCCCTGGAAAGCGGCCGGCTGGATCCTCCGGCCCCAGTACTCGTCATCAACCATCAGCACATATTCTGTGCCCGGCTCCCCGTCTGCCAGCACTGCTACCAGGTACACTCTCGCACCCACCAGCGCCACAGTCGGGCCGATTGCCTTATACACATACCCCTCTATCTCCGCTCCCTCCCGCTCGAAGCTCACATACCCATTTGCGTCGCTGAAATCCTCAGCTACGGTGATGCCTTGGTGGGTGCCTAGTTGGATAATCTCGGGTTGGCTCATCGCTTGACGGCTCCTGTCGCAGAATAGTAAACTGAACGGGCTACTAAGGCAGAGAGAGCATGAGGGAATACATGCTCATCTTCATGCGCGAACCGGAGGCAACACTATGACAGACTGGCGGCAGCGAATTAGTGTCGATCCCGAAATTATGTTTGGTAAGCCTGTCATTGCCGGTACCCGCATCCCGGTCGAGCATATCCTGGGTAAGCTAGCGGATAATATGAGTATAGAGGCTGTTCTGGGCGACTATCCGTCGCTGGTGCGCGAAGATATTCAGGCGGCACTCGCCTATGCCTCTGATGCTCTAGGCTCAGAGGAGATACTCTTGACGGGAGCCAGCCCGTGAAATGGCTGGCCGACGAGAACATTGAGCAGCCCGTGGTAGATGCCTTACGCGAATCCGGCCACGATGTGCTTTTCATTACGGAAATGGAGCGTGGGCTACCTGATGACGAAGTCCTCCGCCAAGCCGAGGCTGACAGCCGCATATTGCTGACCAATGACAAAGACTTCGGCGAATTGGTCTTTCGACTCCGCCGAGCGGCAACAGGTATTGTGCTCTTGCGCCTTGAGACAGAGGTGGGAGCTGAAAAGGCAGTTCGCCTCAAGCAAATCCTGCCCACAATTGAGCCACGACTGGTTGGCCATTTTGCAGTAGTAACTCAACGGGGAGTTCGTCTGCGTCCTCTGCGATCTGTGAGTATCCCAGACTAATCTATAAATGGGCGACTCCCCCCAATTTCCAAGTGCCCATCGTGTCGGAGGGCGGGTGCTCCATAGCTTGCCGCCACGAATTGAATTCACCTCTCAGGGGCGCACTCTGGAAGAGGCGCAGGCCAATATCCGCGAAGCCATAGTTCTGTACATCGAGAGCTTCGGCCATTGCCAACGGCCACGACCTACCTCCAGCCTACCTCCCCGCCTCCACCGCCAGGTCCCGTTGCCTTTGCCGCTGCACTGCCGCCTCGATCTCTTGTAGCTTCCTCCGCTCCTGCCCGCTCATTTGCCCCGCGACTCCCGACACCGCCGTATCAGCCATCTCCGGCAACTCACCCCACCCGGCACCTGCCATACGCCTGCTCGCGATGGGGGAGAGGGGTTCAGTCTCCGGCTCATTACGCCGCTCCACCGGCGCAACCGCACCGGCCTCTGCCTCTACGCGCACCGGCCCCGCCGGCTCAGGCTCCGGCTCCCTTACCGTCCGGCTTCGTGCGAGGTATTCCGGCACCATCCCCTCGGCATGATCATCGCCATCACGCCTCACTCGGTGCAAGCGCGTCGCTTCCAGATCCGCGACAGGTTCCGTCGTCTGTTCCCTCATCACCGTCGCCGGTCGCACCGGTACGCCCGCGACTTGCGGCTCACGCGCCACCTCGTCTGGATAAGGCTCCTCATTGGCGACCTGCGTCTTGACGACGCCCGGCACTGCCGCCGCTTGCTCCGCACTTGTGGCCGCACTATCGCTCCACAGCTCTCCGCGGACCGGCATCACCACCTCTGTGGCCTCGCCGACCGGCCTTACCGCAACCTCCGGCATCTCGATATCATCATCCGCCTCGAGCCTCTCTGTGGCCCATTCACCGACTATCTCCGGAAGCTCTTCAGGCGGTACATTCCGGGCCGCTGCGGGCCTCGTTTCTACCTTCAACCCGCTTTGCGCCCCAATGCTGCTCAGAGCGTATTCTGTTATCATACTGCGCGTACGGCTAACCATTGGCAATAACTCTCTCATGGTGACAACGCTACCTCTCTGCGCTTGCGGCGCATGTGCAACATCCGCCGTAGGTCCGCAAGCGGTCTCATAACACATAAGGGGGGAAATCACGCATAACGGGGGGGACGGATGCTGTCAGTTACTGCCGGCAGGCGCGATACAGGGCCACCTTGTACGCCGGCAGGTCACTGTATGCCGCATCATGGGGCAACTGGCCGGTCTGCTGCAGCATCTGCATATCACGCAGCGTTTCCTGCACCAACCGCATCACTGACGCGTCAGCCGTCTGCAACTCCCGGCTTACACAGGCAAGCTGCTGCTGGTTGTTGAAGTCATGTCCTTCGCGCACAGGGCGTCCCGGCTCAAATAGATCCACATAGCTGGGCGGCCCGTTGAGCTTAGCGAGCCGGGCTAGTTTTTTTTTGCCGCTTCGAGCCGCCGCCGGCCCTCCCGGCTTCGCATATTGACATCCGCTATACACTCGGCCAGCCATGCCGCCAGCTTTGGCGGCATCTGCCCCAGCAGCTTCAGGTTGTTATCCGCTGCCTGCCGCTCCATCGCTACCAGCCGCACCTGGCCGTCATCTTGCACTGGCAGCCGGAAATCCAGCACACAGTGCCGGTAATCATACTCAGTCATCGCGGCCAGGTCATACGTCCGGCGCACTGCCGGCTCCCGGCCGTCGAGGTAGTACCACTCCACTATGCCGACACTTTCCCGTGCCAGCGCTTCCGCGTCAGTCAGCGGCCGCAGCAACACAAAGGCCTTCTCGTCTGCTTCCTGGCCGCTCCGCATATTTTCATCCAGCCCCTCATCCAGCCCCTCATCCATCGGCTCATCTACGCAGGCCGCGGCTTCCTCGGGCAGCTCATAGCGCCGGCCCGTGACCTGGGCTTGTTCATCAATAATCCAACCATTCATCTGCACAACCTCGCTTGATATATTGGCGATTCCCTTTCCCTCCCCTGTAGCGCAGGCTTCCAGCCTGCGGGGCCACATCTTTTCTTGCTCTTATTGGAGGACAGGCATCCTTGCCTGTCAATGCCGTTAACTTGTGCCGTCCCCACCTGTAGGCGAGGCTTCCAGCCTCGCACGGAGTCCCTTTCCCTCCTGTAGGCGAGGCTTCCAGCCTCGCAGGCTGGAAGCCTGCGCTACAGGATAAGGTCGCGGAAGCCTGCGCCACAGGATGAGGTTGAGGAGGCTTCGCAGGGGCGGAGCACGACTTTTACCCGAGCAACTTAGACACGTATTTGAGCGCGGCAGGGCTGCAAAGCAGCACAGTGACAGCAAGCCCACACAAGTGTAGCAGACCCACAGCCACGCCCCCCAATGCCATTTCAGTATTGCCAGCCAACAGCAGATGATCACCAACCACATTACCACGGTCACAACAACGTCTTGTGAATCCGCGCCGGGCGCACGCGAAACACCCAGAGGAGGCCAGTGCAGGTACTTGCTCACTATCTTCCACCAGAGCACCATGCCCAGGGAGAACACCAATCCCAGGACTGCTGCCGACCGCCACATCCAATCCTCACGGTTCCATACTCTCACGCTTCGAGGGCCTCACTTCGCTTGCGGCTTGCTGTCGCTGCATCTCCCGCGCCTTCAGCGCCACCCACACCTGCGCCACGCAGAACAGCACTATCGACAGCGCTAATGCTGCAATCGCGATCGGGTGCCAACGCTCGAACCCGTAACAAGCCGGCACGAACAGATACCCCAGAATCGGCATCGTCCACATAGGCAGCCACCAGAGCCATCCTCTGCCGGTAGTGACCAGCGAGCGGCAGATGAACGTCATCGCGGCGGCCAGGAGCGCTACCCCCAGCAGCGCGCCGTAGTTGGCGAAAGCGCCGTCCAACTCGCTGTGCGCTAGTGCCTCACACCCGAAATGCCAGGCGATGACACCGTAGCTGCCCACAGCGACCGCGCCACCCAGGCCCGCCAGCAGTCGCCAGCGCGCATGCACTGCCCGCCTCCATCCTGTTCTCTCCGTGGCTGGCAGCTTTGGCCCGGTGCCACCGGCCGCAGGAAAGCCGGGTCCTCGAAAGGCCTTATCAAACCCTTCCCAGACAACCCATATCTGCGACGCCAGAATGCCGGCTATCAGAAGCCGTTCGAGGAAGAAGTGCAGGCCTACCGCTTGCGTCACATTGCCTGGGACTGCCAGAATCAAACCAACATACAGGCCGGGGACAGCCACCGCCGCTGCCCACAGCAGCGATCCCACCGGCCATTTCAGCATCGGCAACCACAATAGCGCCAGCAACAGACAGACCTCCGCGTAGGAGAGAATATCATCCCACGCGCTCGCGCCCGTTTCAAACACTCTATCATCAGAGCATGGCGCAGTACCGGGGAAGCCATCTAGGGACGACGTCACTCCCAGCAACCCCGCCAGCAGAAGTACAACTCCACCGATCGCCGCCAATCTCCATGCCCAATCCTGCTGTCGCCACACCGTCACACGAATCACCATTCATGCAGTCTCTGCTTAGCGCTTCTTGGAATCCAGCGTGCTGTATCGCATCTCATGTGAGTGGACCGGCAACGCTTCGGCCCCGCCGGTGTACCGCTCTGCTACATAGAATATAACGCACGGCACCTCCACTGTTCTTCCGAAACACACCTCCCCTTGCCCCCCCGACCACTGAGTGTACACAGGAATTCGCAGGGGGGGATCGTCTGCTCTGCTGAAGTCGAACCGCGCGCTACCTGCCGTCACTTCTTGGTAGCTCCTCCACCATATCTTCCCATCTGCTGGCTCTCTCAAGTGCCTTCTCTCACGCTCCGCCTGTGTCACACTCGCGATTCTCGTCGTGACAGTGAAATGCCCGAGGAGAATCCCCAAGTCAGGATTCTTTAGGTACCTCTTTTGCACTCGCAGCCTTTCTATGTCCCCTAGCCCTTCCCATGATGGCGATACGACGTCTGGGAAGTCATCTTCGCACTTGGCAGAGCCCTGCGGTTCCTGGTTTCGTGCCCATTCCCAAGCCGCCTGTCGTCTTTCTTTGAGAACATTCGGATTCTCCACCAGGTGTCCCAAGTACCGCTCCACTTCCGCGAAATCTACTCTCACTTGGTCCGTGTTCTTCCCAGGCCCCTGAACCTTGAGATAGTCCGCATAGCCTTTTTCAGAATACTCCCAACCCATGTAGTCAAAGTATGCCACCATAGAGTTGACGAGTTCTTTGAAAAGGCTGTTGTATGTCCCGTACTCTATCGATGGCTTCGGCTTGCCCTGCTCTTCATGCTCCCTGATCGCATTGGCATACCCATGTAGCTCCTTCACTCTCATCTCGAAGTCGGGCCAGTCCATAGGCGCGATCGACCGAAGAGCCGGTGGGGCAATATCTCCCCACTTGAAGGCGACTCGCATGTCTTCATTCTCCTCCTCATCCCCATCTTCTAACTGCGACCAGTCCACACCTCTAAAAGGAATCTTGGGCGCTGGCCCTGAGGGGCTATCGTTCCCAGAAATGTCCTCGAACGCCTCTCGCTCTGCCGGGCCCTTCAGGCTCATCGGGCTACTCGGGTCACGCGGGTTCCACGCATCAAGCTCTGCGAAGAATGCCTGCTCCTCCGGGTCATCGCTGTATATTGTAGCAGGCATCTCCTCCTCCGGCCAGTCCCAGTCAAGTCTGTTGTCCCCGCGTTTGCTTCTTGCCATCGTTCTTCTCCTTCGCCGAGTGCTTCCTGGCCCACCCACACGCGATCGCCACAGCAACTACCCCTTCGACCAAGCGGGGGAAGCCTCGACTTACAAAGACTTCCCCCAGCTCCACGTTCGTCATCTGCGTCTCATCACGCCAACGTAATCGGCGCCGTCGCACCATCCGTACTACCCAGCGCGATGAAGCCCACTGTCTCGCTGAGCCGCCGCGAGTGTGACCCCGGCAACCCGAGGTTATTGCGCGTGTACAGCAGCCTCGGCAGACTCAGCGACATGCTGTTTGCGCCGCGTGCCAGCTCGATACTCAGCGCCGCTTCCTCGCCGGCGGCGAAGTCGGCATACAGCGCACTGTCCACGAAGTCCCGGCTGATGTTACCGCGCACCCGACAGCCCGCCGTATTGTAGAGCTGTAGCGGCTCTGCGCTGGCGGCCAGGCGCATCCCATCCGCGCAGTCCTCCACCATATTGTCTACCATTATCTGGATCATCTCGCAGTTGACATCCTCCGCCAATTCACCGCCGCCGGTCGCGATCTCGACATCGGCTTCCTGATAGATATATGGAGCCGCCGTCGGCATGACGGGGTTCGCGCCGCTACCTGACTCGATATGCAGCGCCGCCACTTCCAGCGTACACGTGACCGGCTTGGCCTTGACGAACTCAAAGCTAGCCGACCGCACTTTCACATCCCGCAGCTTCTTCACCTCATTGACGCAGTCCACCAGCACCGACGCCCATTTCCCCTGGTTGTAGCCGTCACGATCCTGTATCCATGACAGCAGGTTCGTCATCACCCCCGGCACCAGCGGTACGGTAATGCGGCCTTCCGCCCACCTCCCGATGCTCAGATACTTATTCTCATAGCCCACCGTATCGGCCATATCGAGCGTGATGTAGTTATTCTGCAGTTGGATACTCTCCTGCGTCCCCGTCACCGGCAGCCACGTATCAGGCGTCACGAAGCTACCTTTTTCCGTCTGAATTGCGAATCCGAAACTCCCATCCTGGGCCAAAGCCACAGCCATGTATCACACCACCCTGTGCGGAGCCGGCCCGACATCTGCCAGACCAACTCCATAGTTTGACATCCCTGTAATCCGTGGTATACTCAATATAACTTCCCTTGGCACCAGGCAGACTTGGGCCAAAACCCGAGCATCTGTCTCGTGCCAATCAATGACAAAGGTGCACCCGCTTCCGCGCACCTATGAGGAGAAAAGATAATGCGCCGTAGAGGTTTCACGCTTATCGAGTTACTCGTTGTGATCGCCATCATCGCGATTCTGGCCGCGATACTCTTTCCGGTATTCGCCCGCGCCCGCGAGAAGGCCCGCCAAACCTCCTGCCTCAACAATGTCAAGCAACTCCAACTGGCGATCCTGATGTACGTACAGGACTACGACGAAACCTTCCCGCTAGCCCAAAACGCCGACGCTGGTGGTGGCACAGTCGACCGCTGGTACTACTTGATTGACCCCTATGTCAAGAACAAGCAAGCCTGGGTCTGTCCCTCCTGGAGGTCCTACCGCCACTACTCAACCGTACTGCAAACCTACGGCTGGAACACCGCCACAAATGGCATGGGCTATTACAACCTCGTGCCGAGGACCTGGACCGGCAGGCGGCTTAGGCTCAGCGAGATACCGAAGCCCGCTGAGACCATCAACATCGGCGACGAGCAGCTCTCCGATGATCCCGCACTCGCCGGCGGCTGGCGCGGGTATCTCTCCGCCGGCACGCTTTCACGCCTGCCTACCACCCACAACGAGGGCGGCAATTACGGCTTCATTGACGGCCATGCCAAGTGGCTGCTCCCAACCACGGTCATAAGCAACCAGTACTATGCCGTCAACAAATAGGGCCCCGGCACCCGCCTGAAGCAGGAATCACATACTGCGCGTGGAGAATATAAATCCCGCATACCACCACGGAACCGCAAGGAGATGATTCGGATGCGCCGCAGAGGTTTCACGCTTATCGAGTTACTCGTTGTGATCGCCATCATCGCGATTCTGG
>CAZCJS010000036.1:19693-20991 GCA_964498775.1 uncultured Armatimonadia bacterium
CCGCGATACTCTTTCCGGTATTTGCCCGCGCCCGCGAGAAGGCCCGCCAGACCTCCTGCCTCAACAACGTCAAGCAGATCGGCCTCGCCGTCCTCCAGTACATCCAGGACTATGACGAAGCCTATCCCCCGTATCACCTTGGCGCTGTCTCAGACGAGCAGAGCCTCGACACTTCCTGGGTGCGGCTCATCTTCCCGTACGTCAAGAACAAGCAGGTGTATAACTGCCCCAGCGACAACCGCGTCTCCTGGGAATGGGGCACATTGGCCTCCGTGTATCTTGTCAGCTACGGGTGGAACTACGCCTGGATATCCTATCCTGCGGCGCATCTCAACGGTGGCGCGCCCACTCTTGCCGCCGAGTTCAACTACCCTTCGGAGACGGTGCTGATTGCCGATGGCGACTGCCACTATATACGCGGCCCTGGCACTAGCCCTTCACACTACTGGCCGGTGGGCCGCCACAATGACGGCGCCAATTTCGGCTTTGTGGACGGCCATGCCAAGTGGTATCAGGCCAAGAAGTTCGAGGATGCCTCCGGCGGCCTCCGCTGGGAGCCCTAACCTCAAGGCCTGCTCACCCGTAGGCGAAGCCCGGCCCCGCAGGCCGGAAGACTGCGCTTTACCTTCTCTTGACCTGTAGGCGAGGCTTCCAGCCTCGCACGGATCGCCACCGCCCCACATCTTTTCTTGCTCTTATTGGAGGACAGGCATCCTTGCCTGTCAATGCCGTCAACTTGTGCCGTCCCCTCCTGTATGCGAGGCTTCCAGCCTCGCAGGGATTGCGAACCCCTGCAAAGACGAATCGCTTGGCCCCGCAGCGTCTGGAAGCCTGCGCTACAGGATAAAGATTGAGGAGCCTCGCGCTACAGGACAAGATTCAACAAGCTTCCCTAGCTCCGCAGTAGTCTAGCCCAGGCGCTCTTCAGCCCGAGCTTGTCGGTGGTCTCGTGGACGCCGATGGCGGAGAGGAAAATCCCGAGCCATGAGGCCAGGAGTTGCCCCGCGCCGCCGGCGTCAACTCCGAGAGCGAGTGCCAGGCTGACCAGAGCGGCGGCAAGCAGCTTCTTGGCCTTGTCATAGTCGGGAGGCTGCCAGAGATAGCGCTTGATGAGTTGCAGCAGTACCTCGGCGGCGATGCCCCCCAGCAGCCACAGTTGCTCACGAGGCAGCGCCAGCAGAAACGCTTTCAGTTCAGACATTATATCGGTCTCCTTTGCGGTTTGCTATACGCGGTAAGTGGGTATATCACAGCTATGGTGCTAGCGGCGGCAGGAAAACAGAAACTCTCTGGCGAAA
>CAZCJS010000037.1:0-20990 GCA_964498775.1 uncultured Armatimonadia bacterium
AGGCTGAAGACAACCTCCAGAAGGCTGAGTTCGTGTTGTGGCAAGGCCATTGCCACGGCAAGCTGGGCAATACCGACAGTGCCCGAGAAGCCTATCAGAGCGCCCATCACTTGGCAGAGGACAGCCTGATCGGCATCCAGGCTCTGGAGAGCCTGGCGTCTGTCTACCTCTCGCTCGGCGACTTCGAGCGCGCAGAGGCGACCTTCGAGAAGGCTGTTGCGGCATACCCCGAGATCTACGACGCCAGCCTCGCTGCGCAGAGCGCGACCAACTACTCCCGCAATCGTGCTGCGCTGGATACTGCCGTCAACTATGTCGTGACGCGGCTGACGACGCTGGCCAACGCTCTCGAGAAGGGCGGGCAGCCGCAAGCTGCCGCACTGGCCTACCGCAAGCTGGCCATCACGTACCCCTACCGACCGACGTCGAGCGTCCATACGCTCAAGGCCGCTCACCTGCTTCGCGAAGTAGAGGCCATCGCCGCAGCCATCCCCTTCTACTTGCGATTGTTGTCTGCATCTGGCGACCGGGCCTACGCCGCCAAAGCGGTCAGCAGCCACAACCAACCGGCTCTCGACATGGTCGCCAAGCCTACTCATTTCACAACCGTCACAGCAGCAGTGACGGGCCTGAATGCGTGCCTGCCCGACCGCAGTCGGCTTGCTGACGCTGAGCTCGAGCAGTTCTCCCTGCGCTGGCATGAGGCCCTTGTCACCACTTTCGAACCCTTTGGCCAGTCCGGGGAGGACGCATGGGCGCAAGTAGCCGAGGGTGTCCACACACAGCCTTGGCAGGCGTTGACGCGACTTGCCCTGGCCGAATGCTACCTGCGCAACGGGTATTACTTCGAAGCAATCGAGGTCCTTACGCATATTAGTGTTCCGGCCAGCGCGTTCCCTGCTGTGGTCCAGCGGCAATACCACGCGCTCAGCCAGGCCCACCTTGCGCTGGCCGACTACCAGTACGTCTTGCAGCATGGTGAGCATCTCTTCGGCCCGGATCCCGTTACCGCCTCTGAGGCCATGCTCGACATGGCGAAGGCGGCTGAGTTCTGCGGCGAACTTGGCGAGGCCCGCAGGCTGTACGGGAGGGTCACGCGCGACAGCAAGGTTGATTGGCATTGCCGCCAGGCCGACTTCGCCCTTCGGCGCATCGCACAGTACAAGCCATATCGCCAGAAGCGTGGCAGGATCTTCGTACTCCCGGACGACCGCACGACGCGTGGCGACTGGTACCTGGGCTACGGCACCAGGCATTACGTGCTGTGCGCGCAGAACTTCCTGTTTGACCGTGCCGGCGGCCCCGGGCCGAAGCTGGAGTACAAGGTCCACACGACCGATCCTGACGAGAAGTCGCGGCTCTGGGTGACGGCCAAAGAGGACCCCGATCCGGCCGCGCTGTGGGATCCTGTCAACCGTGTGTACCGCCCGGCCAACCGCGATGACTATGGCGAGCAATACCCCATCGCCGCGGGCCCCGATCTGCTGATTGATGCACAGATTCCTGCCGGCGACCATATCCTGAGCTTCTACTTCGTCAATGACCACAACTACTACGAACCCAGCCGCGAGTACACGGTCGCCCTGGAGACTGCTGAAGAGACGCTGGCGATAACCGATGTCGCAGCTTTCGGCGGTGGCGTGTACAAGCGCTTTGCAGTGCGAGGGCCACTGGCACTGACCGTCCACATCTGGCGCAACCTCAGCATGAATACGCTCCTGTCGGGGATGTTTCTCGATAGCATTGAGCCACTGTCACCGCCGCCTGCCTCTGTGTTGGCCGAGAGCGCGGACATCCCCGCCACCCTCAAGGCCCAACTGGACCTACTCCGCAGAGCATCGGCGAATGACCCGGTTCGTGCCGCCACATACACGCAACGCTTCTTCGAGGCCGAGAAGGCCCTGCGCCGCACCATCGTTCAGCATCCGTCATCCCCGCTGTCCTCATGGGCGCTCTGGACACTCAGCGAGTGCTATCGGCTTTCGGGACACCAGCGTGCAGCGCAGACTGCATTCGCCAGTTGGCTGGACGACATCGGGCAGGCTTCGGCCGACACGTTCATTCGGACCTACGCGGCAGCAGCGGACGAATTGATCCGGCGTCGTGACTGGGCACGGATCGAGAGCTTCTCGGACTGGCTGCTGGAGGAGGGGGCGCAGGAGTACTCGGAACGCGCCAAGGGGTTGGCCCGCATCGCATTCTCGATGGCTGACACGATCAAGGGCGCCAAACCGATGCTTGCCGCCGACATCGTGACGCAGGTGCAGACGAAGTTCCCGCATCTCCTGTATGGGCTGGAAGCTGCACAGATTGCTGGCGATATCTACATGAGCAGCGGGCAGACGGAAGCTGCGAACAAGTTGCTTGCTCGCGCGTCCAAAGCTGCGCCCGGAGACAAGCGAGCACTGTGGCGCCATTTCGCCGCGCAAACGCAGAGCAGTGAACCCTTGCCCGAGATCGAGCAGACCTACAAGCGACTGCTCGATCTCGCGGGGCCGGAGTCACCGACAGCGGCCAATGCCGCCTACTTGATGGCAAGGACCTACATACAGCATGGCGAGAAGCAAGAGGCGCTTGAGTGCCTTGACGGATATGAGAGCATCGTCGGCTCCACCGACGCATCACAACGACTTCGCGAACACTGCCGCTAGCAATCAAGGAGGGTATCAAGATGAGAGCTGCGAGACTGACGCCGGTCGTGCAGGTTGCCGTCCTCATACTGGCTTTGTGGCTTGGCATGGGAGCGGCGTATGCCGTTATCCAGGATATCTCGGTGAGTCTGGATGGCCCGGAGAGTGGCTGGCCTAAAGAACAGCTCGAGTACGTCGCCACCGGCGAGTACACCCTTGATGCAGGAACGCAGGAGGAAGTGGACGAAGAAGATGCTTCTGTAACCGAGGAGTACGAGTGGACCTATACCTCCGCCACCTGCGACACGTTGCCCGCAGAAGACAGCACGGAAACGTTCCATTACCCACCGGCCGCCGCCGGCAACGACTACCAGATCATCGTCACCTACACGGTGACCGTCACCTTCTTTGACGAGAGCCAGGTGTCAGCCAGCCGCTGGGCCACGAAGTTCGTGCACGTTAAGGCACTGGCCGTCACGATAGTTCACCCGAGCCGTAACCCTATGGCGGCAGATCGCGATACCGCCGTGTACTTCGAGGCCGCAGCCGAGGATGGTACTGGTCAGGACTTGACCAGTGAATGCACATGGGAATGGGATTTCGGAGACGAGACCGGCTCCACAGAGAACCCGACTGAGCATGCATACGCAGAGGAAGACAGTTATACCGTCACAGTTACCGGCACCTACCAAGGGCTTTCGGCGCAGGCCCAGACAGAGACTACTGTGCAGGAACTCGGCGGCGGCGCCAATGGCGGCTGGACTGTGGACGTTGTCTTCGACCCCGAAGACCCCGAGAACACAGAGGCTGGCGCGAAAGTGTGCGACCTCGTGTACTTCGTGCTGGACATCGACCTAGATGACGATGGCATCGATGATTGCATGATACCCGTCTCGGCAGTTTACAAGTGGGACCCGGACGAGGGTGAGTTCACAGGGCTGGAGGAGGGTTACGACATGGGCACTCCGTATGGCGTGTTCGATTCCAGTTGGTGCAACCCTGACCCCATCACGTGGAACACGGCTGCGGACCAGAATACGGAAGTGATGTTCCTCGTGAAAGCTTGGGTGGAAGGTGATTGGGATCCGGAGGAGCAGGAGTTCGAGATAAACCTTGAGACGATGGTGCTCACCCATGTGCCCGATAACACGATTGTCAAGTCGCCATATGCCGTTGTCAAGCACGACGGCGGGCCATTCTCTGACGGGACTTGGGAGTTGCGACATCTGGATCACGACGACCCCCGCTTCGACATAGCTATCAATATCTACGGGTTGTCGCCCGGCACTCAGGGGGCTAATATAGAGCTCACAGACCAATACTTGGACGCGACGTCCATCCCTGCCGCCGATCAGCCGGATCTTCCTGAGGGCCTATATACGTACAAGGTGACAGCTACCCACAGCAACGGAGCCACCGGGTGCGACGACACCGACAAGGTGGAGCTCGTCAATATTGAGCATTTCTGCTACTTCGAGATCGACAAGGTCTACAATACTGCAACCTGCGTAATCCAGTACAAGCTGAACCGAGATGTATCAGAATGCCATCTCAGAGTGTTCGGACCTCACCCCGACTACCCGGAGATAGCGCAACCGGCGGTGCCCTCGCTCGAGATGGGTACACACTGGAGCGAGGCCTTCGTCATACCGGTAACCCTCGATACGAATGGCCATATCCTTGGCCATTACTGCGCTGTGATATTGGCCAAGCAGAACGAGGAAGACGGCAACAGCAACCGCGATATGCAGCCCAAACCCGCACTACAGAAGGGCCGGACCACCCTCGAGGAAATCATGATAATCGAGCCGGATGAAGACGATGACTTCGTCTTTAATGCCAGCACTCACCCGAACGGTAGCTGCGACATCGCGTGCCAGGGGACAGTGTACGATGCGGCACTTGATGAGAATCTAGAATGGAGCCTCTCGCAAATGGCTGGATCCACACTCAGTAGCGAGCCGGATCCTGCTGAAGGCGGTACCGTTACTTTCACCTATACGACGCTCCCCACGAACAATAGCGAATTTGGGGACAAGACCCTCAAGTTGACCTGTCCTGATCCGAATATCACTGACACCCAAGAGATTCAGATTTTCTTCGCCCGAGACGCGTACAACCACCCCCCACCATACACCGCGCAAGATCGCAACTGGTTCTACTATTGGAAGGCGGCGGGGGTGGTTGCGGACCTAGCGGGCGGGCCCTTTCATTATTACGACACCAACGACTACTTTGGCTTCTACGAACCGGGCCCCGATCTCCTATGGGTGTGTAATTTGGCACCAACGCAAGGGGACGAGCTCACTGTTACCAACAAGAACACCCAGCAAACCGAGGTGATCGGGGCTCCGGGTGAGGGCATTGACTGCTGTGCCCAAGTCTGCACCCATGAACTCATGCACCAGTGGATCCGTCACAACTGGGGTCAGCTGCCCGACAGCGACGACGACGGTGTGCCGGATGCTGATGAGTTGGCAACGCATACGCCAGGTGGGTACTACCTGGATCCATATGATCCTGACACATATAACATTGCCGGTACGGTAGACCCGAATTATGCCACCATTGGGGATCAGGAATTCTTATGCCGAAAGGCCGAGCAAAGCCCTGGAGCCACCAATCCTTCGCAGGACTGGTCGGACACGAACGGTAAGCAGTGGGGCCTATAGACTGTAGGAGGACAAGCAATGAGGTGCACAACTGAACTCAGAGTAACTTTGGTTATGGCTTTGGGCTACCTGCTCGCGACGCCTGCACCGGCCCTGGCCTCGCGACCTGCAGGTGACATTCTCGACATCAGTCCCATTGCCCCGGACATTCAGCAGCAGATCGAGCAAGCCCGCACGCCTGCCCAGATCGCGCCGCTGCTCGAGCACCGCAGCGATGCGGTCCAAGTGGCGGCCGTACGGAGACTGAAGCAGATGGGCAGTGATGAAGTTACCGACTTGCTCGTCGCACGCTTCTGGAAAGAGGAGCCGCATAGCGGCACGAGGCTTGTGCCGCAAGGTATGCGCCAAATTGTGAAGAACGAAATCGTCGAAGCTCTTGGTGAGATCGGGACTGAACGAGCGAAATCTGCGCTGCTAGACATACTGCACCGCTATGTTGATCGGGGACCGTCCATTTTCCCGCATATTCACTATGACGCCGAGTACACTGGCGTGGTAATGGAAGCAATACGCGCCCTCAGCAGATCGCTGAGTGACCCGAAGGTGTACGGAATCATTCGTGATATCGCGTTGCATGGCTCCGAACGCAAGTTCGGTTGGGGCATGCGACAAGAAGCGTACAAGGGGCTGCTGGCAGAGGAGATGCGGCGACAGAATGTGAACACCTTGCCCGCCCGAGTTGGTTTCCTGCTTGAGCGGATGACGGGGGCCGGGGCCGGTCATAAGCACGACTGGGTCGAGGGCAAAAGCGGTGTTAAGACATTGGAGGCGCTAAAGAACGGGGCGATTGGACAGTCACTGGTTAGCTACGGGACGGCAATTGTGCCCTTGCTGCACGAAGAACTGCGAGTTCTGCCGGAGGGCGAGAAGCGGGAGGGGATAGAGGACGTAATACGCTCGATAGAGGTGCGCGATAGGGCGGCCAGGGAGCGGGCTGAGGCGGCCCGCAACGAGGGTAAATAATCCGCAGTTTTGTGGCTTTGCCCTGGCCGGAAGAGAAGTCAGCGTGGCGCGGCGAAGTACCAGATGATGCTGGAGGTCGGCGTCGGGGCATTGCCCTACATCGTTGAGAGGATCGGCAAGGGCGAGACGGACCCTATCCCTGCGATGTCGGCGCTGACGGACGGACGCGTCAAACAAGACGCAACCGCCGGCGAGTGTGTTGAGTGGTGGAATGTGCACAAACAGGATTGGCTGATCCCCTGGCCCGAGCCATCGCAGCCTGACCAGTGACAGTCGGGGCTAGCCTCCGCGAATACCAACGGATTCCTCCGCAGACAGGGAGTGAGCAGAGGTGTCGTCCAGCCACGACATCTTCGCGCGGTCTTCACTGCAGCGGCGGCCAACATCTGGCGGTTACCTGATGCCGATGGACATATTGTGAGGGAGGCCCGCGACAACAGATCGCCGCTGAAGGGAAGTGAGATGATGCGCGCGGGTATGCGGGCCCTGGTAGTCGTCAGCATGTTGTGCGGGTGTGTCTGTGGAGTGGTGGCGGCGGAGGATTGGGAGAAGTATCGCGGGGCAGCCGAGAGGCTCATCGCCGATGAGGCGACCCCCGACATCGGGCTGTCCGACCGGTTCAATGGGGGCGAGTTCAGGGAAGGCGAATGGCCGGATGAAGGTGCCCTGCGGGTGACGATCCGACCCGATTACCGGAGCGCTCAGCATCACTACCTGGCCGTAGATGGGGCTACGGGCCAAGCTATCGGCTATATCGCCCCGGACCCGCCGGGCCCGGTGCCGATGAAGGTCATGCCGCCAGAGCAGGCGGTCGAGATCGCCACAGACTTCTGCACCCGCCACGTGCCTGAACTGTCTGCCGATGGCGGCGACGTGCAGGCGACCGTAGATGAGACCATCGGCCGCAACGGTGCACGGATGGTGCATCTGCAGCGCACGGTCAGCGGGGTGAATGTGCCGACGCTTGCCGACATCGGCGTGCGCGTCTATGACGGCAAGGTCGTCTACATGCGTCGCAAGCACGAGCCGCTGGATGCGAAGCTGCAGCTTCCGGGCGAGATGACACTGGAGCAGGCGAAGGACACGGCCTCCCGCAATGTGCCGTGGGACAACTTCGAGGCGGTGCTGTTCTTCGACTGCGTGCACGAGGTGATCGGCACGGACGACGGGCAGCGCAATGTGTGGACGGTATGGGCCGAGTTGAAGACGAAGAACACGAAGAGCCAGACCCTTGAGCGGTTCAACTGCTGGCACATTGATGCCAATAGCGGCGAAGTGGTGGACAGCGAATGGAGCAAGCCGACGCGGGCGCTGTACTTCCGCTACCAGGCGGCGGGTGGCGAGCACTCCCCATTCAATGGCCGTCCCGGCCCGCCGCTCATAGTCGAGGACGCCCATCCGTTGTGGTCACCTGACGGCAGCAAGATAGCGTTCTTGTCCGACCGTGCGCGTCCCGGCTATCCGGCGTGGATGAAGAAGCCGAGGGGGTTGTTCGTGGTCAAACCGGATGGCAGCGATCTGAAATGTCTGGCCGGATATGCCTTCAACCCACGGTGGTCGCCGGATGGCGAGCGCATCCTTTACGTGACCAGGCCCACGTACCGACTGTGCATCGTGTCGGCCTCACGCGGTGAGCCACAGGAGCTGGTGCCCCCCAAGCAGCATGAGTACGTCGAGGCGGTCTGGCTGGGGAATGACAAGCTGGTGGTTGACAGGCGCAAGCCCGACCTGGGTGGCGGCCTGGTAGTGCTGGACCTCGCGCATCCCGAGGCCGAGCCGCAGGAACTTGCGGGGGTCAGTTACGCAGCCGCCGAATCGTGTCCACTGATGGGCGTGACCGCGGACGGCAAGAGCGTCATCTGTGCGAAGTGGGCCTATGGCGGCACGCATGATCAGTGGGACTTGCTGAAGGTGAAGATAGATGGACAGGGCGCTGAGCCGGAGGTCGTGTGCGAGCAGCCCCACGAAGGGCGAGCGGGCCACTTAATCGGCACCGACAAAGTGTTGCTGTGGGACAACCGTCTCGAGACCCATACGGGGCAGACGTGGATGGTGGACCTGAAGACCGGCTTGGCGGAGGAGTGGAAGCCGCCGGACCCGTGGTTGCCAGAGGCCCTCGGCATCAAGCGCAAGGCGAGCCCGGATGATGTGTGCTTCACTCCGGATGGGGCGAGGATCACTTTCGTGACGGGCTTTGCGGACCCACTCCGAGAGCGGGGCGGCGCGCGGCTGATCTGGACTTCGAAGCCGGATGGCAGCGACTTGCAGCAGGTCACGCCGTGGGAGAATCCGCTCGTGCCCATGGCCGGCGAGTAGGCCCTACGCCCCTCGCGCGCGGATGCTCTGAACGTGCGGGTTCCACAATGCCAGGCACCGGGCCATGTCGCGACGGCAAGATGCCATGAGAAGGCGTTGATTGAGTATCGTTGTTATTTCGTTGGTGTTGAGGCGTGTCGTCATCAGTTCATCCCGCGCAAAGATCGCCAGGACGTTTGACTCCTGCGCCGCAGGTCGCATGATGGCCTTGCCCCCGCCACGAGATGCGGCATATCCCGAGTAGCGGCGCAGACGGGCAGGCAGAACGGGCCGCTGGAGTACCTGGAGTTGCGCGAAGTGACGCGCTAACCCGTTAAGCGCTTTTTCCAGCCTTGGCGGGTGTTGTTCTGACATTTCTCAGCATCCATGCTATCTGTCTGTTGTGGCTTTGCCGCACTGCATGCTGGCGCAGCGTGCCACTCTCCTGCAAGGGCAAGCGCACCAGAGCGCATCACCAGCAATCAGCAGTGTGGTGTTCTTGGCGACCGGTGCAATCTTACTGGTCATACAGCTCCCTCGTGGGGCTGGCTTCGTTTTGCCTCTGGATCATCCACTCCACGTATTCCGCATCGTCCGGTGGGAAGGCGGCTATCCACCAGCCAACTGCCCCGGTCCTCGCGCCACGACTTGCGCAGACCGAACGGCACGACCAGTTGCGTTTCTCGTCCGCTGGTCGTTGCCATGCTCTACTCACAGCCTCCCGCATCTGCCTGCATCGCCTGCGCCCGCGCTGCCTCTTCTCCATACAGCCCTTCGTCCGGGCCAGTCCCACAGCCGCCTCCTCGGTGCATCTTCGCCGCTCTGCGTGAATCCCCGGCAGAAGGCATTGGGCCACCACATCCCACGGCCCGTGCGCCTGCACGAGTATACTGCCATGCGCCGCCGCAAACCGATAGGGAAATCCTCGTTTCCTCTTCGCCTCATTCCAGGAGTTCAGTGTCAGGCCGTCTTCTGTCGGCACCATATTCCAGCGGCATGACCGCAGGAGCTTACCCAACTAGATATTGATCACCAACCGGTTTGGCAGAAGGCGGCGCGGGCCCACAACGACACGACACAAACGACTCAACGGCAACAACAAGAAAGGTGTCTTGCAGCCTGAGAACTCTCACTGTGTGTGCCACCAAGCGACGAGAGAGGCCAGATCGCCGGCACCCGCAATTGCAGGCGCGCACCCTTCAGTGTATACTTCGTGGGAGATGGGGTGCATGCCCGTGACGGGCTGTTCTTAGTCTCGATTGCTCACGCGGGTGCACGTGCAACAAGTTCGTGAGGTACCGAGTTATGGACCACGATCGCGCAAACCATGAATGGGATGACAGAACCTTGCTTGCCCCTGCTGTTCCACCGGCAGATGGAGAGCGGCGTGCCATAGTCGGGTACTACCCTCAGTACAGGATAGCTGCTTCGATCATCCTGCGGGAACTGCGGCACGAGCGCCTCGAGTGGATCAGGCTTGCAGATCCAGAGGCTGGCTGGGTTGATGACTTCCAGACCGGGAGTCCGGTCCGTGTTGACGCATTCCAGATCAAGTGGAGTGCGCATCCAGGGAGCTTCACATTCCGCAATCTGACCCAGGGATCGGGTGACACGCCATGCCTCATCGCACAATTGGCAGACGGATGGCAGAGACTTCGGAAGCAGCGTCCCGACACGCGGGTGGTAGTACACCTTGTGACGAACGATCATCCATCCGTTAACGACAGTTTGCCCGCAAGTCATCCTGCACCCACTCCGCGGCACTTCTCCGCATTCCTTGATCAGGTCTGGATGCCTAGCCGAGAGAGTGTTCCCGGCGACGACTGGTCGATACCCGAAGCTTGGCAACCGGTCTGGAATGAGCTTCGTGACGCGAGTGAACTCTCCGAGCCGGACTTCGGGGCCTTCGTCAAGGACTGCGAACTCGAATTCAGCTACGCTCTGTCGGAAGCGGGACCTGACCCAACCCGTGACGATGCTATCCGGGAAAGCCAGACACGGGTGATTCTCGAACGCCTCTTTCAGACAGTTGCGGCTCCAGAGAGGGTCATAGAACTCAGTCGCGATGAATTGCTTGATCGTATGGGTTGGCGTGGACGTACGGAGTTCCGCAGCGGACACCATTTCCCGATCGACCATCGGGCTTATGAGCCTATCGAAGATACGGTGTCTGCGCTGGAGAACGCACTGGATCAGCTTGCTGGCGGCTACATAGCGGTTCTTGGGGGGCCCGGCTCAGGCAAGTCCACACTGCTGACCGAGACGCTCCGGCGCCGGCCTGAACGCTTGATTCGGTACTATGCCTTCGTCCCGGGGGATCCAAGCACGTTGCGTGGGGAGGCCCAGAGCTTTCTTCATGATGTCGTACTGCAGATCGATAAGGCTGGATTCTCGCCGGGCGGAAGCATTAGCCAGTTTGACAGAGCTCAGCTACTAGCACGTCTATGCGACCAGTTCCAACTGCTGCATGAGGACTGGCCGTCGACCGGCGACAAGACCGTGATACTGATTGATGGCCTCGACCACGTCGAACGCGAATTGCACCCGGAGCGGTCTTTCCTTGCAGATCTCCCCACCAGCATTCCTGATGGCGTTTTCCTGGTGCTGGGAACGCAGACAGACGAACTGGCGGACCTCCCTTCCAGCGTGCAGTACGATACGCAACAGGCGGAGCGCCGTGTCCTCATGGACGCCTTGACGCGACAGCAGGTGCGACAGATCACTGAGAGGGCGCTAGCTGGTGAGCTAACGCAGGAACGCTTGGACCGGATATGCTCGCTGAGTGATGGACACCCACTCGCACTGAGCTATCTGCTCAATCACCTCCGTGAATCTGAAGATGAAGCAGCTATCCAGGCCATCCTTGACGAATCGAGACCGTATGAGGGCGACATCGACCGTTATTACCATAGCTTGTGGCGCCAGATCGCGTCGGATGATCAGCTAGTACATCTTTTCGGTTTGCTGGCTCGGCTGAGAGCTCCAATAGACTGGCGTTGGATCCGAACTTGGCATGACCCCATAGCTGTCCAACGACTGCGCCGCGTGGCATCTCACCTCTTCAATAAGGAGGATGACGATCGCTGGTACTTCTTCCACAATAGCTTCCGGCTCTTTCTGCTGGAGATGACTGCTGCCCCTTGTGGTGGTGAAGACGTCCTCCAGCAAGCACTGGCCGAGCGGTGTGCCGAAGAGCCCGTGGAGTCGCCGTGGGCCTGGGAGGAGTTGTACCACCGATGTCAGGCGGGCGATCACAAGGCCGTGCTCGCTTTGGCAACGCAAGACTACTTCCGCTCTCAGTTCTTTGCTCTCAGGCCTGTGCAGGCCATTGAGGAGGACATTCGCCTCGCTCTGAGATCGGTAGCAGTCTGCCACGACCCGGTAGCTCTAGCGCGGATAGTCCTGTCCGGGTCGGAGATGTCCCAACGGAAGTACAATCTGGAAGACAAGTCATTCGTGCCCCTGATAATAGATATCGAGGGTGGTCCCAAAGGCGCCGAGCATGTGCGAGCGGGCAACCAGTTGCTTGTGGACGCACAAACTGCGCTCGAGGCCAGCGCGCAGCTCAGCGCTCTGGGGATGCAGGAAGAAGCCAGACGGATATTCGAATTGGCAGAGCCGCTTGATCTGTTGTCTGGCAACCCCATTGCTGACAGAGGCCTCCCGCAAGAGAATGATGAATTGCTCGCCGCTTGGGCGGAAGCCAGCGTCCATTTCCGGGAAGTGGAAGATATCATCGAGACGGTCCGCCGCGTCCGACGGGAGGCCGTCAGCCACCCTCAGATGGACGCGGAAGCTGCTACAAGCCAGACGCAGCGGCTGATGCTCTTCCATCTAGGGATGGCCCTGCTTGGTATCGGAGGAGCCGACGACCTCGAGGAGGTATTCGCTGAACTGGACAACGCTGAAGACACCGCCCATTCATGGTTCTGGCTCCACGTCCATGCGTGGAGCTATCTCGCGGGGCACGATGGCAACCTAGCGGTGCAGCTGGTCTCAAGGGTCTTGGGACGGGCGGATGCCTTTGACCTCTATGCAGAGGCAGTGGTATTCCTTGCCGAGGGCGCCTACAGGATTGTTGGCGACGAAGACCGAGCACGTAGACTACTGCAATATGTGCCACAGCCCGACTTGGCGCTTGACGTCCACGCGACCGAGGCAGGAATGAATCCATTCCTGCAAAGACTCCGCCTCAATCGGTTACTCTCCGCATTCGAGGAGCGACGTCCTCCCAGAGAACTGATTCCAGACGCCGAAGAGCAGAGGGACCAAGGAATAGTCATCTTTGAACGGAGCATCTGTGCTTTCGCACAGCTGTGGGGGCGGCAGTGGCAGGGCGAAGCGATTGCCCCTGAAGACTTTGTGCGAGAGGTGCAGCCCCTTCTTCAACTATTCCATCGCACCCGCGAGCAACTACATGAGTGGACCTCCTGGTATGTAGCTCAAGGAGCCCGCACAGACCTATATGATGGGTTGGTAAGATTAGCAGCGGACTGCGGTACAGATGTGCTGCAGGCTCTCCGTGAGGCTATTGAAGCACATTGGGATAGCCAGAGAACTGCCGCCTTTTGGCCCGTCGAAATAAGACGCCCCATTGTCATGGCTTTCGCGCAGCACCAAGCCCACCGAAGATGGGCGGCCGATCAACTGGCAGGCTATGATACCCAGGCCATGCCCGACCTTGCCCCGCTGGACCGCACCGAACACCACAAGGAGCAGGCAAGGGCCTGGTGGAAGCTTGATGACATAGAATCGGCACATGAAAGCGTATGCCGCATGCTGGCAAGTTCATTTGGTGTCACATACCGGAAAGACTACCAACTCAGCACGTGGGTGCGTTGGCTGGGCCTCATCAATGCATCGCAGCCAGACAGGGCTCACGAACGGATTGAGTGGTTCACACGCGCAGCGCTGGCTATGCAGGCATTCGCAGAGAATCGAACCTGCGCCGATGCCGCTCGCGAGGTACTCGAAGTGGCATTTCGGTGGAGCCCGCGACAGGCGATCACCCTCTTCGAGTTCTTCATGAAGCATGGTCTGCTACCCCATGATACAGCGACCATGAGCTTGTTGAGCGGTGCGCTTCGTCACGCAGATGGGCAGACAGAAACAGTGATGCACCTGCTTGCAGACCTGCTCATTCCAATCGCGAGCGATGCGGACAGCGACCTCGCGGATCGTCTGGTCGATGTCACCTTCTCGAACAGTTGCGGAGAGGCTGCCTATGCGACCTGCCAGTACGTTGCCGATCGAGTTGACGTCTATGCATTGCCATCAGTCAGACCCGTATGGAGGCAAGGACTCGCGAGAGCTTGCTTAAGGCTGGGGATGGATCTTTGCCAAGCCGGCCTCAGTGAGACAGACTTAGCCCCTACTTCCGAAGACGCCAACTCTTCCCGTGTTCTGGTACTCAGCACCGGCGAACTGCTCAGCCTTGAGCAGGTGCGCATGCAATGCACCTCGCCAGCGGAGCTCGAGTCCATGAAAGCTCCAGAAGATGAGAAGTCGCATTTTGCGTGGCGGTCAGTAGTATCTGAGCTGACAGGCCACTTGGAGCCAGACGACGTGCTGGCTCTCGCACAGTGCTTCGAAGGGGATAGCGAAGAGTCCCTCATACTGGCAATGTTGAGCGAGCGCTTGGCGGATCTCGGACGGCTGACTGAGGCACGATCCATGGCCGAGCAGGCGATCGCTCTGTCCAGTCCGCGCGGCTGGGACGTCTACTACGATTACGGCACACGCCTGTCAGCCTTCAAAGCTCTGAAGAAGGCCGATCCCGATTCGGCGCAGGCAATGGCTCTCGAGACGCTCGTCAGTGATATGATGACGGACTTCTGGTGGCCGCAGAATATCGCAAGAAATCTGCATGAGATATTGGCTTTGATCACTGACGAGGTGCCGGTGAGGACGATCTGGGCGGAGATTGAGAACCATGTCCGAGCACTATTCGCCGGGACAGACCTGCCGGAAACCCCTTCTCTGGCTCTGCATCAACCCGCAACCGAAGATGCTCCTGCCCGGGCCCTGACTGATCTCCTAGCTCTCCATATCGATCACCCGGCGATGGCGGTCTTGCAGGCGGCCCAGCGTGCTTGCGCCCATCTGCTGCTGAAGGGCAATGAAGATATGCAGGAGGCTGTCCGCGACCTGCTCACCAAGAGCGAAAGCTGTCAGGAGCACGCCTGCATTGTTCTGGACGCCGTCAGCATGGCGGAGCCGCAAGCAGTCCAGTCGTTCAGGGACCAGATCGCGGGATTACTGGGAAGCCCAAACTACGCCATTCGCGCAGCTGCACGCCTGATTGGGCAACGGATTGGGTGTCACGCCCCAACCGATCCGCAACGCATCTCTCAACTGCCAGCGATATACCAACTGGAGCTTCCGCTTGCTCCGCAACAGGGGGTTCGACCACGTATTGTCCCTCGCCCGGGCGAGCCCATGCCCGACGCCAGTGACCCATTGGCTATGGTCCAGCCGTTCGACACCGATATCAAGATTCTCAGCAAAGTGATAGACTTGCCATGGGTCAACATGTGCCACCGGGTAGCGGCGATCATGCAGAAGCTGGCGCCCAGAGAGCAATGGTCCGCAGAAGCAGAAGGACGATTGCGATACGAGATGGACTCAGTCGGGCTGCGTTTTGGCTACCGCCGGCCGAGAGCGATACTGGCTCGGCGTGGTATGTTCCACGCGACTGCCGAGATCATCGATGCGCGATGCCTGCCGTCAGATAGGCTTCGGTACGTTCAACAGGTTCTCAGATACTACGACCCAGCGATGGTCCTTGCAGAGCCGGAGTCACGCCCGTCCACCGTAGCTCCCATAATGGGCTGGGACGAGTATGGCAGCATGCGGCGGGACTGGATTGCAGGCGCAGACGAAGCGATTGCTCTTGCCCTGTGCGAGGACGATGCCGGTGCGAGGACCATCGCAGAGCGTACTCACTTGCGTCGCCTCGGCTCACATGATGCACGGGAGTTCCGGCGAAGCTGCGTATGCCCGAAATCGGTGTTGCTGTCTGATCCGGACGAGCAATATGGCATGATTTGCCGAAGGACCGTGGAGTGTCTGGTAGAAGACTACCCGTCCCTGGGTGCTACTGAAGACCCCATTCCGCTTGTCTTACAGCATTCGGACTACGGCTACCTATCTCCTGGTGGAGACTGGCTTGCTGTGAATCCGGCCATCTCCTGTCAGCTCGGATGGCACTTGGCGGACGACGGCCTGTTCCGGTGGGTGGATGACCAGGACCGAGCGATGGTTGAGACGCTATGGTGGCAGGACGGTCAACCAGCAGCTTCGGGATACTCGCGGGACGAGGTGGGCGAGGGCTGGCTCGTCGTCGCCTCGCCACTAGCTTGGGATGCCATCGAGGCGTTGCTCGGGCCCTTGAAGCGGGTTGTCATAGTTGAGCGCAGCTTGTATGAAGATGACGCCCACGAACTGGAGAACGTCGCCGTGGCCGAAGAGAACCTCTAAGCAGGAAGCACACATACTGGTATGAACCCCGGATATTGGCACCAAGTGCACGGCTGATTGCCGATGTGAATGGGGCCTTGAGCCCGACCTATCTACCAAATCCACGGCCGGAAACCGCCCTCGATGCTGCGGTCCTCTGCCGCAGCTTCCTTCTTCAGACGCTTGCCAACCTGCTCTTCCATTTCGCGCAGGGCAAACTGACGTGCCAGATCGCGCGGCGGTGTGCAGGTTTCGTGCAGTTGCGTCAGTGCGACCTCATCAGCATGCGCCACAAAGGAGTTCACCCACCACAAGCGATGGAAGGGGCATTCGTCGTCACGGAACTCAGAGTAGGCGGCTATAGCCTGTTCCTGGCGTTCACGCGCCTGCTGTGCTTCGTACCCGTATCGCCTTATCGCCCGAGTTGCGGCGTCGAGCAGCCGGTTGATAATGGCTTGTGAAGTGTCAGCACTCGATAGGACTGCAACGTCACGGAGAAATGGTCCGTGGGCCTCACAGACCTCAATTCCTTCTAGCCAGGAGGGTTTAACTTCGGCTGTATCCCGTGCGATCTGGCGTCTTGCGAATGTCTTCGATTGTTGTACTATAGCCAACACCAAGTCGCGCGCTTCCTCCAGATACTCGGGAGCTACCACGTCAAGCAGCCCCCTTGCCATTTCAGGTTTATTGCTTTCCGACAATGCTTCGGCTATGTGCTTGTGGGCCAGTTCAATGAGACAGCCAGGTCGGTGTCGGGCCAGCAGGCGCCATCTCAGGTGGGCATTTGATGAACTGTATCGGGTACAGCCTGTGTCAGCGCGACTTTCTGCTTCGACGACCCCAGAGAGTGCGTCGATGTCCCACTCCAAGGCGAAACCGAGTAGCGTCTGTGTAACTACGACATCCGTCCCGATATCACCAGAAGACAGCTCCCGGACGAAACGCTTATAGATCTCGACAAGCCACTTATTGGCCCTGTCCCAGTCTGGCCCGTTGCGATCGGTGCTGTTCCGGAAGTGCATACCAAGGGCTTTGGCCAATGCCTCGGCCGGCGCGCCACTCAGGTGCGAGACCGCATGACTTGCGCACGTTTCGTATAGGAACTCAAGCGCGGGCCTGGTACCGATGGCCGCAATAGCGAACAGTGCCTCGAAAGCGGCGGGCTCACTGTTATCCACAAGCCACTTGAGCGATGGAAGCAACCTTGGGTGGCGCGACATATTTGCCGCCATCGCTGCGGCATTGGCTACATCACCGTCTTCGCCGAGAGCACTCTCGAGGGCAGCGATCGCGTCGCCCGAATCGCTGCCGTCTGGGTCGTGACCTAGAGCGTGCCCGACGGCGAGTGCGCAGGCTTGTCGCAGGCACTTGGCCTCGCTACTGTCAGCAAGCCACGCGCGGCATTCCGGCACCCGACCAAGGGACACCGCTGCCGAGGCGAAGGCGGTGCCCACGTCCCCGGTGAGTAATTCCCAAGAGCGAAGTACCTCAGCAAGAGCACCAAACGCCTCCGGTGAACCGTGTGCCGCAAGTGCTTCTGCGCAACGAATGGCAATGCCTGTATTAGCATCCCAATCTGGAGCGATCGCTGCCAGATCACTGACAGATGCGGAGTGTGGAACCGTGCAGGCTAGGTCTGCGGCCTGCAAGCTTAACCTATCGCTCCCAAGACTCTCTGACATCATATCCTGCAACGAGCCCGCCCCGACCTTCGCCGCCACCTGGAGCGCATGTCCGAACCCGTCCTTCGCCCACAAAGCCATCAGAGCTTGCGCAAGACCTTCCTGGACGACGGTGTATTGAAGCCATTTGTCGACCTTGGCAACCTGGTCAGATGAGACCGCCTCCTCAGCGAGCGCCCAAAGGGCGTAGGTGGTGCCGTTGACAGGTTGACGGTACTCTTGCCAGACCCGTATGACAAACTGGAGCAGCAACTGGCACGCGTCAGGCAGACCAGAACGTATCATCGGACGATAGAGCCAGATCGTGTGGTTGCCGAAAATGACGCGACGAGAGGCGTGCAACAAGTCGCGCCAGCTGTCGTCGGTAGCACTGCTGCGGGCGACGATGGCAGCCTCCAGGAAAGGGGTGCCCTGAAGCTGCTCGGCTTCGGCAAGGCGACGCGATGCGCAGGCGACCTCCGGATGCAGGTCGTACAGGTGACCATGCGTCACCATCCAGAAGCCCAGTTCAACGACGCCCTGGTCACCGCTCTCCAGTGCCTCACGGGCGAAGCTGGGAGCTGCCTCGCCCTCACACAACGCCAGCGCTTTGCGTGCGTAATGCCCTACTGGCGTTGCGGCCTCGTACTGCGCGGCAATCTCCTCAAGACGAGGAGCCGCCTGGCGAGTCCCGATCTGCCCCAATGCAACCATCAGTGGGATGCAGTCGCCCTGGTCCGGGTCTAGTCTTGCCAGTATCTGTGGCACGGCTTCCGCGCCCTTCCGGGCGATGGCGGACACGACCCTCACCTGTTCAGCGGTCAGATCGCTCACTGCTGTTGACCTCCTCCAGGCAATTGGCGTAACTGGTCGAGCAGCGCGTCCAGACCTTCTTCGCCACTCTCCAGGGAGAAGAAGGCGAGAAGCTCTCGTTTCAGCCATGCGTTGCCGGTCTGGTTGGACCAAGCGAGAACCATCTGCGCCAGTTGTGGAGAGCCTGTTGCTTTCATACGCCTGAGGACTCCGCGCACCCGAAACTGAAGCTCACGAAAGCGCCGTTGGTCGGATTCGGCTGGCATGTTCTCGACCAGCTCCTCAGCAATCGCCCTGAGTGGTTCGAGGGCCGCGTCTCCGACCATTTCGAATACGTAAGGTATCCATTCATGGAGATGGCCGATCGTCCAAGGTCTCAGTAAACCGAGGAGTCCCTCGTCGTCCACTCCCGCTCCGGAGACGCCGCCCAGCCAGTTGACGAAGCCCTGGAAGACCGTCGGATCAAATAGGGACAACATGTCCGAGAGACTGGTTGACAGCTCCCGCTGTTCTTGGAAACTCATGTCCAGGATGCGTCGAACCACGAGCTCAACCGTAGGAGTGCAGTGAACCAGGACAAGCGCCTCGCCGCTGCGCCTGAACAGCCCGGCGTCAACCAGTGCCTGCGGCAGGTGGAGAGGGTTGGCTGATCCCCAGTCCCAGCAGGGGATGTCGAGGTCGGTGAGTTGGTCCGAAGGTACCGAGGCTATGGGTGATCGGGAAACGCAAGCCAGGGACGCGATGTGGTTCAGTGCTTCTTTGATCTCATTGGGAGTGCGTAGGCACTTACCGGCGACGCTCTTCTCGACGGCGCTGAGCGAATCATCTTCTTGTTCCGCAAGGTAGGGGAGCTCGTAGCTGGGAGCCAAGGGCGCATCGTCAAGCATCTTGGACGAGGTTGGAGGCCGCCAGACCATCGGTGCCCACTCTTGCCACGTCGACTCGGGTACCATTCTCAGGGCGGCCCGCTGTGCAGCCAGCAGGAGAAGGCCACCTGAACCGGTCACAACACTCCTCAGATACTCAACCCAGTCAGAATGCTTCTCACTGCCCGAGAAGTCGTCCACGAGAACGATTAGCGAGGGGTACCCATCTGGCCGGCTGGGCTGCTCATCAAGACGATTCAGCACTGCCTCGAAGGTCCAGTCACTTACACTGACTTCCCATCCCGCCATCCTGAGCAACTCGTCCACAATCCCTTGGTGGCTCTGGCCGGACTTGACAAGTACGACGGGCGCACGACCCGCCGCATAGTGCGCGAACTTGCGCAATAGCCTGGACTTCCCAGTGCGTCCATTGGAAGAAACGATGAACATCGGCCGTTCTTCCGGCGATTCGAGCCATAGACGGAAGTACGCCAGTGCCTCCGCTCGCTCCTCGTAGGGATCTTCTCCCGCTTTGTCCAGCGCGTGCGTCTCCAATACCCGTTCGCTACATCCCGCCTGTACCGCACCCCAGGACAGCTTGCCTTGGGGTATGCCAAGCTCCTGGAGGAGTTCATGACCTCCGACCCACGCGCCCGCCTTGTCCACTGCCCAGAAAGCCAGCTTCCCAATGACATGCTCGAGACGCTGACGGGCCTTACCAATGGGCAGGCGATCTTCAAGACGCAGTAGCACATCGTGGCGGAGGTTTCCGTGTGCATTCCCATCGTCAATACTCACTCGGGAAAGAAAGTCGGTGAGTCTCTCAGTACTGGCGATCCCTGCCTCCCTGATGAACAGGCACTCACCCAGCCATAGTAGGAACTCATGTACACTGTCCGTCGCACGCAATTCCCGAGGGATGGGGCGTCCCTGGCCATCTTCACTGCGTTCGCTGGCCCATACCTTCGCCTTGCGGATGCTGATGCAGTTGCTACTGAGATCGCTGTTGAATGACCAACTTGTGACGTCCAGCAAGCCGCCTGTCTCGCGGAGTTTGCTGCATAGAGCACGGAATGGTTGAAAGAATGCTTCACCGTCTAGCGGGGCAGAGGTATACAGCACAAACTCAGGGCTCGCAGCCTTGAACTGCACATACTCCCCTGCGAAGTGCAGCAGCACGTCCTCAGCGAACTGTGCGGGCGCTAGGTCTTTGTGATCTTTCAACTGGAAGATGTGCAGGTTACTGGGATCCTGAACGGCTAGATCCTCGCAACCTTCAAGCTGAAACAGCATTTCCGTGGGGTGGTCGCCGAGCCATTTAGGAACGTCTACCGATCGGAGGCGAGCTGCTGGGCAATGATCGAGCAGCGTCATGAGCGTGTGTAGGAACTGGTACACAAACCCTCTGATGGCTGCGCTACCGCCATTTTGCGGCATGATGTCTACCCCGATGATAACAGTGGCGATTGGATGCTCTACTGTGCCAAGTCTGGGCGCCCGGCTCGGGTGAACTTGGGTTGCCGTCTGCAGACACGGGAGCGACGACTCTATGACAGAGTGTGCTTCGCCGTGAACCCACAATCTTCCTGCAAATGCAAGGCCATTGCTGTCACGTAAGACGGCCGCTCAGAC
>CAZCJS010000038.1:0-20542 GCA_964498775.1 uncultured Armatimonadia bacterium
AGACACGCCCGACGTTCTTGACAGGTTGACCGCTGCCTTCGAGGCTCTCGACGAATGGAATGTAGAGGCCATCGAGGCCGCCGTCCGAGGCGTCGCCGAGCAGATTGGCCTATCAGCCGGTAAGGTCATACATCCATGTCGAGCTGCCGTTACCGGCACCACTATCGGCCCCAGCCTCTTTCATCTCCTTGAACTGCTCGACCAAGACGATGTATTGGCCCGCTTGCGCCGCACTGCAGAACTAGCACGGCTTGGAGAACTCGCACCCACGAGCGATGACGATAGCAGTTCATAGCCTCGGGACTGCGTCCGGCGCTGCTTGCAAAGCACATATCTCGAAGCTATAATGATGGTGATGCCAGATGCGTCACCACACATCGGGCTGTCACGGCATGACGTGTGCGCTGTGGGCCTGTGTTTGTATGTTTGGAACTCCGAAAGTAGATGGATCCGATGAAAGTAGCACTCAAGGACTACGACAAGATACCTGCGGCGACTGTAGAAGCCGTTGCGCGTACTGAGAAGACATCTCCCGACGCCATCTACAAAGCGCTCCGAGACGGCACTGTTGTCGTGATGGGCGCTCCTGAGGGCCCTGCAGACCCGATGGGGATCGGCACCGGCCTACGCACCAAGGTCAACGCCAATATCGGTACGTCACCCGATTTCTCTTCTCTGGATAGCGAATTGCACAAGTTGGAGGTGGCCGTGGCGGCAGGCGCTGATGCCGTCATGGACCTCTCCACGGGCGGCGACCTGGACGATATCCGCAAGCAGATCCGCGCCGCCTGCCCGGTTGCCATGGGCACTGTCCCTATTTACCAGGTCATCGCCGAACTGGATGATGATGCCAGTGTGGCCGATGTCAGCGCCGACGATATACTTACCGTCGTTGAAAAACATGCCGCCGATGGCATAGACTTCCTCACTCTGCACTGCGGGGTCACGCGCCAGTCCGTTGCTGCAGCGGAGAGCGACCACCGCATTTGCGACATAGTCAGCCGTGGCGGTGCCATGCTGGCCAACTGGATGCAGCTCACCGGCGGTGAGAATCCGCTCTATGAGCACTATGACAGCGTTCTCGACATTTGCCTGCGGCACGACACTGCCATCAGCCTCGGTGACGGCCTCCGTCCGGGCGCCATCTCTGACGCCTCGGACGCTGCTCAGATGGCCGAACTAATCGTTCTCGGCGAGCTCGTCATCCGTGCCCGTCGGGCCGGTGTGCAAGTCTTCGTCGAGGGGCCCGGGCACATGCCCCTGGATCAGATCGCGCCCAATGTAATCATCCAGAAGCGTATGGCCCACGGCGCCCCCTTCTACGTTCTGGGACCGTTGACCACTGACATCGCACCCGGCTACGACCATATCACCGGCGCTATCGGCGGTGCCATCTGCGCTGCCGCAGGGGCTGATTTCCTCTGCTACGTGACAGCCGCCGAGCATCTCGGTTTGCCTGATGACAAGGATGTCTGGGATGGCGTCATTGCAAGCCGTATTGCCGCCCACTCTGCTGATATAGTTAAGAATGTTTCCGGTGCTCAAGACTGGGACGACAGGATGTCGGCGGCCCGCGCGCGGCTCGACTGGGATGCAATGCGCACCCTTGCAATTGATCCCGGTCGTGTCATTGCTGTTCGTGGTACGCGCGGCAGTCTCGACTCAGACGCCTGTTCCATGTGCGGCCGTTTCTGCTCCATGAAGGTCAAGCTACACAGCTCCACCGACAACCAGCAATAGTCGGTGCCGCTTCCCGTTTTCTGCATCGGCCTGGCACACATCCCCTGCGCCACCGCGGCGTAGCATCTTTCCCAGGCTGCGAGCACAACCTGATGTCGCCGTCACTATGCAAGGAGCCTGCTAATCAATGTCTATTTTCCGCATGCGCAAGTTCTTCAGCCGTCCCGTCAAAGTTGGCAAGGGCAAGCGGGCCTACGCATGGCTCACTCCCTCCATGATAATCTTCATCCTCATCATAGTCGCACTCCTCGTCGGCACTTGGTTCTCATTCGGCCCCCCTTCCCGAGCGGCAGGTGATGCCTCCGGACAGCGTCAGGTCAAGCTCTCAGCGAATGTGGCCAAGATCAACGGCAAGCCTATTACGCGTCAAGAGTATTACGCCGAACTCAGCATGGCGGAGCACCGTATGGGTCAGGACCTGGACCCAGCTCAGATGCGCATGATCAAAGACGGCGTACTCAACTCGATCATAGATCGCCGTCTCAAGATCGCCGACGCCCGTCGGCAACACATCAAAGTTACCGCGGCCGATATTAAACAGGAGAAGGACAAGCTCGTCGAGGAGACCCTCCAGAGCCGCTATCCGGACAAGAAAGCACTCCGCGACCACCTCGAGCGTAAGCGCATCTCGCTTCAGGAGTTGCGCGATTCCATTCGCGCCAGTCTGCCGGAGGACGAGATCTTCGAACAGCAGTTGCAGATGGATAAGCTCCAGGAGACCGTCGCAGCCGCCGTCACGATGACCGACGAGCAGCTCAAGGATAGCTTCACCGAAGTCAAAGCTCGCCATATCCTCATCACCCCCGATTCCATCAAGGAAGAGAGCCAGCCCGAGGAAGCTGAGAAGGACGCCTCCAAAGCTGAAACGGACGCTGAAACCGACGAAGGCACCGCTGATGCCGGGGAACCCGATGGCGAGGATACTCCTCCCGATGAGTCGGCGGCAGCCGCCGACGATGACGTGAAGCAAACCGAGATGTCGGATGAGGAGGCCAAGGGCAAGGCCAGAGAGAAGGCCGAGAAGCTACTGGCAGAGATCAAGGCCGGCGCCGATTTCGCCGCGCTTGCCGAGGAGCACAGTGCAGATCCGGGCTCCGCTGCACAGGGAGGCGACCTCGGGTGGTTCAAGAAAGGCAGGATGGTTCCGGAATTCGAGAACGCCGCCTTCGCCGCAAAGAGCGGCGATGTGACTGAGGTCATCGAGACCAGCTTCGGCTGTCACATCATCAAGGTCGAAGACCGCCGTCGCGAGATCCCCGAGGACTTCGACGAAGAGAAGGCCCGATACAAAGAAGAGGCACTGGCGCAGTCCAGGAGCCGCGCCTGGAGCGACTACCAGGAACAGTTGCGTGACCAGGCCGAAATCGAGATTATTGATCCGGAGCTGAAGGCCTATCAACTCCTTGAAGATGGCAAGAAGGGCCCCGCCATCGAGTACCTCAAGCAGGCGGCTGCCAACGACAGCGAAAACGTCTCCGCCCATTTCGAGCTCGCACAGCTATACGAACAGGGCGGTCTTGAGGACGAGGCAATCAAGATGCTGGAAGCCATCACTACCAGCGAACGCGGCTCCCACTCGGCCCCGGCACATATGAAACTCGGCGATATGCTGCTCGCCAAGGGCCAGCAGGAGGAGGCCATCGCTTCATTCAAGTCCGCATCCGACTGGGCGCAGTCGTTCACCCAGGGCAACTACTTCATCCATATCCAACTCAAGAGTAAGTTCGAAGAACTCGAGCAAGCTGACCTCGCCGCCAAAGAGCAGGAATGGCTCGATGAGTTCATGGAGTACATGAGCCGCGAGGGCGGCATGGGCGGCGGCATGCCAATGATCCCCTAGCCCCCACCCCGGATGGGCAGGTCGGCTTGAGCTTTGTGTCATGGGCGAGACCCAAGTCAGAACGCCGCAATGCGCAGCATTTTGTGGCATCAGTTACCCGCCCGACCTTCATCGTACTGAGTTACCGGAGCGAAAACGATGCCGGACAAGCTCAATATAGACGAACGTGCCGCGACTGAAACGATCGTCACTTTCATCCAGGATGAGATCTCCGCAGCCGGGCTTGATGGTGCGGTCATCGCGCTCTCGGGTGGCATTGACTCGGCGCTGTCCGCCTATCTCACCGTGGGCGCACTCGGGCCCGACGCCGTCCACACATTCAACATGCCCTATGCCACCAGCAACCCGTCCAGCCAGGAGCACGCTGAACTGGTCGCCTCTGAATTGGCCATCCCGATTGAGGTCATCTCCATCGCCCCTCAGATAGACCTCTACTTCGACCGTTTCCCTGATGCCTCAATGCTCCGCCGCGCTAACAAGATGGCTCGCGAGCGGATGAGTGTCATCTACGACATGGCCAAGGTCCATCACGCCATGGTCATCGGCACGGGCAACAAGACCGAAGCCATGTTGGGCTACACTACCATGTGGGGTGACATGGCCGCAGGCATTGCCCCCATCGGTGACCTGTATAAGGCACAGGTTCGCCAGCTGGCGGCGTATCTTAAAGTTCCGCAGGCCATCATTGACAAGCCCCCGTCGGCCGATCTCTGGCCCGGCCAGACTGACGAGGGTGAACTTGGCATCACCTACGAGGAAGCAGACTTAGTGCTCCACAATATGCTTGAGTTGAGCAAGGACGCCGATGCTATGATCGCCGAAGGCGTCGATGCCGCCATCGTCGAGTGCGTCTTCGACCTCGTCCGGCGCAGCTCATTCAAACGACGTATGCCGAAGGTCTGCGCCATTGACGACTGCCGGCTCGATCCCTGAGGCGCCGCAACCACGCTGCAACCGAGGTGTGACCTCATAGTGCCATCCACAACGACGGATGCGTCCGGCCTGCTACTGATGGTCGCCACACCCATCGGCAATCTTGGCGACATCTCCCTGCGTGCGCAGGAGGCTCTGGAGGCCGCTGATCTGATTGTCGCTGAGGATACGCGCCGCACCAGGAAGTTGCTTTCCTATCTCGGTATTGACAAGCCCATCGAGAGCTTCCACGCCCACAGTAACGACTACAAACTCGACGACATCCTCATCCGTTTGCAGCGCGGCGAGACGGTCGCTTATGTCAGTGATGCGGGCACTCCGACCGTCTCCGACCCCGGCGCCGAGCTCGCCAAGGCGTCGCGAGCAGCAGGCGTGAGCGTCTCGCCTATTCCCGGGCCAAGCGCCATCACCGCCGCGCTCAGCGCTTCCGGCATGAACGCGGATCGCTTCATCTTTCTCGGCTATCCACCACGCAAGGCCGGACCGCGTCTCGATTTCTTCCGACTCGTCCTCGCTCAGTCGCTGACCGTGGTCCTCTACGAGGCCCCTCACCGCATCGCTAAGACACTCCGAGAGCTGGCAGTACTTGAGGCTGACAGGCACGCCGTCATCGGTCGGGAGATGACCAAGAAGTTCGAGCAATTCATCCCTGGCACTCTGGCGGAACTGGCCCGCTACTTCGCCGACAACGAGCCGCGCGGAGAGTTCGTCATACTCATCGAGGGCGCTGCCACTCAGCCATCCGAGCCCGTTGCGGATGAGACTGTCATTGCGTCAGTCCTTGGCGACCTGCTGGCCTCCGGAATGTCGGTGGGTGACGCCGCCGATGCAGTCGCGAAGCTCACCCCAATCTCCCGCAGGCGCGTGTATCGAATGGCTGTTCGTGCCGCCCAACGCTAACCAGCAGAGTAGCCCGCAGCGTCCATCGTCGATGAAACAATTCCGCCGGTGTCGCGTCGAAGTAAATGGTGAATGAATGTCAGAACACGGAGACTGCCGGATGCAGCTAAGACGCTGTTTAATCCTGATAATGTCTGCTGCGATGCTTTTCAACGCCCACATCGCTAGCGCCAGAGAGTGGTCGGAGGCGCAGGAGAAGGCTGTGGGTGTCGAAGTCGCCGCCGAGATGGAGAAGCAGTACAAGCTCTGGGATAACGAGGACGCCCGCAAGACGATCGAGGAAATTATTGCTGCACTGGTCCCCCATACCGATCGGCCCAACATCGAGTACACGGTGAAGATGCTCGACAGCAATGAGGTTAATGCCTGCAGCATCCCCGGCGGCTTCATTTACGTTCATCGCGGCCTGGTGGAAGACGCCCAATCCACCGACGAACTCGCGGCTATCCTCGCCCACGAAATCGCCCATAACTGCACCTATGACGCGATGGATCAGGCCCGCCGCTCCAAGAAGCTATTTATCGGCGGTATCACTGCCGCTCTCGTGGCCATATTTCTGGGCGCATCTAACGATGAGGTGGCCGGCGTTCTGACGGCCGGGGCCTATGTCCAACAGGGCGTCCTCAGTCGCTATTCCATCGAGATCGAGCAGCGTGCCGACCTCAATGCCGTCAAATACCTCACACCCACCACGTACAACCCCGTCGGGCTATTGACATTCATGGAACGGCTCGGCCGTGAAGCATACAGGAAGCCCCAGATAGACTACGGCATCTACCAGAGCCATCCAATAACATCGGAGCGCTGCGCGTATCTGATCGATGCCATCTACGAGGCCGGGCTTACTATCAACCGGCGCGCCGTCACCAAGTGGGACCCGCCCACCTATGTCAGCATCGGCGCTGATGGCACCGAGTATCCGCTCGAGCCGCCTGAGGGTGACACCGAGGCCACTCAGACCGACGGCGAGAACACGCAAGTTGACGGCAAGGAGACCGACGCCAAACCCGCAGAGATACCGATTGATCGTAAAACCGCACCGGCTAAGATATCGCTCTGGGGGGAGGACATCGTCACCATTGGCTCACCAGGGACACACGATGCCATAGACAAGCGCGCCGAGGCCATCTGCGCCATACTCAACGCTGCCATTGCCACGGGGCTGGAACGCTACGAGATACGCACCGGGCAGGATGGCGAGAAAGCCACCGTGCTACTGCGCGATAATGCAATGATGGAAATTCTCCCCGAAGACATCCCCTCCGACGAGGTTACTGCGCAGCAAGTAGCTCAGGGGGCTGTCAACGCTCTTGCCCGAGCCCTCCATCGGGAAGAGCTTTCCCGGCGGTTCTGACCATGGGCCAACGCATCGTTATCGAGAAGTGGGCAGAGAACCTCGAACAGGTTACCATCGGGCAATGGTTCAGAGCCGAAGGTGACCGCATTGAGATTGGCGAGGTGCTCTGCGAAATCATCACCGACAAGGTGACCTTCGAGTACACGATGGAAGACTCCGGCACTGTTGCGAGGATCTACGCCGGAGAGGGCAGTGTGCTTCCGATCGGCTACGTGATAGCATTCATCTCCACCAGTGGTGAAGATACCGACCCGGCCATCGAGCAGCACAACGAGCAAATATTGGCCCAGCACCGTGAGCAAACGCAGGCCGATCTGGACCTCGATGCCATTCTCGGCGCGGCGAATACCGGGCGCTCCCGCCGGCGCGCGACCCCTCCTGCACGACGCCTGGCCAGGCAGAACCACGTCGAGCTTCAGGACGTCGCCCGCGCACAACCCAAGCCTGTTGACATCATCACCGAAGAGCACGTCCGGGAGTACCTCAGCCGCACACAACAGGATGATGCAACATGATTGAACTCAACGGCAAGGTCGCACTGGTTACCGGGGCCTCTCGTGGTATTGGCCGGGCCATCGCCGCTCAGCTTGCCCGGGTCGGAGCCGATGTCGCTATCAACTACCTGGAGAACGCCGCAGCGGCCGAGACAACCGCCCAGCTCGTCGCACAGAACGGTCGCAGCTATGCCCTCTGCCGGGCTGATGTCACTGACCGTGACGAGGTCAAAGCCATGGTAGAGGGGATTATCGAGGATCTGGGCCGTCTCGATATTCTCGTCAACAACGCAGGCATCATCAACGACCAGTTCCTCGCCTTCATGAAGCCCGAGCAGTGGGACCAAGTCATTGCCACTTCACTCACCGGCGCTTTCAACTGCGCGCAGGCGGCGCTGCGCCCGATGATGAAGCAACGCTGGGGCCGCATTGTCAATATCGCGTCAGCTGCCGGCCTGATGGGTGATCTTCGCCGCACCAACTACGCCGCAGCCAAGGGCGGCCTCATCGCTTTCTCCAAGGCACTCGCACGCGAGGTCGTAGGTCAGGGCATCATGGTCAATGCGGTGGCGCCCGGCGTCATCGAGACGGACTTCATATCTGACATGCCGGACAACCAGAGACAGCAGATGTGCCAGCTCATTCCCGCCGGACGCTTTGGCAAGCCCGACGAGGTCGCCCCGCTCGTCGCATTTCTGTGTTCGGAACACGCTTCTTACATCACCGGACAGGTTTTCAGTATTGACGGTGGACTGCGCATGTGACGCCCCGCGCCCTGCCTCTCCCAACCTCGGCATCCCCGCCTTGCAGCCATACCCAAAATCGTCTATATTATAGCGGCAACCGCGTTTACTACTCATCCTGGTAACACTTGGAGTGACCATATCTCATGCCCGGCCGCAATCGCTTTCTCGACGGTCTCCAGCGCGTGATGCGCGCCTTTGCCCCAAGCGAGGAGAAGTTCTTTGAGCTGTTTGAGGATTTGAGCGACAAGGCGGTTGCAGCCGCCGAGTGCCTCGAGGACGTCATGGATAACTTCCACCGCCTGGAGTTGGCCGTGGAGCAAATCGCCGACATCGAGCACGAAGCAGATGAAATCGTCCACGAAGTCGTCAGGCGTCTCAACACGACATTCGTAACGCCTGCCTTGTTTGACCGCGAGGACATCTTCCGAGTCGCCGAACGCCTCGATGACATCATTGATCAAACCAAGGGCGGTATTGACCGCCTCAAAATCCTCCACATTGACGAGCCCACTGACCGATGCAAAGAACTCGCCAAGATCTTCGTCCAAGCCGCCGCGTGTCTACAAACTAACATGCACAGCCTTGTAGGCCTCAAGCCGACCGATCACGAGTATGTCGCCAGAATAAACAGTCTGGAGAATCAGGCTGATGTCATCCATCGCTCAGCCATCGGCGAGTTGTTCGAGTACGAAGGCGACCCTCGTCACATTATGAAGTGGCTGCAGATCTACGGATTCGTCGAGGAAGCCATTGATAGCTGTGAAGCCGCAGTGAATCTCGTGGAGGCAGTGGTGGTGAAGAATGCCTGAGATGCCACTCTGGGTCGGTGTCACCGTCGCCACTGCTCTGCTCTTCGCCTTCATGAACGGGTTCCACGATACGGCCAATGCGATTGCCACTTCGGTCCTCACTCGTGCTTTGAGTATCCGACAGGCGATCGTTTTCGCATCAGGTCTCAATTTCCTCGGTGCTCTGCTGAGTATCAAGGTCGCCACAACCATCGGTAAGGGCATCGTGGACCCCTCCAATACCACTAATACGGTAGTCCTGTCGGCGCTGATTGGCGGGATTGCTTGGCTTTTCATCACCTGGTATTTCGGTCTGCCCACCAGTTGCTCGCACGCGCTTGTTGGCGGAGTGGTGGGCGCCGTACTCGCCGATCACACCACGCTTCACACTGCAACCGGCACGCTCGGTTGGACGCTCAACTACGGAGTGCTTCAGGTCGCCGGTATTGAAAAGATTTTGTTGGCTCTGCTCCTGTCCCCCATCTTTGGTGTCGTTTTTGCCGTGATACTGATGATTGCCCTGCTGCACGTATTCGGCCGCTCTGCTCCCTCCCTACTCAACCGCCATTTCAGGCGCTTGCAGGTCATGTCCGCCGGCTTCATGGCCTTCAGCCACGGCTCCAACGACGCGCAACAGGTCATGGGCGTTATCACGTTGACACTAGTTTCCAGCGGTATCTTGGGAACATTCGCGGTCCCATTGTGGGTCAAGGTCATTTCTGCGGCCGCGATGGCCCTCGGCACCGCCGTGGGCGGATGGCGTATCATCAAGACGGTCGGGCGCAAAGTCATGGAACTCAAGCCCATCCACGGCTTTGCTGCCGAGACCGCTGCGGCTTCCGTCATCCAGTTAGCCACACATTTCGGCGCCCCTGTCAGCACCACTCACGTCATATCCACAGCCATAATGGGAGTAGGTATGTCGCATAGACTCACGGCGGTAAGGTGGGGCGTCGTCGGTCAGATAGTCGGTGCCTGGATACTGACAATGCCTATGGCCATGCTGTTCGCGGCACTCACCTATTGGCTCATTCATGGGTGGCTCTAAACATTCCCTACGGACTAAGACAATGCAGCAGCGCTACAACCACAATCAGGTCGTCATCACCGGCCTTGGTGCTGTCACACCTCTCGGCATCGGCAAGGACGCGCTCTGGGAAGGCCTCCTCGCCGGACGCCGCGGTCTCAGTAACATAACCAAGTTCGACCCCTCCGGCCTGCGCAATGAACGTGCCGGACAGGTCAACGACTGGCACTTCGACGCAGCCCAGTTCGCCCTCGATCAGCAACCCGACCAAGCCACTCAGTTTCTCCTCACGGCCCTTGGCGAAGCCGTGGCAGACGCCGATCTGACCCGGCAACTTACTAGCTCATCCGAACCGCAACGCGATGTCGGCTGCATCCTGGGCACCAACTTCGGCGGCTCCATGTCCTGGGAAGACTACATGGCGACCCTCATCGCAGGCGAGCCCTCGCCGGCTGCTTTCGCTGATTTCACCTTCCATCGCGCCATAGATACGGTCGCGGCAACATTGGCTGTTGGCGGCCCGTCCGGGCAACTGTCCATGGCCTGTGCGTCCGGCACTGCGGCTATTGCTTACGCCTCTGACCTCATTCGCATCGGGCACGCGGAGGTCGTGCTCGTCGCTGGATATGATGCCCTTGCTCCCAGCCATCTCAGTGGTCTCAGCCTGCTCCACACAATCTCCGAAGATGACCTTTACCCCTTCTCCGCCAACCGCAGCGGAACCGTCTTCGGCGAGGGAGCCGGTGCCCTCGTCCTGGAGAACTCCGACCACGCTCGCCGGCGCAATATCCGCTGCTACTGCGAAGTTCTCGGCGGCGCGCAGAACAATAACGCCTACCATTTGACAGCACCGGACGCCGGTGGCGCGGGCATGGCGAAGGTTCTGGCCAACGCCATCGGGGATGCCGGCATTCATCCCGACCAGGTTAACCATATCAATGCTCACGGCACCGGCACTGAGTACCACGATGTCGCTGAGACGCAGGCTATCAAACAGGTACTCGGCTCCGCCGCCTACAGGGCAACCGTCGTCTCCATCAAGGGCGCAACCCTCCACCTTATGGGCGCGGCTGGAGCAGTCGAAGGCCTTGTCACCGCTCTCTCCATCTTCCACCAGACCGTACCGCCGACAACCAACTACGCCAAGCCCGATCCCGAGTGTGATCTCGACTACGTCATGGAGGGCGCGCGCCAACAGTCCATTCAACACGCGGCCTCAATATCCGCCGGCATCGGTGGTGACAATGCCTGCGTCGTTTTCGCACGAACTGGATAGACGCCCGCCAGGATACCACATGTCATGACGACCAAAATACCGCCCCGACAACCCTCAATCGCCATCACCGCCGCCGGACCAATTTGCTCTATCGGTATCGGCAGGCGCGATTTCCGCGAGGGCCTTCGCGACAACCGCGAAGGCAGCGGCCCCTCCCAGCGTCTCACCGATACGGGGCGCTTCACCGAGCTCGCCGAATGTTGGGATTTCGTTCTTGAGGACTACCTGGATACCAAGAAGACTTACCTCGACAGATGCTCCGAGCTTGCCATCGCGACATGCGCACTGGCCCTTGCAGACGCCGGTCTCGATCCTTCAGGACTAGATGGTGACCGCATCGGCCTGGCCCTCGGCACTGCCTTTGGGTGTTTGGAGTCAATGGCGAATCATTCCGCGCGCATCCAGACCAAGGGCCTGCGCTTCGGCTCACCAATGATATTTACCCACACGATGCCGAATTCGCCGACCGCACTCGCAGCCATCGAGCACCATATCGGCGGGCCAATGGCGACTTTCTGTGGCGCCGACATGTCCGGAGCCGGCGCCATTCAGTTTGCACTTCTCCGCCTCGCTAACGGCGATGCCGACTACATGCTTGCCGGCGGTTGCGACGCTCTTAGTACCGCGCTGCTCAACGGCCTGCCTCCGCCTGCTGCAGGAGCCACTGACTTCGTCCCGGGCGAGGGTGCCTGTGTGCTACTCCTCGAGCCGGTTGGCTCGGCAACCGCAAGGGGTGCCGCGCCGCCGGCTGAGATACTCGCCATCGGGAATGCGGTCAGCACTGACGCCGCCCTCAGAGCCGCGTGTGTACAGGCCGGTCTTGCAGATGCTCCTCCGGTGTTCCCACCTCCTGGCGCTTACGGCCACACCTTCGCCGCATCCGTGGTTCTGGACATCTGTGCCGCAATCGAGGCCCTCCACAGCCAAGCTGATACCGAATACCTGGCCGTGATGGCTCCCCCCACCCAGCTCACCCCTACTTGCGGCCCGTCAGCGGCGGTAATTCTCCGGAAAAGCCATACCGAGGAGAGAAATGGATGAAGTATCCGCCTGAGCAGCTAATTCACCACTTCCGTCTCATGATCACCATCCGTGACTTCGAGGACGCTCTCAGTGACCTATTTGCCACGGGCGTTATCGGCGGCACTTCACACTTCTGTCTTGGCCAGGAGGCCTGTGCAGTCGGAGCCGTGGCTGCTCTTCAGCCCTCCGACCTCGTCACCTCGAACCACCGGGGCCACGGTCACTTCATCGCCAAAGGCGCCGATCCCGGCCGCATGATGGCCGAACTGATGGGCAAGCAAGACGGCTATGCAGGCGGGCGCGGCGGCTCTCAACACATGGCCGATTTCAGTATCGGCTTTCTCGGCTCCAACGGCATCACCGGCGGCATGATACCTGTCGCCACCGGCGCGGCCCTCACCCAGAAGATCAAGAATACCGCTCGCGTCGTCCTGTGCTTTTTTGGCGACGGGGCTTGCGCTCAGGGAGCATTCCACGAAGCCCTCAACATTGGCGCTATCTGGCAACTACCCATCGTCTATTTCATCGAGAACAACCTGTACGCAATGAGCACTTCCGTCGCGGAGAACTTCCGACGCACCGACCTCGCCGGGTTCGCCGACAGCTACACCATCCCCGGCATGACTGTGGATGGCAATGACTACTTCGCGGTCAGAGAAGCCGTCGCGGAGGCCACCGCCAACGCGCGGGCAGGCGACGGCCCCACACTCATCGAGGCCCAAACTTACCGCCTCTGCGGACACTCCAAGAGCGACCAGTGCGAGTACCGCTCCGCCGATGAGGAAGCACAATGGGCCGCCCGTGATCCCTTGTTACACATGAGGCAACAACTCATCTCGCTCGACATACTAGACGAGAAAGGCGCGGATGAGGTCGAAAAGCAGGCCGCTGCAGCAATCCGGAGAGCTGTCAGCTTTGCCGAAAGCAGCCCCGAGCCTGATCCGGCCGCTGTTACCTGCGGCATCATCTCCGGCAGCTACCCACAAGCCCTTTGACATCATTCTCTCACACTACTACGATTGCTGCTACGCGCGATGTGGCGATAATCCGGGCCTATGACTATGGTGGTGCGGCCCCGTGACCGCCGGCCGCCCAAACACGACAACATTCTCTGGTACAGTAAGTCCCATGAGTGGACTTTCAATCGGCAAGCGCTAGACCCAATTCCCTGCATGGCACCCAGTCTCGTCGGGAAAACAAAGGCGGCCCGAGGCAAGCTGCCGCCAGACACATGGTTGCTCACTATCGTCCCAACGAATGGGCCGGAGCGCACCGATTCTTCAACCCGATGCAGTGCGAGGTAAGAGCATATTGGGGCCCCAACGGGAAATATTACTCGGTGGGCCTGTGTGGTGGCGGCAATCGCCTTGACAATTGTTTCTCACACTACTATGATTAGTAGTACACGGGATTGGGCATACTGTAAGTAGAGACCATTCAGCGACAACTGCAGTGGACGCCGTCCGTTCAACGCAGCGTCGGAGGTGAGAATGCCATGAAGGAAGACAGATCACCCGAACTTCCTATCTACCGCCCCGGGGAACAGGGCCTTCAGCAGACGCTCGGGACGCTTGAAGCGCAAGTGATGAACGCCGTCTGGGACACCGAGGGTGAAGTATCAGTCGAGCAGGTCCGCAAGAGGCTCGCCGAGCAAGGCAAGGACGCCGCCTACACCACCATCATGACCACCATGAGCCGACTGTACAAAAAGGGCCTCTTGACCCGCCGAATGCGTGGCAAAGCCTACATCTACTCCGCATCCGTCTCACGCAGAGAGCTCGACTCCAGTATCATCAAGCACGTAGTGGACGGCCTGCTCGCCACCTTCGCCGAGCCCGCCATGTCATACTTTGTCGAGGCACTCAGCGAAAGCGACCCAGCCAAACTCGACTCCCTCGCCAACATCATCGAACAGAAGCGCAAAGAGGAAGAAGGCGACTAGCGCCTTGGCCGCAGTGCAGGCCGCCGCCTTGCTCATCGTACTCTATGCCGTCGCGGTACAAATTATTGCGGCACTTCCTGTCGCCGCCGCCGCGGAATCGCTGTCTGAAGACAACCCTCGGCAAGCCGCTCTTTTCTGGCTTGTCGTTTCCCTTTTTGCTCCGTTGGCGGCAGTTCTTCTCACCGCTATCTCCCTCCTAATGCCCGCTATCGGTCTCATCTCGCCGCACCTCGAGCGTATTCGCCCGCATCTGTGCTGGCGTTCCCTCGCTCAGGCACCCGACGCCCCATGGCATTTTCACATCGCCTCCCTGCTTGCTCTCGGGCTCATTGCATTTGCCATTCTGCGTCTGCTCTGGCGATGGGTCAGCTCCCGTCGAGTCGAAAAGCGCGCGCAACAAATGCCGGATATGACGTCCCGCGATAGTTTTATCACCGCACCCGCTGAGGGTGAGTTTTCCTTCACGGTCGGCCTCTGCGAGGGTGTCGTAGTCATCTCCAAAGACCTCGTCGAGATGCTCTCAGCCCAACAACTCCGGGCACTGCTCGCACACGAACGGGCCCACATCGCGCGCAGAGATAACCTCTGGCATCTCATCATCGAATTGGCCGCCACGCTCGCCTTGCCATCGCCGTTCGGCTTCATCTACGCCCGTCACTGGCGTGCGGCAGCCGAAGCCGACTGCGACTCTTGTGCTGCAGAAGTCGTCAGCCGAGACACCGTTAGAGAGCTGTTACTGATGCTTGCTGAGCACAACCAAGGGCAGTCGCGACATCATCACGACCTTGCGCCCGTGTATCAACCGGGCATGTCGCCTCACGACCGCGCAGAGTGTCTAGCCTCGCAGTTTCGGCCCACGCTCGCACCGCCATTGCTTACGGTATTGGTTGTAGAGTTCGCCATCATTCTAATTGCCATCATCGTTGCCAGGCACTGGCTCGCAGATACCATGTACTGTGCTGGCGAGACGCTTCTCTCAGTTTTGCACACGTACTGATTGAGGCGGCAAAATGTTGTGATTTCATCTCGCATCTCATTGGAGTGACCTCAGATGACTGAGCGCTTCCGCTTTATCGGCGTATTGTTGCTCGTACTGGTCGCGCTATCTCTATCTAGCGTCGGGTTCTGTGCGGACCCGGACGAAACCTGGCTGTCGCAGATCCGACCCGACCATCCCCGCCTCTTCTTCAATGCCGATACCTGGCCCGCTGTCAAGGACCGCGCACTCACCGTCTGCGGGGACCACTACGCTGCGGTGAAGGCCACAGTCAAGGACATCCCTGAACAGCCCGATGTCAAAGACTGGGGCAGTCTTTGCATGGGTGCCGCATTTGTGTACCGTGTCGAACCCACACCTCAGCGTCTCCAGCAGGTCAAAGACATGCTGCAGGCCGGCCTCGACTTCTATCAACAGCGCTACGCCGAGTGCAAAATGATCAACTGGTACTCCTTCAGCCGTATCGGTTGGCTTGCCGCCCTCGACTGGATCTGGAATGATCTGACGCCCGCAGAACGCAGACGGCTAGGCGCCGCCATGCTCCAGCATGTCTATGACGTCCAGCCCGGTGAGGGCAAGCCCTCCCTCGCCGGCTGCAACACCAGCAACTACACAACAGGCTTCTACGGCGTCAGGAACCTCGTCTGGTACGCCGGTCTGGCCATGTACAACGAGGGCATAGATGATGCCAGAGCGCTGGAGTTCCTGACCAGTGGCTACGACATGCACCAGAAGATGTTCGCCTACCGCACCCCGGCTGCCGGAGACGACGGTGGCTCTGCCTCGTCCACAGTGACCTACTCCTTTGCCGCCTATCCCTGCGCCGAATTCAACTTCCTCTACACTCTTCGCTCTGCCACCGGCATAGACATCTCCGGCGAATGGCCCTACATCGCCCTTTTCCCCAACTATATCCTCTGGAACTGGCTCCCGGGCGGCTACGAGTACGGCTACGGCGACACCCCTCACAGTAGCAACCACTTCCCGACCAGCTATCTCTATACCCACATGTCCAGTACCGCGCACTTCTATACGCACGCAGACCCCCAATGGGCTACACTTGCCGGTGCTGTCAGGAAGCTGCTGGCTGACGTCGGTGCCGCCAAGCACCTCTCCGTCAGTTCTGCGGTCCAGCCCTTCCTCATGCTCGGCCTCGATACAGTTCCACCAGCACAGGACCTCGGCCAACTCCCGCCGGCCCGCCATTTCGAGAACATGGGTCAGATCTTCATGCGCTCCGGCAACATGCCGCAGGATACATATGCCCTCTTCGCATGCGGGGCCAAGGTCCATGGGCACAGGCACTTCGACGCCAACCATTTCACCATCTTCAAGCAGGGCTTTTTGGCCCTCGATAGCGGCACCCGCATACCAACGACTGCCTCCGAACGCTGCAACCACTACTACCGCCAGACGGTCGCTCACAACTGTATCCTCATCCAGATGCCCGATGAATCCGGCAACGTCGTGGGTGGCGCACCCGTTCACGATGGCGGCCAGCGTACTCTCGCCGGCTCCGAGGTCATTGCCTTTGAGACCACCCCTCATTTCACCTATGTCGCCGGCGATGCCACAGACACGTACCACCGCGACAAGTGCAAGCAGGCCGTCCGCCAGTTCGTCTTCATCCCACCGAACCACTTCGTTGTCTTTGACCGGGTCAGCTCAACGGACCCCGAATACGCCAAACGCTGGGTCCTTCACACCGCCAACGAGCCGGCTGTCACGGCCAGGCAATTTCGAGCAGACCAGGGCCAGGGGCGGATCTTCTGCCGGACACTGCTCCCCGCAGACGCAGTCCTGCAGAAGGTCGGCGGACCCGGCAACGAATTCCTCGCGGACGGGGTCAACTACCCTCTCCGGCCACAGGACATGAAGGACGGCCAGGTGCCGGAACTGATGGGCCGCTGGCGTATCGAGGTCAGCCCGGGCGCCCCGCGAACCGACGACATCTTCCTCCACCTTATTCAGGTAGGCGACCAGTCGCTCCAGGCCATGAGCGACGCTCAGGTGACTACGGATGCCGACACGGCCACCATCAGCTTTAACGCGGAAGCCAATAATGTCATCCTCACCTTCCCCACCAGTGGCAACATCACTGGACACATTACCATCAAGCGGGACGCTGAGGTGCTCATGGACAATGCCCTGACCCTTGAGGTCATGCCGCAACAAGGCCTCGCGTCTCTCAACTGAGCGCCTCCACGTCACATTTGGCGCCTCTATTAGCTGTCTGTGGCTTTGCAAAAAGCGCCCGTATATGCTAGAATTCGGCTGATGGAGCAACTCGGGTTTGAGTGGAGCAGCATGAGCCGTCTTGGCATTATCGGCGGCACCTTTGACCCAATTCACGGGGGCCATCTGGCGGCTGCCGATGCTGCATGTCGGCACTACCATCTCGACCGCGTTCTCTTTATTCCCTCCGGCCACCCGCCGCACAAGAGCAGTTCGCACATCAGTCCAGCTAGAGACCGTTATCTTATGGCTCTACTGGCAACCTGCAACACCGCCGGGTTTCACGTTTCACAGGTCGAACTTATGCGGACAGGTACGGCTTATACGATAGATACGCTGCGCCTGCTGCATTCGTGGATCAGGCCTGACTGCCGGCTCTTTTTTATCGTCGGCGCTGACATGGCCATTGACCTGCCTACCTGGCGCGAACCTGATGCCATACTCGCCGAAGCCCAGGTCGTCGCACTCAGTCGCCCCGGATATGACCTCTCCGCTCTCGAGGAGGTCCTCGGGCCTGCACGCGCCGCACAAATCGAGACACTATCCGTCAATACACCCAACATCTCAGCCACTGACATTCGCCAGCGCGTCGCTTCAGGCAGCAGTATCGCCGGCCTGACGCCGGAGTCAGTCGGGCAATACATCGCCGCATTGCATCTCTACACCACTTGATGGCAGCACCCGGTACACTCAACCCTTGCGACAGGTAATCGGAGCACAGTATGAGGACATCACTGGATTACGTGTTGTACCTCTTCGCCGCAGTCGTCGTTGTCGGCGGGGCCTTTGGAATCTATGATGCCGTCGGAAATCCCACCAGCGCACCCAGGACCGGACCTAGTTTTCCCGGCACGAATCCCTCCTGGTCGGATTCATTGAGCCATCTGCCAACCGGGCGCGTCTTGCGGATCGTCGTCATCGGCGCCGATGAGCGACCCGGTGATCCGGGACGCTCCGATACGCTCATGGTCGCCTTTGTCAATCCCGCGACGAAGAAGCTGGCACTTCTGTCCATCCCGCGTGACCTCCGCGTTCGCATCCCCAGGCACGGCAACAATAAGATCAACGCCGCCTACGCCAGCGGAGGCGTGGACTTGACCGTCGAGACCGTCCAGGACCTCCTCGATCAGAACATTGATTACTATGTCAAGGTCAATCTGGAGGGCTTCGTCAAGGCGGTTGATGCCCTCGGCGGCGTGGATATCACCGTCCCCGACTGCGAGGGCGAAATGACGCGTGGCCGGCACCACGGGATGCACTATAACGACAACAATGGCAACCTCCACATCAATCTTGAGCCAGGTCGCCAGCATCTCAACGGCAAGCAGGCGATGGGATTCGTCCGCTATCGCCACTCCAAGTACGGCGGAGCCATCAGCGATTTCCAGCGTGTGGAAAACCAGCAGACCTTCCTCAAAGAATTACTCGACCAGAAGATGCGCATCAGTCAGGTACACCGGCTCCTCAAGGCCGGCAGCCAGGTTCTCAGTCATGTCGAACATGACTTTGAGTGGCTCGAGGTCGTGGACATGCTCAAGCTGCTTCGCACTGTCAACCAGTCAGACATATACACTGCCACGGTACCCGTCGGCGATCTGAAGATTGCCGGCATCTACTATGCGGCCCTCCGCGAAGCCGCTTTCCACGACGAGCTCAGCCGCATTGATGACTATCTCCGAGGCCGCATCAAGACAGACTGCCCCGTCATCGTTTACAACGGCTGCGGGAAGGCAGGTATCGCCGGCAGCGCCGTCCGGCAGCTTCAGGAGGCCGGATTCGAGCAAGTCAGCGCCGACAATGCCGACGAGTTCGGCCACAAGCGCACTACCATAAGATATTATGGCGACACCAGCCACATCGCCAGGCGCGCCGCGGAAACTATCGCCTGTGGGAGCGTCTCGGCAGGGGAAGTGCGCGTCGACGGCGAAGATGAGACTGACCGACTTGACATCACCGTCGGTGAAGATTACAAACCGGCCGACTGATATCGCCGACGGTTGCCCCGGCCCGGACGTCTAGTCTCAGGGAGGCGATCATTTGGAGTTGGACTCATCACAAAAAGCAGACGCAATCGTTAAGGCCGCACGTGATAGAAGAGCTTTGAACATCGTCCTCATGGACATGCGGCCGGTGACTACCATCTGTGACTATTTCGTCATCTGTCACGGTCGCTCCCCGCAACACCTCGAAGCTATCGCCGAGGAGATCAAGGAGCAGATGAAACAGCTCGACATAACTCCCGCACACGTCGAAGGGGGCCGCAGCAGCAGATGGATGGTCATGGACTACCTCCATGTCGTCGTCCACATCTTCTCCGAGGATGCGCGCCGAATCTATGACCTCGAAAGGCTCTGGAGCGACGCCAGAATCGTCGCTGAGTACTCAGATGCCTGAGCGCGATGCCGAGCGCACGCATGGTCAGCTTGAGCAACTGCTGGCGCGTGTACAGGTGCTAATGCGCGCCGGCAATCTCGCCGCAGCTGAAAAGTCTGCAACCCACCTTGTCGAGGCCTTCCCTCAAAGCACCTCTGCTCACGAACAGCTTGGCGACGTGCTCTACGCCATGGGCAACAGTGCCCAGGCCAGAAAGCACTACAAGCGAGCCATGGACATCGAGCCCGCCAATGCCGACGCCGAGCGCAAGTTCGCCGCCGCTCTTCTCAACATCTCCCCCACCGAACGCCGCCGCCAGATGATACACCAGCTCGTCGCCGGCTCCGAAGACCACGCCGTCAGCCCGCGCCGCCCCGTCAACGCAATACTCGCCGCCATTGCATTCCCTGGCATGGGCCAACTGTACAATCGCCAGTACGAAAAGGGCCTCGCCATCTTCGCCGCCGAGGCTGTGCTCCTGATCCTTCTCTTCAACGGGATCGTCCTCAGTCCGTGGGCCACAGTCGCACGTCAATCCGCAGACCGCGTCATCACACGCAGCGATCAGGTACACGCCGTCCAGCAACTCCTCGCCAACAGCTCACTTTCTCACCGCATCCTGCTTATCCTCGGCATTGTCATCTATCTCGCCACCTATATCTACTGCATCTATGACGCCTACACCACGGCCAGACAGCAAGGTGCAGTGCACGATAAACTGGGCGCTTCAACCTAATACTAGGTTGACACGTGTTGGACTTTGTACTAAGCTTGTATAGTGTAGTGCCTGAGAATCGCCGATTGGGAGGCTATTCAAGTGCGTGGGCGTGTTAAATGGTTCGACGCCCAAAAGGGCTATGGCTTCATCACG
>CAZCJS010000039.1:0-20446 GCA_964498775.1 uncultured Armatimonadia bacterium
GACCTCCCCGAAGACCTTTTCGCCGCCTTCATGGCGACATTCGAGCAGGTTCAGGAAGCCGACGTGATAGTGCATGTGCTCGATGCGAGCACGCCGTGGGCCGCGACCGAACGCGCCGCCAGCGAGGAGACACTAGACAGACTCGGCGTCGCTGACAGGCCCACCGTGGTAGCTCTGAACAAGTGGGATAAGATCGCGGGGACGGTGGACGAGAAGCGTATTCTCGCACAGATGCCTGACGGGCTACCCGTCGTCGCTGAGAAGCGTGTCGGTCTCGAGAAGCTGGGCGCTGAGATCGCGCGGGCGGCCTATGCGCATTTCGTGCCCCTTACACTGCATATCCCCTACGACCAGATGGCAGCGCTGCACTTATGCAGGGAACGTGGCCGTGTCATCCAGATCGCCTACGAACCCGACTACGTTGCCGCCGACGTCGAAGTCGAAACCGAACTCCTCAACACACTCAAACCGTTTGTCGTCGCACCCGCGTGAGGAATCTGTTGTAATGGTCAGGTCACCCAACGCCGCTCAACGCGAGCTCTATACCCCCCTCAACCGGCGGAACTACGTGCTCGGCATCGTCAACGGCATCTTGTTCATTGCCGCAAACCGTCTTGCGGATCTTGGCACAGTTTTCCCTCTTCTGCTTCTGCGACTGTCCGGGCTTTCCTGGATGGTGGGGATGGGGCACACAATCACGATGGTTGCACCGGTCATCCCGCAGGTAGTCGCCTCGCGGCTGGTTGACACGGCACCACACAAGATGCCCGTCTTCCGCTGGGGTGCGGTCATCAGGTTCATCGGCAGTGTTGGCATGGGGCTCTGCGTGCTCTTCGCCGGCAGCATCGGTTACCGTACGGCTCTCGTCGGCTTATTGCTTTGTTTCACACTTCGCCTGCTTGCCCAGGGTGTCTCGCAGCAGGCATTCGTGCACGTCATCGCCAGTTCCGTCCCGACGACCATGCGCGGCAGCTTCTGGAAATGGCGACAGTTCGGCGGGCTGGTCGTAGTTCTCATATTGTCTCGGCCTCTTGTCAGTTACATGCTGTCCGCTGACTGCTCATTGGAGTTCCCCCTGAACTATGGAGTATTGATGCTCATAGCTGCGGTGGGCATGGGTCTAGGCTGGCTGGCGTTCGCGCAGGCAAGAGAGCCGGAGTCCAAACCCGCTGGACATCTGCTCACCATGCGACAGCATCTTGTTCGGGGCATGAGACTCCTCAGGCGCGACCGTTACTACCGCCGCCTCATGCGCATCCGCATCCTGCTCGGCGCCTCCGGAGCCATCAGGCCTTTCTTCATTGCATTCGCCGTTCAATCCTGGGGCTTCCATGACGAGGTGGCCGCCTGGTTCATTGCCGTCCAGATAGTGGCCCAGATGTTCGGCTGCTGGGTCGCCGGCTACATCTCCGACAAGCTCGGCAACCAGCGCCTGCTGATTCTCGCCGCTGCCACAATCATGGGCACGGCCGCCTGCGCGGCGTTCGGCGCTTACCTGACACCTCCTGGCGCCATGCAGCTATTCGGGTATCAGGTTCAGTACCGCATGGTAGTGCTCATGGGCTGTTTCATCGGCAGCGGTTTGTTCCTCGCCGATCTCGGACCCGGGTACACGAATTATCTCATGGACATCGCTCCGAGCCGTAAACTACCATCATACACCGCCTTCGCAAGCCTTTTCATAGTTCCCATAGCTATCGCACCACTTGCCTATGGTTGGCTGGTTTATGCGGTCAGCTACCTGAGCATTTTCCTCATCTCAGTTGTCCTGGCCGTCGTCGCCCTTTTCCTGGCCCTGCGCATGGGTGAACCGCGAGACGATATCCCCGATGACGACTTAGACGAGACGTCTTCGGAGGAACCCGCATCGTAGCGCCGACCGCTTGCCACCGCCGCCGATCCACCATTTCAGCCCCTGCGAATTCTGATTGAGCCCATGGCTAAGTTTACAAATCCCAACGATCATGAGATGTTCGTTCCCTTGCACCGCCGCAACCACTTGCTGGGGATCATCAACGGCGTGCTCGTGCAGGTCGGCAACCGCCTGCTCGACCCGATGACCGTGTTGCCACTATTATTGCTGCGTCTGTCCGGGCTCACCTGGACCGTCGGTGTGCTGCAGGCGATCATCATCGTGAGTCCGGCGCTCCCGGCGATCTTCGCAGCGCCGTGGATAGACACTGCCGAGCGCAAGCTGCCCATATTCAAACTCTACAGCATCATCCGGTTTTCCGCACTCATTGGCATGGCCGTCTCCGTACTAGCCGGCGTTCATCTAACCGGCATACTCATCGCCGCCCTCGTGCTGTTTTTCTTCACCTGCTGGTTCACCGCACAGGCGGTCAGTACCATGGCCTTCATGGACATCGTCGCCAAGTCAACACCCACCACCATGCGGGGCAGCTTCTGGATGTGGCGACAAATTATCGGTCTCTTCCTTGTACTCACTGTTGCCGTGCCGTTCATTCATTACATGGTCGGTGACAACTCACCGGCCGCTTTCCCGATGAACTACGGCATCGTTCTACTCGTCGCTGCTCTCATCTTGGGGAGTTCCTGGGTTGTGTATTCACAGGTGAAAGAGCCGGCGAGCAAAGCTGCGCATCACAAGCTGTCTCTCCGGCTGCACATTGCTCGGGGTATGCGCTTCTGGAGACGTGACAGACGTTATCGGCGGATGGTCAGAGTGGTGCTGCTGCTTGCCTCGGCGGGGTCTGTCGGGCCGTTCTTTATGGCGCTAGCGGTACAGGAATGGGGCTTTCCTGACACTGCCGTGGCCACCTTCCTGAGCGTACAGATACTGGCTCAGATGGGGGGAAGCGTACTTCAGGGGCGTGTCTCGGACAAGCTCGGTAACCGCCGCGTTCTCGTCGTAGCGGCCTTTGCCGGCCTCGCGACTACACTGGTGGCTTTGTTTGGTGCCGCGTTGACTCCGTCGGGTGGGTTCGAGATCCTCGGCTATGGCATCTCATACCGGATGCTTGTCTTGTGCCTCTGTTTTGTCGGCAGTGGCATCTATACCGCCCATGTCTGGCCGGGTTACAACAACTACGTACTCGACATCGCGCCGGAACGCAAGCGGCCGTCATATCTTGGCTTCACGAACTTGTTCATCGCACCAGTGGGCATTGTGCCCTTAGCTTTCGGTTGGGTTGCACAGACGGTGAGTATCGTGCTGGTCTTCGCGATCGGGGCGCTGTTTGCGTTGGCTGCGGCGCTGCTTTCCCTGCGCATTTACGAGCCGCGAGACGATCTGACCATCGAACAGTTGCAGGTATTCAGCTAGTACGCTGCTGCTCGTGCATTGCGGGGTGGAGGCGTACCGCCCGACGATTTATCCATGGCCCGCGCCTGCGTTACCGCGTCCCCCCCTGCGCAGTCCACGCATCGTTGCCGTACTTCTCAGTAATAAGACGTGCGGTAGCGCTGGATTCTACAGCAGCTAGTTCATCGGCGACAAAGCTAATGCCCAGCGCGCTAACAAATCCCGCCTGCAGCGCTTGCGCTACCTCGTCGAAGCTGGGAGTCCGGCCGATAATATCAGCGATGCCGCACATTAACTCAGCCAATGTCTCAGCGCTTCCAGCGGCGCGCTCGTTGGTGTTGAGGCCGCCGGGCATAACCGCGAGATGTTCAGCCGGGTCAATACTCACGGGGATTGAGCCATGTTGGAGCAGTGCGCCATCACGGCGCGTCTGGGCGCTGCCAACGATCTTGCGGGATGCTACCAGCATGTCAACTTTGGCGGGTTGCCCGAAGCACACCGTCGGGAGTGTCTGGCGGTCCTGCTTGCGCCCTTCACCGCTGCGGTCTGCAAGTCGCGCTGCCACGCCTAGCATCTGCAGCCCCGCCTCAATGCCACGTGAGATGGTGCGGTATGAGCCCATGAGGCTGTCGCCGTGCGCGATGTCGTCCTCACGCGCCGCGACGGCATAGGTCAACTCATCCTTGTGCAGGATCGCGCGCCCGCCGGTAGGGCGTCTGACCAGGCCAAAACCGCGCCGACTAATCTCGGCGCGGTCAATACCTTCGTCAAGTTCCTGGAAATAGCCCAGCGATACTGCCGGCGGCTTCCAGCTATAGATACGCAAAACGGGCGCTTCGCCGCCGATGGCACTCTCCAGCAAGGCCTCATCAAGGGCCATGTTGTAGGCTCCGCCACCCGGCCCCGTCACCAGCAGACGCCACTGTATCATCCGGCTATAACCTCTCTCACCTCGGTGGTTCGCACCTGCTCGGGAGATGCTTTGTCCCTGCCGGCTCATTGCTCGCTGGTGTAGAGGTTGTCGTCTTCCTCGTCATCTTCGCCGTCGCCGGCCGATTCCTCGAGCATAGCCATGTAGTGGTCATAGCTGAGCAGCGAGTCGAATTCGTTCTTGTCGCTGGGCTCGACCGCAACAAGCCAACCCTCTCCGTACGGGTCCTCGTTGAGTATTTCCGGTGCATCGAAGAGTTCCTCATTGCAGCGGGTCACTTCACCGGTGAGCGGGGAAACCAGATCCTCGACTGCCTTCGCCGACTCAACGCTTCCCAATCCCTCGTCGGCAGCAAGTGATGTGCCGACGTCGGGCAACTCGACGAAGATGATATCCCCCAACTCATCAGCTGCATACTGCGTGATACCAATGACCATTTGGTCTCCGTCTCTCTTTGCCCACGTATGGGCCTCAGAGAAACGATATTCCGAGAAATCCATTGCTCCAGTACCTCCTTAGTGTGAACGTCCAGATACTATCTCATTATCTACGTCACCAGCAAAGTGCTGCCGGTGACCACACGCAGTACGCGGACGGCGAACCAGGCCCAATTGTGCTGCCATTCGATGCCACCTCGACATCTGCTCTTGTAGGGCCGCTGCCGGGCGCGAAAATGATAGCACACTCGCTTCCGCAAGGCAACACGTTGTCAGTAACCGCCATGTTGACGAGGTGCACCACCCCGCAGAACGCGGCGGACAGCGCACACAAAACACCGCCGCTGCCGTTCGTGCCAAATCAGTGTTTCGGATTCGAGCGTTGTCAGGATGCGAGTCCACCCACCGGGATCATGCCGACCCTCCGGCGACCACGACCAATATTAGGGAAACCTGCGTCCCTCTGTCAAGTCGCAATGTCGTTCGGGAACTGATCGCAGATCCCCAATCCCGTGCGGGTTCCTGTGAATGCAGGTATCGGGGTGCAAACGGAGAAGTCTAGCAAGAGACAGGAGAAGGAGGGAAAGAGATGAATATCGGGATCATCGGCGGCAGCGGCTTCTACAAATTCGAGATGGAAGGCGCACAGCTCGGTCAGGTTCCGCTGGTCCAGCGCACCGATTACGGTGAGGTGAATCTCTTCGCCGCGGAGGTCGGGGAGAACCTGGTTTACTTTATCCCGCGTCATGGGGTCGCCCACAGTATTGCTCCTCATACCATCAATTACCGCGCCAACATCATGGCACTCCACGAGTTGGGCTGCACCGATATCATCGCGACCAATGCAGTCGGTAGCCTCAAGCTGATGCTCCACCCAGGTGACTTCGTAATCCCGCACGACTACATTGACATGACTCGTAACCGCTACATGACATTCTTCGATGGCACCGGCGGCAAGATCGTCCACGTTGACCAGACGCAGGCTTACAATCCGTATTTGCGCGAGGTGCTCATCAGCGCGGGTGCCGGTATGGATGTTCAGGTGCACCCTAGTGGCGTATATATCTGCAGCGAAGGGCCGCGCTTCGAAACGCCTGCCGAGATCAAGGTGTTTGCGCAATGGGGCGCGGATGTCGTGGGCATGACCGGCATCCCCGAAGTCGTTCTTGCCGGCGAGCTCGAGATGCGCTACGCGAGCCTCTGCGTCGTCACCAACTACGCCGCCGGCGTCACCGATCGCGCCGTCATGGACAGCGACCTGCAAGCCGTCATGGCCGACAGCATGGGCAGCGTCAGGGCAATGGTGATGGCAGTCATCAATCGCATCCCGGCATGACGGAAGCGTACTCGCAGCGGCGCAGACGTGGTGTGCGATGGGGAAGCGAGGGGTACGGTCTAATTCACCCGTACCGGCATCTTCACGTTCTCATATGAGGCATTTTGAACAGCACTACCCGCGGTGCCGGAAACAGACTCTACGTGTAAGCTGAAGGCTCTTGTAGACGCGAAATCCACTTGACCTACATAGTCAACCCGCTCGATGGCGGGGGCAAAACGCACTCTGTACCAGAAGAACAAGGGCTTTCTCGGGGCCAGCAGGCACTGTATCTGTTGGCTTCGTGACCCAAGGGGGGCGGGGGTAGGAAAGAGGCTCAACTCCACTACAGTCAGGGCAAGCCTGGCGTAAGTCGTTGCGACGCTGACACTGCGGGGCTGTGAGTACTGGATGTAAGGGTTAAGAGTCGGTGAAACGCAGGAATTGACGGCTTCATGATGAATAATGCGCCCAGGAAGACAAGCATCCATGTCGCGACCCAAAGGAGTGCCTGATAAGTGACATCGACAGTCCCACTCTATGCAGGATACATATTTGATCTGGATGGCACTGTCTATCTGGGCGATGAATTGATTCCCGGCGCCGAGAATACGGTAGCGGCTCTGAGTGCGCGCGGCGTCGGCATCACCTTCGTGTCGAATAAACCGATCGCAACCGGCCGGAGCTATGCGGAGAAGCTGACGAGACTGGGCATTGCGGCAGATGTGGAGCATGTACTGACCAGCCCGATGGCGCTGGCCCACTATATCAGCGCGCATCATGAAACACCGCACGTTCTGGTGCTGGGTGAAGAGCCGGTTCTCAGCGAGTTGCGAGTCATCGGTTGCCGGATCGTCCAAAGCGCTGCAGATGCTGAGATCGTGGTGATTTCGTGGGATCGCCAGGTGACCTATGGGCGGCTCGATGAGGCATTCCAGGCGTTGCGGCGGGGCGCGTTCTTCTATGTTACGAACCCGGATGTAACCTGCCCGCTGGCGGGTGGTTCGGAGGTCTCTGACGCGGGTGCGGTCATGGCGTACATGGAGGCGTGCAGCGGGCGGACACCGGATCATATCGCCGGTAAACCCTCGCCGGCGCTGGCGCATGTGGCGATGGCGCGGATGGGCACGACGCCGGAAGAGACGCTGCTGATAGGGGACCGGCTGGATACGGATCTGGTCTGTGGCAAGAGCGCGGGCTGCGCGACGGCGACGGTGCTGAGCGGCGTCACGGATGCGGCGGACCTGGCGGCACTGCCGGCTGATTGCCGCCCGGACTACGTCTTAGGCAGCATCGCGGAGTTGCTCTAGCCCGCATCATTCATGAGCGTGTGGGGAGATGGGATTTGGGATGCGAGTGCCGGCAACAAGGATATCAGAACATGGCTATCGCAGCCTGAAAGGCCGCTGAACCCCAGCCTGTCCTCCCATGTCGACGCAGAAGCACCCAAAATCCACTCCGCAGGCACACTGATCCCCGCAAGCTCATTTTCGGTTGCCAAACACCCTGTTTTTCAGCAGCTACCCTCAGGTCGCCGCCGCCCGCATGCGTCGTAACAGCAGAACCCAGAGGTCGCGAACCGGACAATGCGAAGCAAAGCTCAACCGCACCCGCCGGCACGTCTCCTTCACTCACAGAGTGATGCACTTTGCTAGCCTGGCGCTGATGCGAGAGTACGGCACTGAGTTCTCGCGTCAGGCCGAGAGCCTCATCAGCTTCGGTTACCAGCATCAGCCCGCCAGCGGAGCAGATACTACCACCGTCGAAGGCGGCGACAATTTGCTTGCGATGAAGGCGTCCGAATCTGAGCTGCGAATTACAATGTGTCATTCGCGGGTAGAGGTCCGGAATAAGGCTCAACGCTCTCTATGGCTCATTTCCGGGTCTCTCCGTAATGCGCTTCTTCTGCTTCATAAATTATCTGGGATAGCGGGCTTCGGCCCATCGAGGCTGTTGCTGTCTTGTGGTACCACTGCCGGAGCATTCTGTCCGGTTTCCTGCGTTTGGACTGCTGTGATTGATTTGACACTGCCCGCGCGCTGCTATAATATATAAGATAGTTTACGAAAAACTCATCAAAGTAAATATCTAGGACCGAGATGTTCACCAACTATTCCACAGCGCACGAAGGTCGGGCGATGGCGGGCTGAGCCGAGTTAGGGTCAGGGGTGTGACGGCGAGTGCACTGTGCGTTGAAACGCTATTCGTCCGCCGTCCAAAGGAGGGTTTATGCTTATGCGCGGGGTTAAATTCAGGAACCGGATCGTATTGGAGCTGATAGTGGTTGTTGCCGTGGTCATTGTCGTCACCCCGTCCACCTTTGCCGCCTGGCAGGCGCAGATGAGTTTTGATGATTACTGCCAGGAGTGCGTCCGGGCCGAGATCGAGGGTTTGACACCTGCCCGGCCCGTGGGTGGGGATGAGGTCACCATCGAGTTCCGCATTACGTTTGACCCTCAGCAGAACCAGGGTTGTCCGCAGGAGATGCTGGACTCCGAGGGCGATACAGATCCGGGGCCCCGCGTCGTTGTCCAGTGGTCAACCGAAACTGGCTACATTGGCCAGCCGCATATCCTCTCCCATTTGCAGCTCCAGCCCGGAGCAACGTCCGATCTGCTTTCAGACACGATTACCGCCCCTCAAACCTTCAATTGGCTTGAGGTGGAGATCGGTCTGGAGTCCAACACCATCCAGCCGTATCGAACGGTGCAGGGAGGGGTGCTTCGGTACACCTCTGGGGCGCCTCATTTTGAACAGTGGGGTGTCACCCCACACAGCGGGAATGAGACGACGGAGTTTTCCTTTCGCGCGCAGTACGTCTCTGAAGACAACATCACCCCAACCGCTGTGAAAGTGGAGATCGCTGGCCAGAAGCACGAAATGCAGAAAGAAAACGCCGGTGACAGCGATTACACGGACGGGTGCTGGTATAAGTACACCACCACGCTGCCGATTCAGGAGTATGAAAGCAGGTATCTGGCCTACGACGGCAATGAATTGGTGGCCAATACTGATCCACGTCCCCGGCCACAGGTCACTGACACCACGGCACCGGCCATTGTCGAGGCTGACCAGGAGCAGCCCCCTATCAAAATACATTTCGAAAACGAAGTATCGCTCTCGGGCCATGCAACGGACAACCAGGGTGTAACGCTTGTGCAGTGGAGCACTGACGCCGAGAACTGGCACGCTGCACAGGGCACCAATCAGTGGAGCTTCACGGTAACATCCGATACGCGCGACCAGCAGGTGCGTAAGGACACGATTTATGTCCGTGCAAAGGACGACGCCGGCAACGTGACCGCCGGAGATGGGTGGCTGAAACAGCAGGTCACCTTCGACAACCGCCATCCGCACATTGTGGATGTTTTTGTCACCGAATCGTCCCTTTTGGGGCTGGATGCGCATCATTCGGGCTGGCATGATGACAAGCCCCTCGATCGTGGTGGTCCGACGATGGGGAACACGTACCTGGTGTGCTTCAAGATAGAGAATCTGTCAGACCAGGAGTGGCAGATCAGGCTGAACTGGGAAGAAAGAAACAACCCCTTTTACAATGAACCAGATTCGACGCAGTTTGTGGACTGGGATGTGGATATGGACGAGGCTAAGACATGGGGGCCGGAGATGGTTAATATTACGCCCCTCAACACCCAATGGTATTACACAAAGTGGAAACATCGCTGGCAGTGGATACCGGACCAGAGCTGGGTTGATTTCCTGACGGATCTGGTCATTTCGTTTATCCCTGTTGCCACCGAAACACTCGACTATATCCAGTTCTGCACCTGGGCCGATACGATTGAGTGCGCCGTGGTAGAGGCCGAGACTAATGTATATCCCGGCCAGCTCAGCCAGAATATGCTGCCACCAGAGCCAGACGAAGTGCCGATTACCATAAAGGTATCCATCCCGAAGCGACTTGCCCTCTACAGCAGTGTCACGTCAGGTGTTGGGGCTTTCGTTCTTACCAACCTTGGCTATTGCACCACGGCGATGCCGTGGGTCGCAGCGGGCTTCTTCATTGGCGAAGCAGCCTGCATCGTCAGCTCGCATGCGTACTATCAGGCCGCCGAGGATCCCACTCCCAATTATCGACAGCGTGCGGAGGTGCCCCACGTCACCTGCCCGGAGCTGGACGAGCTCAGGGGTGAAGAGGGTTACGAGATGGCAAAGGACAGCGTGGCGCTGGCCGAGAACTCGATCGCCTTCCAGGACTCATTCATCCGCTACCGCGGAGCCGTTCACGCGGAGGATGCTGAATGGGCCAAAAGACACGCCACCGATGCTGCGAAGTTTGCCGATGCGGCCGCCGGGTATGCGAAAAAGCTCGATCGTCACATCCAGGAACCGCTCAGAGAGTTCCAGAATCTCAGTGACGAACAGCGCCGTGAGATCATGAAGCAGAGTAAGGAAGGTCTCCCTGAGATCGAGCGCAACGTGTTGATGAAAACATTCGGCATGAACCGCAAGGATGTTGAGGTATGGTCACAGCGACAGCCGGAAATGACAAAGACCATACTCGAAAACCCGGAGGCGGGCCAGCACATCTTTCAACAGCTCGCCAAATCGCTCGAGACACTCAGCCGCGAGATGAAAGAGAAAACCAGGCGCTAATAGGGTCAAGATGTGGCCCTGATTTCTTCGGTCCACAGTGACTGCGTCATACGTGTTCAACGACGCGAAAAGAGGGGCCCTATCCAGAAGTGAACCATTTGTGTATCGTGATTGCGGTCGAACACATGCTGCCACAGGCGGATGTTTGAGCCCGGATTGATGCCGCGAAAAAGTGGCTGGCTTGAGTCATCTGCCGCAGCGCGGGATCCCTCGCCAGCCGGTCAGCGTCGCTGGTATCCGGATCGGTGATTGCCTCCCTGGTGTCGCTGTGAAGCGTTTCAGGCGGCCCCAAGAAAGTCCAGCGACTCAAGTCAAAGCAATATTTACTGGACGTTCGGCCACAAAGCAAGTACAATGCTTGCCGTGTTACTATGGATGGTAGCAGACAGGAGGATAACGGGATGAAGGTGACGTGGCTGTTGTTCGCCGCAATCGTAATGCTGTCAGTCGGTGGCGCCTACGCGGAGGGGCCGACGCAGCAGGAGGAGGCCGCGCCGAAACTTGCCGCTACGCTGGATGAGATGAAGCAGCAACATGTGCTTCTGGGCACCGAACCGCAGGGGGCGGTCAAGTGCTTCATGGACGCGGTGTTCGTCTATATGAACGAAGAGACCCGCGATCAGGGGCGCGAGATGCTCCAATACCTGGCCATACCGCTGATGAGTGAATCCAGCTGGGATAGGCTGCCCGGCAATCGGCTGTTCGCCGAGCGGATGGTCAATCCCCAATACCACCACATCTGGCGCAGCTACGCCAAGGGCACCTCGCCTGACAACGGCTATCAGATGGACCCGAACAACTGGGAGCTGAACTTCGAGCGCATCCACCGCCATGACGACGACGACCGCGGCCTGCAGGTGTACCTGCGCAGCAGCGGTGCCGACAACCCCCGCGTGGTGTACGTCAAGCAAAGCACTACTTCGGGGCTGTGGTACCTGAACATCTGGCACACGCTGTTTGTGGGTGTCAAGCCGCCGGTGGATCCCACCCAAGAAGTCTTCAAGTAGAACTTCAGCGAGCTTAAAACACGCTTCGGGGCACCCGCGCACGATGATGCGGGTGCCCCGTTTTTTCGTTCGGTCATGCTGCAGGCGGTTGCCGTGTGTGGGACGGGGGCTTAGGCCCCGCCGACCGTTGGTGGCGGCGTTCCGCACGGCTTCCCTCACCCGGCCCATCGCTCCTCCTTCGCGCAGCTCGGGCTTCCGGCCCGGTGCGAGCGAGCGCCCTACACAACAGCATGGCAGACGCCTGCCCGCCTCCGCATCGCCGCTCGCCAGGCTCGTGACCACAAAGCGCGGATTGTCGCCTTGCTCCATCACCTCGGCTTTCAGCAGCACCCGCCGAGCATGTGGCCAACTGTCCGCCGCGTACAGCGCCTCATGCAGGTTCCGCACTTTGCTTCCGCTTTGCTCCATTTCCGTGCGCGCCGACGAGGCCTGTCGCGCTCGACGTCAATACCGCAACACCGCTGCTGCCGGGCCGCCGCCGGGTATGTCGTCTGCATCGGGCGCATGCACGGCCCCATCGGTCAACAGCGTCTTTACCGCACACAGGTCCAGGAGGTCATCATCTTCATCGGCGGGCTCGGCGTGGATTGCCACCTGCCGTGTGGCAGGGTTGTATGTGCCCCACAAGCTTGCCTTCGCGTCGATGAACAGCATTGCGATGCGACCATCGTGCGCAGCGCGGACGATATCTTCGATGGCAGTGACCGCTCGTTCAGTTCCGCCAAGCCGCTCATACTCGCTGCGGGCCTTCTGCTGTCCCTCGGAGAAGACTGGTTCCACAATTTCCCATGCGCGGTCACGAATCTCCTCATCTGAAGCATGCTCAAAATTGCCTGCAACTCCATCGCCGGTCAGGTGGGGGTAGTCGCTAATATCCGTGTATATGGCGTGGAGCGGCTCCACACCTACAAAGACCAGAGGCTCCTTGTGCCCATTGAGGGCATCATCAACGGCATCACCAATGATACGGAGGTAGCGTTTCAGGTCCTGGCGTTTGTCATCAGACCCCGCGCCCTGTCCGTGGTAGACCGGCGCTCCCCCATCCTTTCCTGCCGCTCCGGCGTGATACTCGATGTGGTCCTCTGTGGTCTCATATCCAAGGGCATCCGCCAGGCTCCCCGGCAGTGCTTCGATTTCGACGGGCGTTGCCGTCTCGCGAGTGCAGGAGAGCACTCTGGTAGCGTTTTGGCTCACGCAGAGAACATAGAACATCCCATCGGCAACGAGGGCAGGGATGAGGGGCTTGATGTAGAAGCGACCGGCGACGCGAACATGTTCGTCGAAATCAATCGGCATATTGTGGACCGCGAATGTGGTCTCCGAGCGGAACATCGCCAGCCCGCCCTGCCAGTAGCACCATGGTCCTTCGCTGGCCAGGAATTCTCTGGCTGGTTCGAGCAGCGATTCCACATCCGGCCGTCGCATGCCGGTAGCCTCGAGCGCCCGTTCGGCCTCGCGAATAGCATTCTTCAAGCGGATAGGATTGGTTTGTCCCTCGAAGCCCGTCGAATGAACGGGAATGTAGATCGAGATACAATTAGGCTCGTGTATCGAGGCAAGTGTTTCGATGTCTTCTCTTTGCATCAAGGTCAGATCACCTTCTCCGTCTTTGACCATCATCGATGGCCGGGATGGTTAGAATTGTGATACCGCACGCGATAAGCAACCTAGGGCATGTACTCGATGCCCCAGGGCGATAAAGTCTGTCAGAGACAGTTGCCAAAGTTACCTCTCTTGGGTGAGAGGATACATGTCGGGTTTTGCGTCAACCCGTTTACTGCTCACGGCTATTCAGTTGTCAGCATCTGCGTCATGCCCTTAGCGCTATTCTCGCGTCGAGCGGCCGCAGGCCATGCTTACTTTTCGCCTTTTTTGCTCGTTTTACCTCCCCACGCCTGGATTGGGGCACAGTTCATCCCGCGGAGGGCCCGTCCCCGTCGCCTGCAGACTCACCATCCGTTTGCAGTTCACCACCATACAGACGATCAGCACATTTATCGTTGCCTTCGTCAAATCCCAGTATCGCGCCTGTCTAAGTCCGTGATACCTTTTCTGCTCGGCGAATTGCTGCTGCCCATGCGTCTCCTTATCGGTGGCGTCGAAATCCAGGATGATCAACCCCGGTTACCAGCATCAGCTCACCGTCGGAGCAGTCATCACCAGCGTCGGAATCGCCGAGAATTCGTTTGCGATGCACGAGTCCGAAGCTGAGTTACGAATTACATTGTGTCATTTGCGCGGAGACCTCCGGAACAAGCCTCAACAGCATTTATGGCCATTTCCGCGTCTCTCCGCAATTCATTTCTTTTCGTTCGTGAATTATCTGGGCTGGGAATGTAGACTTCCCGCCACCCGACGCCGCGACGCCGGCAGTGTGGTTCACCACCTTGGTGGGGTTCAGTGGGAGCGAAGGCCCGTCGAACTGCTGCGCGATGTGCAGGTGACATGAGCCGCTGATTCTATCGCTCCTCAATGGTGGGAGGCATGGGCCTCAGACCCAAGCTGACCATCAATTGCCTTCTGCTTCGCCGTTAAGGCCGCCCTACTTTCCCAGTTGATAGCTCCACAGGTGCGAGCTGGAGCCGAAGTAGATGCGGCCGTCCACCAGCGGGCCGCCTACATTGATTCCCACCGTTGGTGTCGCCACCAGCGAGCCCTCGAAAGTCTCCGGATCAAAGCGAACTATCGCCTTGGAGAACTGGCCGTAAACATCTCCGTTGGAGCCCAGGAACAAACTGTCACGCGGCACGCCGGCCCAATCCTCCAGCTTCTTAGTGTGGGTGACCGTGCGGGTCGCCGGGTCGAAGACGAACAGTTCTGAGCCGGAGGTCAAACCGTACACCAGACCGCTCGGGCTCACCTCAAGTGCGGTGATGGTGGAGGCATCGGGCACGGGGCATGTCTGGAAGGTCACTTTGCGAGTCGCCGGGTCGAACAGGTACAGCACTCCCTCCTTAGAGACAACATGCCCACCCCCCGGGGCGCCCACAGTAGTGCCACCGACCACGGTGCCGTCGGGCAGGGCCGCCAGGGCGATGGTACTGTGGAAGGGGATGAGGTTCTCATGCGTTATAAGAGCCGCCTCCTCAGTCGTGAGGTCATATATCCCCAGACCGCCGCCGACCATACCATAGCCCGCATAGCCGGCCATGAACACTGTATGGCCGTCCGGATGTGCCAGAGTGGCGCGGGGACGACAGATGTCTTTGTGCCATTGGGCGACCTCGTAGGGGTTGGGAGCCTTACCGTAGCCGCCGTTGAAGGGGCGCGTTGAGTCATAGATGTGGAAGATGCCGCTTGCGTACGAGGCGGCCGCCAGGTACTTGCCTTGTGCGGACATGTGGCAGAAGTTGCCTCCGCCGACGCGGTAGACCGGACCCCAGTCCTCGAGCTTGTCCGCATTCGGGTCATAGACGGCCAAATGCATCGGATGGCAGGTGGAGGCGTAGACGTTGCCGTCGGGGCCCTCGGCCACGGATGTGAGCGCAACGCCCCCGCCCTGGTACTTGATCTCGATGCGGCGGCTCGTGCCGGCCTTGGGGTCGGTCACATCCATCCACGATTCCGGCAGGTTGTAGCGGACTTGCCGCCCATCCGGAAGCGTGCCGCTGCTCTGGCCCCAGCCCAGTGAGCCGTTCGGCGCCGTAGCAGCTTTCTCCACATTTGCTATAGCCTCGCGCTCCCCGGCGAACATCCGATACCACTGGTTGCCGGCTCTGCCATAGACTTTGCCGTCAACGCCGGTGCAGACGTATCCGGTGCCTACGACCCGCTCGTCCTCATCAACCATCTGCCTGCGCTCGCGCGTTTGCGGGTTGAAGGCGACTATGTTCAGACGGGCGGTGCCGATGCCCGCGTACGCCCAGCCGGCGCTGTCGAAGACCAGGTAGCTGAAGTACCGTTCCTTTTCATCCATCCGCCCATAGTCGACGACTTCCTGGGTCTCCGGGTCATAGGAGTAGAGCCGGCAGTCGGGGTAGGTGCCCTTCCAGATCAGGTCACCGGGCCCGTCGGTGATGGCCGAGCCCACATAGCACGAGGCCTGCGGGTTAATCACCTTGCCGAAAAGCCACTCGCCGGTCTCTGGATCATACTCGAGAAACGCGGGACCAGCCCCGGTGTAGAACCGCCCGTTGCGGCTCATCAGCGAGGCGAAGGGGGCCGAATTCCTGACACTCTTCGGATAGGGCACCTGCCGGGTCTCGCCGGTGTCGACGTCGGTCACAAGAATGTAGCCCTGAGTAGAGCAGTCTGTGGCACATGCGATAACCAGGTTCTTCCCGGATTTAGTCTCCGTTACGACAACGCCACGGCTCTCCGCAACCGCGGCGCAAATGCCATGATCAATGAAGCCTTCGTCTTGCGCCATGACGACGCACCCAACAAGCACTAGACTCGTGATTACCAGCAGTTCTCGCATCAGTGCGACCTCCTACAGCAGGTGCGCCGGCGTCCCGTTGTGCTCTGGCCGGAATGGCTCGTGTCAGAAGAGAGCCGATACGGCCGGCGACTGCCGAATGTGTGTAATGGACGGTAAAAATATGTCAATGTATGGACCAGCGCCGCGGCCTTCAGCTACTCGATGACCTCCAGCCGGAAGTCATCCAGCCACAGCGTGCCTTCGCCTCTCTGGTACATCAGGAAGTCTACCCGCATGCGCCCGAACTCGCGCGCATCATCAGGCACGTCATACTCCGCAACGAACTGTGTCCACTCATTCTGGGGCAGCTCCAGCTTCACGACATGGCGCTCGAAGTAAACTGTCCCGTTGGCGGCGAGGTCCCCCTCGCCCGGCAGGAAGTCGACGAGATTGTCCGACGCACCGCTGCCCTTGTACCAGAACGAGACCTGCAGACGCTGGGGGGGCACTAAGTATGATGACTGCGTCGACAGCACCGAGCGGCTGCCATGGCCTGCCTGCCCGGTCAGTCGCGCAGAGGCCGACCCGGAATGCCTGACCGTCTCGTCGCGCACGATCTCCCAGCCCTCGCCGTAGTAGGTGCGGCCCCAGTTGTCGGGAATGCCGTCGTTGTTGAGGTCCAGTTCAAAGCCGGGATTGCCCAGCAGTGGCGCCGGTCGCGCGCCGGGACTGAAGTCGGCATCATCCAGCCAGTAGGTGCCGGCCTCCGCCAGGGCGTCACCGACGGTGATCGCCACAAGCGCCAGATCAGCGTCATCCGGCTTCATGGCCACGGCCCCCAGGCGCTGCCAGGTGTCGTCACCGTAGAGCACCGCGGAGGAGAACGTGCGCCCGACCATCCGCACGCGTCGCGGCCAGTCTATGGCCTCGAACCACTCGACCGACACCTGCACGCCGTTGGTGGCCTGAGCCGCCGTGCGCACCAGGCAGGAGAAGGTAAACGGCCCCGGGTCACTCACACTCAGGTACTGGCTGACCGTGCAGGCGGACTTGGCGCCGACCTCCGCTCTCAGAGATCCTGAGCCGGTGTTCTTGAGCTCACTGTCCACCGACAGATCGGCCGTCCCGAACTTCGAGATGTAGCGGCTCCATCCCTCCGGCGTTCCGGAGGAATCCAGCGGTCCGTCAAAGCCGGCGTTGACCAGGTCCGCACCCGGCAAGGGCAGCGCCGGGTCGGGCGCTCCCCACGTCACCGGCAGCAGACCCAACAGCAGTGCGGCACACACAATCCGGTAGTATCGCAATCCAAACGCCTCCCTGGGCAGAAGTTGATGTACGCTGCGCCGTCGTGTCTGCGAGAGTCAGGCCATGTCGGGCCATCCCATCGGGTGCGGCAAAGAGCCATGCCCACACTGCCTTTGACGGCCGCAAATTCTGCATTGCCGACCAACGCCTGTTACTTTCCCCCCGTGTGCATCTTTCTCCTTCATAGGTTTGCCGCCGCACACGAGCCCTGGAGCCATCGCGGCCTGAAAGACGAAGGCCCAATCGGGCATAGGGAGCAGCGGTCAGGCAGGAAAACAGACAACGCCGGGAGCATACTACCAGCAATTGAGGCCGGGCCCGAGGCGGTTTTCGTAAATGGCCGCCCGGCGACCAATCAGCCCCTGCGTTCCGGCGATCCTCTTCCAGGCCGAGTCGGTCGCACCCATTCTGCCTTAGCCCCACATCTCCGCCCGGTGCGCTTGATCCCTGCGCGGCTGGAAGCCGCGCCTACAAGACAAAGGGTTATGGAAGCCTGACAAAGGGTTATGGAAGCCTGCGCTACAGGTATTCGTTGAGGAGGCTTCACAATGTTTCGCTTGACAACTGCCGGCGTCTTATCTTAGCCTCATTGCGACGTGCCCATCCATCTTGCTTGGGAAGGAACTCCAGTGCGTGTTCGCGACATTGCGGTCACTTTATGCATACTTGTCACTGTTCCGTACATGGCTTCGGGTGTTGCCATGGGTGTCACCGCCGGCGTCAAGTTGGCGGTCAATGAGGAAGGCATCTACGCAGTCACGGGAGCCATGTTGGAGAATGCCGGTGTTGCTCTGGAGCAACTCAAGCCCGCAGATCTAGGCATTTCATGCGCCGGTCGGCCCGTGGCGCGGCGCGTGCTTGGTGCGGAGGCCGGCATCACTGCCGACACGCGCATCATTTTCTACGGACAGCCGCTCGTCAACCGCTGGACGGAGACCAATAGCTACCGCCTCAGTTGGGACGCCAGTGCGGTCCTTGACATGGAAAAGTTGCAGTTGGCCGAGAAGCCCGCCCCGGAACTGCTCACCTTCAAAGATACACTGCGTCTCGAGGAGAACAAGCAGTACGGCTATCTGATCTGGATTCCGGAGCCGGGGGAGTTGGATCCCTGGTTCTGGGAGACGATCGAGCCCCGGCGCAACGCCACCATAGCTTTCGACATTCCCCACCTGATACCTGACGCCGGGGATGGGCAGTTGCGGATCTACCTCCGCGGCCGCACCTCCAATACCCTGGTCGAGCCTGACCATCACGTGAATGTGGAATTCAACGGTACGCCGGTCGCTGACGTCCACTTCGACGGGCAGGCTGCCTGTATCATTGACACCGCACTGCCCGGCAATTCTCTCAAACTTGAGCACAACGAACTGGTGATCAAGTGTCCGGCTGACACGAAGTCGCGGGACCTCGACAAGGTCTTTCTGGACCGGATCGAGGTTGACTATGCGCGTGGTTTCAGCTACGTCGCGCGCGGCTTGAAGCTGCAGTTGCCTGAGGGCGCAGCCGGCTTCACCATAACCGACATCACCGGCGCAGGCATAGACCTCTATGACCTCAGCGACCCGGCTAAACCTGCGGCAGCCGCCGGACTGCCGGTCAAGGATGGCGCTGCTCGGATTGCGCTACCATCCCGCCCGCACCGACAGCTTATGGCCGTCACCGAGACGGCCTATTTGACCCCTCCGGAGGTACTCTTCTCAAAGCCCTCCAACCTGCTTACCGAGCAGTTGCCCACCAGCGGCGCTGACTATATCATCATCGCTCACGATGACCTGGTAGAGGCGGTCGCGCCTCTGGCCGAATATCGAAGCGGTCAGCAGCTCCGGGTTGCCACCGTACCCCTCAGCGCCATCTATGACCACTTCGGCCACGGCGTAATCTCGCCCCACGCCATTCGGGAGTTCGTTCGCCACGCCTATGACCAGTGGCAGCCGCCCGCGCCGCAATATCTCCTGCTCGTCGGGGATGCCAATTACGATGCCAACAACTACCTCGGACATGATGTGCCCAACCTCCTGCCCGCCTATCCGGTGCGCATCCAGGACGGCGTCGAGACGCCGAGCGATTTCTGGTATGCCTGCGTGGCCGGCGATGACCAGGTTCCCGAAATGGCCGTCGGCCGTTTGCCCGCGAGCAATCCCGCCCAGCTCACCAAGATGATTGACAAGACTATCCGCTATGAGCGTCAGGACACCGCAGAGGATTGGGCCAAGCGCATCCTCGTCATCGCCGACCACGAGCTGCAGAGCGATGATCCGGGGCCTTTCGAGGTGAGCATAGAGCGTTTCTGGAAGTACCTGCAACTATTCGGCTATGACCTCGAGGCCCACTACCTCCGAGTCACCGGAATCAGCCGCAACAAGAGCAGCACGGAAAACCGCGAGCGTGTCCGCACCACGGCGACGCCGGCGATCCTGGACGCCTGGAATAAGGGCGTCGCAATGGTCGCCTTCGAGGGGCACGGAGGGGCCCTGTACTGGAGCCGCGAGAAGGTTTTCACCTCGGATGATGTCGCCAAACTGACGAATGAGATTCTGCCCGTCTGTGTGGACATAACGTGCTTTGCTGGGCAGTTCGACCGCCCGGACCTACCCGGCGCCCAGTGCCTTGCCGAGGTGCTGCTGACATCACCGGGCGGCGCGGCGGCCTGCATCACTCCCACCCGCCTGGGCGGTGTGGGTATCCATCACGAAATGGCCCGGCGGATAGCGCTGCAGGAGGCCGCCCGCCTCGGGCCTCTGCTGGTCGCAACACGCCAACGCTATTTCAGCCCCGGTGGCGACTTCTGGGGACGCACCAGCACCTATAACCTCCTCGGCGATCCGGCCCTGGAGCTGAAGCTAGCCCGGTCAAAGCCCCCGCCCAAGCCCGCTACTGCCGAGACCCCTGCCGCCGGCAAGCCTGCTGCTGAGCCGGGCCCGGCCTCGCCTAGGCAACCGCCGGACGACAACGACAACCGCATTGACGACCGCCTTGAGCAGAAAGTGGAGCAGCTACGCGCGGCCGACAAACTCGACACCATGCTCACCGCTGCAATTTTGCTCAATAAAGATTGCTCATTGCAGGAAGTAGCCGTTGAAGTGGAGAAAGTACGGGGCAAGGTGAAAGCGCAAGACCGCAAACACGGGGCGCTGCTGGTTTCGTTGCCGGCCGGTGCCGTGTTACCATTGGCTGAAACACTCGGCGAGAAGCTCCAATTCATGCGCTAC
>CAZCJS010000040.1:0-20432 GCA_964498775.1 uncultured Armatimonadia bacterium
ACGAGTCCGGACTCCCTATCATTGCTTCAGGCGGCGCGGGCGAGCTCGAGCACTTCTACGAAGCTGCCACCGCCGGGAAGGCATCCGCACTACTCGCGGCATCCGTGTTCCACTTCGGCACCTTCACGATAGCCCAAGTCAAGGAGTACCTGCGCGAGCGCGGAGTGCCCGTGCGGCTGTAGCGACGGTGGAGTAGCGGCCCACTCCTGTCATCTTCACATGCGCCAAAATGCCATCTACTACACACTAAATACGTGACGAGACCTAAAGCCCAATGTGCAGTATCTCAGGGAGAGAACATGGCTTCAGTTGGCTTTGACAATGACAAGTATCTCCGAGAGCAGAGCGCCGCCATTCTCGAGCGGGTGGAGCGTTCCGAGGGGAAGCTGTACCTTGAGTTCGGTGGCAAGCTAACCTTTGACTTCCATGCCGCCCGCGTGTTGCCCGGATACGACCCCAACGTAAAGATGCGCCTCCTCCACGGCCTCAGAGACCAGATCGAAGTTATATTCTGCGTCTATGCCGGTGATCTGGAGCAGGGCCGCATTCGCGGCGATTTTGGCATCACCTACGATCTGGCCACACTCAAGGCCATAGACGACCTGCGCGATTGGGACATCAGAACTTCCGCCGTAGTGCTGACGCGTTTCAATGGAGAAGCCGCCGCCGAACGTCTCATGAAGCGGCTCGATAGCCAGGGTATTCGGACTTACACACAGCCCTCCATTCCGGATTATCCCAACAGCGTGGAGCTCATCGTCAGCTCTGATGGCTATGGTCGCAACCCCTACGTCGAGACTGATGCGCCCATTGTGGTGGTCACCGGCACGGGCCCCGGCAGCGGGAAGATGTCCACTTGCCTCTCTCAGCTCTGCCATGATCACACCCAACACCGGCATTCGGGATACGCCAAGTTCGAGACCTTCCCGATATGGAACCTCCCCGTGGACCATCCTGTGAATATCGCCTACGAAGCAGCCACCGCGGACCTCGGCGATATCGTCATGATGGACCCCTTCCATTTTAATGCCTATGGCGAAACGGCTGTCAATTACAACCGTGACGTGGACAACTTCCCCATCCTCAAGAGTATCATTGAGCGCATCGCGGGAGAGGATGAGACAACGCTGAGGTATCAATCCCCGACCGATATGGGCGTCAACCGCGCCGGCGCGGGAATCATCAACGATGATATCGTCCGCGAAGCCTCGACCCAGGAAGTCATCCGGCGCTATTTCCGGTACTATTCTGAGCATCGCCGAGGCTTGACACCACGCCAGACTGTGGAGCGCGCTGAAACCTTGATGCGCCGTCTCGGCGTCGGCGTCCTCGATCGCCCGGTCGTCGAGCCTGCACGACGCGCCGCCGAGAAGGCCGAACAGACCGGACGTGGCAAGGATGGCCTCTACTGTGGCGCGGCGCTTCAGCTCGACAATGGCACCATCGTGTTGGGCAAGAACTCCGAGCTATTTCATTCCGCATCCGCCGCCATCATCAACGGCATCAAGCATCTGGCCGGCATTCCGCCCACCATGCACCTGCTTCCCGCAATGATCATCGAGAGTCTCACGCAGTTGAAGACCAACTACCTCGGCTCACATTCTCCCAGCCTCAACGTCCAGGAGGTCCTCATCGCGCTCGGCATCAGTGCGGCCAGCAACCCGGCGGCGAAGGCCGGCGTCGAGATGTTGCCCCAGTTGCGTGGCGCGCAGATGCATTTGACCCACGACCCCGGCCTCGGCGATGAGAACGGCTTCCGCAAGCTGGGGATCGCTGTGACTACCGACGGCAACCCCACCTCGCAGGGATACTTCCTGCGGTGAGCGCGGGCCGGCCGTAACAGCAAGCGGCACGGCCGGATGCAGGAATCCACTGGTGCGCCGGTGAAACTCACTTTGAACTGTCCCAATACATCATCTGCAATCGCAAGTGAAAGGAAACCCCGTATGACTGAAGTATATGAGGGCATTTTCCCTGCCATCGTTACGGCCTACAACAGCGACGGCCAGGTGGACAGTGTGGTCCAGAAGCAAGTCGCTCGTTGGCTGCTCGACCGTGGCTGCAAGGGCTTCTTCGTCTGTGGCGGTACCGGCGAGGGCTTGTTGCTGCACGAAGACGAGCGCAAAGCCGTGCTCGAAGCGGTCATGGAGGAGGTGGGTGGAGAGGCGACAATCATCGCCCATATCGGGTCCACCAGCCCTCTGGAAGCCTACCGCCTGGCGGAACATGCGGCGGCACTGGATGTGGACGCAATCGCTGCAATCCCCGGCAGCTATTTCGTTCCGGAAGCCGACGAGTTGGTCGCTCATTACACGGCTCTTGCCGAGATCGCACAGCGCCCCACAATGCTCTATCATATCCCCGTCAGAACCGGTCTCGGGCTGGATCTGGCTACGATAGACAGGCTCGCGCAGATTCGATACGTCGCCGGCCTTAAGTACACCGACCACAACCTCTACCTCATGGAGCAGATGCGCAGGGATCAGGGCGACGACTTTATCATCCTCTCCGGCTCTGACGAGATGATGATTCCTGCTCAACTAATGGGCGCGACAGGCGCTGTCGGCACATGGTACAACCTCCTCCCCGAGGTCTTCGTCAATGCCTTCAACGCACGCAGTAGGGGCGACTGGGAGACGGCCGTCGAATACCAGAAGCGCGGCAACGCAGCCATCCGCTGGGGAATCAGGCTCGGCGGACTCGGGCTCGTCAAACAGGCGATGCAGGCCATCGGCTTTGCCATCGGTGATGCGCGCATGCCGGTCAAGCGGGTAGATGACGCAAACGTCAATGAATTCGTGAACTGGCTGCGCGCCGAGGGGTATGTGGACTGACCGACCGGCCTTGGACACCTGGTACTTGCTTGCAGAACTCCATATGGGATGATGACAGTGTCGTTGTCGTTCGTCGTTGCCGTATGTTGCATGTCGTTGGAGGACAGGCATCCTTGCCTGTCAATGCCGTTCTTCATGCCGTTCGCCGTTCGCAGGGGCCGAATGGCAAAGCCATCCGGTCCACGCCGTTCCTACGGAGGACTGGAAATGCGACCGATCCTGCTAACACTCGTTTTCGTGCTCTGCATCGGAGTAGCCGGCGCTGCTACGGTAGGCTATGTCACCTATGGCGGTGCCGAGCGCCCGGCGATCAACGATGACGACGCGTGGGTCAAAGCAATGCGGGAGGCCGATATCAGCGTCGAGCTACTCAAGACCACCGAGCTGCTCGACGCCGCGATAGTGGCCCGCTACAACGCTCTCTACGTGCCGGACACGATCGCCTTCACGGAGGCCGGTTTCTCAGCCCTGAAGCGTTACGTTGCGGCAGGCGGTTGGCTACTGCTGCAAGGCAGGTACTCCGCCACCGCTCTCGACAAGAGCGGTAAGGATATTTTCGAGAAAGGAAAATACGCCTGGGTCATCATCTATCTGGACAAAGGCGCCTGCCGCACCGGCATTCTGCCGGCGACTGGAGCCGGCGCCGGGGGCGCAGAATTGGATATCGCCAAGCTCCGGATCGCCGCCGGCAGCGCACTGACCAACGGCACGCAGACTGGTGTTGTACTCGACATGCCGAAGCGCCCCAATGGCAAGCCCTATCTCTCCGCACCCCTTCACTACTTCCCCGCAGTCGGCGCACGGCCGATCGTATCGGGCGTCCCCCAGACCACCGCAGAGAACCAGCAACCCGAGCCCGTGGCGCTGGCGACTCACAATGAGTACGGGAAGGGCAGTTGCCTATGGCTCACACTGCCGGTTCCCGAAATGGCTGCCGACGGGGTGGATTTCGCTAAGCAGATCGTGGAGAACACTCTCGCCGCAATATCCGCCAATCCCCTGCCGGCTGCGGAAGACCTCAGCCGCATAATCCCGACAATGGAGGAGACCAACAGCGACCTCAAAGCGCTGGACGCGGCTTTCCGAGGCGGGAAGGGCTACTCCGACAGCGCCGATTCCGGCGACCTCGGTTGGGGTGAGGCCTCCCGCCTGCTCACCTACATCAAAGCCTACACTATCCTCAAAGACACCTACTGGCTGGACAAGATCATTGACCACTTCGACCGGATGATTGCCGGCCTTTCCGACCCGGATGGCGACGGCTACCGCGGCTGGCAGACCATCACATACTCCGATGCTCTCGGCCGGCCCACAGCTGACCCGGCCAACACAGGCAACGCCCGCATCGAGCCGGAGTTGGTCCGCGCCCGCAAGAACACCGACGTCACCGGCCACACCTACACCATCGAATTCACTGCTCCAGGCGAATTCCAGATTGCTGATGATGACACCGCCGAGCTACTCATCCGCCGTCAGGCTTACAAGTCCGGCGAACCCATCACCGCCATCCCGGGCATCAAGGTAACCATATCCGGACAGCCGGCCCAGGGGGATGAATTCCAGGTGCGCACCGAACAGGTTTTACCCCTTGAGTGGGCCGTCCATGACGGTACTATCACCTATCCTATCGCTCTGTTCATCGAGACGGTGAAGAAAGACAACGCCCTACAGGAGCAATACGGAGAGAAGGCCGATGAGTACTCGAAGCTGCTCATGGACAACTTTCTGAAGAAATGGGAGTACGTCTGGATCGAGCCGGCAGCCGGAATGGGTTTGTTGAAGTGGGAGCCGATCGTGGCGAACCCGTACCTGCGTGACATACCAACGGACGAGATTCCCACGACTACCAAGCCCATCCCGCACAACCAGTACCTGGCTCTGGGCCGCACGTATCTGGTAATGGCCGACGTTGTAGACAAGCCCGAGGCAGATCACTACCGGGATATTGCGGAGAAGATGGCCCGCTTCTTCAAGAGCAAGCTCCGGCCCACCGGCAAGGCCTACACATTCGCCTACTGGGACCCGGTCGAGGGTATCTCTGACGGAGCCGATGACATCGGTCACGGCGGTTTATCACTAAGCTTCGCTATCGAGGCCGCCAACCGGGGTGTCGTCTTTGACGATGATGACATGCAGCGCTTCTCACATACGCTACTCGACCAGATCTGGAACGGGTCTCTGGATGACCCGAAATTCGCCAAGCGCGTTAATGGGGAAGGCGAAGGCGGTGCAGGCAGCGGCCACTGGGTCGCCCTCAGCAGCCACAACGACGAGGTATGGAGGCTCTTCTGGGCCATATTCCGCCAGAAGCCCGATACCTACAGCTTCCTCAACCTTTGGCACGCCCGCCCCGAGATCGCCGAGGCACCACCCGCCACTCGCTGAACCAACACCAGCCCGACCTGCCTACCGAGCAACGAGTTCTCACCGCTCTGCGGCGTCAGGTTTGCAGAAGCGAGACGCCTCGGCGGAACTGCTCTGCCAGCTCCGCGAGCTTCTCTGGATCTTTTACCCCCGGCGCGGCTTCGACACCGCTGGACACGTCAATCCCCTGCGGGCGCACGGTACTGATCGCCTCCGCCACATTCTGCGGCGTGATGCCTCCCGCCAGCATAATCGGTAGCGCTGACCGGCCCACGATCTCCGCTGCCGCCGCCCAGTCGCTGACCTTGCCGGTACCGCCGGTGCCTGCCGTGGTCGCCGTGTCGAGCACGATCCGCGCCACGCCGACCTCTGCAAGCTCGCCAATCCGCTGCACCGTCTGAGCCACCGGAGTGCCTGTGGCATCTGTCCGCGGTGGCAGCCCCAGTGCAACCCACAGCTCGACATGCTGGCTAAGCTCTGTCCTGAGCGCACCTATTTTCTCTAGCTGCGCCTTTGTATGAAGCTGGATTGCCACCGGCTCGCATGAGGACGCGACCTCAACAATGAGAGCCGCATCATCTGTTTCCATCACACATACGTGCGGGATTTTGGCGGCACGACCGAGCATCGCTGCCGCTTGCACGGACACGCTTCTCGGCGAGCGTGGTATCTCTACGATCGTGCCGAAAAAGGACGCGCCGACCCGCACCACCAGACGCAGGTCGGTCATCCGCGTTATCCCACAGACCTTCAGGTCTATCTGCTCCATTGGCTTATCGTCTTCGCCTGGACTCATGGCAAGTCCTCTTCAAACTTCCCGTTCAGGTGAGAGCGGAGAATGATGCGGTTGAGGGCATTCAGATATGCCGCCGCGCTGGCGTGGACCACATCGGTACTGGCCGCACGCCCGGTGGCGCTGTCACCATTCCGCTCCACCCGGATTGTTACTTCTCCGAGTGCGTCCTTGCCTCGAGTAACGGCCCGCAGCGCGTAGTCTTCCAGCACAACATCCAGACCGACTATCTTGTCTATAGCCTTGTACGAGGCCTCAACGGGACCATTGCCACAACCGGATTCCTCGAAGGTCTCCCCTTCTTTTTCCAGTCGCACCGTGGCCGTCGGTTGCCCGCCGATGTCGTATCTAATCCCCAGCCCGGCTAGCGACCACGATTCCACTGCCTCGGAGGTAGCTTCCCGCATGATGATCTCGAGGTCCTCGTCATAGATTTGCTTCTTCTTGTCGGCCATTTCGATGAAGCGGTCGTATATCTCCTTCATCTGTTCATCGGTCACCGTATAACCCAGATCAGTCAACCGCTTGCGGACACCGTGCTTGCCTGAGCGCGGTCCCAGAGTCAGCACCGTCTCCGCCCAGCCCACATCTTCGGGCTCCATGATCTCATACGTCTGCCGATCCATTATCATTCCGTGCTGATGGATACCTGCCTCGTGGCGAAACGCATTCTGTCCCACGATTGCTTTGTTCGGCTGCACCGGGAAACCACTGAAGCTCGATACCATTTTCGAGGTCTTCACAATCTGATTGGTATTGACCTCGGTATAGGCATCGAACTGGTCGGCGCGCGTCTTTAGCGCCATGACGATTTCCTCCAGCGAAGCGTTGCCGGCACGCTCGCCCATCCCATTGACGGTACATTCTACCTGCCCGGCACCGGCCATCACTGCCGCCAGCGAGTTGGCCACCGACAGTCCCAAGTCATCGTGACAATGTACACTGATGACTGCCCGCCCGATGTTGGGCACGGTGTCAAACAGGAAGCGGATCGTCTCCTCCATCAGCCACGGCGTGGTATAGCCGACGGTGTCGGGGATGTTGACAGTCGTTGCGCCCGCCTCGATCGTCGCCTCGACTATGTCCCGCAGGTACGCGCGGTCGGTGCGCATCGCATCCTCCGCCGAGAACTCCACGTCCTGCGTCAGGTTCGCGGCGTATGCCACACTTTCCACCGCCATCTTCAGCACCTCATCCGCCGTCTTCCGCAGCTTCTTCTCCAGGTGTAGCGGCGAGGTCCCGACGAATGTGTGAATCCGGTGCTTCTCGGCATGCTTGATGGCATTGTAGCAGGCCTCGATGTCCTCCTGCTTGGTACGCGCCAGCCCGCAGATCGTCGGGCCCTGCACTTCCTGCGCAATATGCGCCACCGATGCGAAGTCCTCCGGTGATGAGAACGGGAAGCCTGCCTCAATTACGTCCACATTGAGGTGGGCCAACTGATGAGCGAGAGCCATCTTCTCCGAGTTCGTCATGCTGGCGCCGGGTGACTGTTCGCCATCGCGCAGCGTGGTATCAAATATCACAATCCTGCGTGGCACGTTAACCACCTCTCTCCTGATGTGGCCCGCTTGGGGCTGCATCTATAATAATGGTGCAGTACGCCGGATGCGGGCAAACAAAAAACCCCGCATCTCACACTGAGCAAGCGCCGGGCTTGCTCCGAAGAGACGCAGGGATTGTCACCTGTCATCGGCGACGATACTCTCCCGCGCGGTACCACTCTTCTTAGCGGACCGATAATGGCCGCTCTCTCTGCAGGTGCGGGAGCGTTTAAAATGCTCCTTACACCCTCTTCTCATGTAACGGTGAAGTGCCGTCGGTACCTACTGAGAGGAACTGCTGTGAGTCCTCTGTTCAGCCCGCAACTCCAGGGCGAGTTTCGACGCTGCCGTGATGGTCGTTTTCCAGCCCGAGGCTAAACGCCTCAGAACGACCTCTCTCTTATCGCTGCCTGGCGTCTACTACTCCCTTTCACAGTCTTTGCGTCGCGACACACTAGTGCCGCCTAATCGCTCTGCAATTCTACCCGATTTCCCTCCGATCTGTCAAAGTATTTCCTCATGCGCTGACCCCTGCTCCGGCGTTGGACATCAGCAATGTCTCATATAGAGGTACGGACACGCCTTCTGCCGAACCTTCATCGGAGCGGGTTGATACTGCGTCCGTGACAGTCAACTACTGTCTGCTTCAAAGCTGGGAGATTGCTGATGACAGTCAAGTGGGGCATTATAGGTTGTGGTGCGGTTGCCGAACATAAGGGTGGTCCGGCACTGTATAACGCGCCGGATTCCGAGCTCATCGCCGTCATGCGGCGTGATGAGCAGCTCGCCGCCGAATTCGCCCAACGCCATGGCGCCAAGCGCCACTACTCCTCCGTTGAGGCCATTCTCGCTGATGACGAAATCAACGCCGTCTATATCGCCACTCCTCCTCACGTTCACGCCGAACAGACTATCGCCGCCGCGAATGCCGGCAAACATGTGCTCTGCGAGAAGCCCATGGCAATGAACGTCGGTCAAGGCCGTGAGATGATCGCCGCCTGTCGCAACAACGGCGTCCAGCTCATGGTCGCATACTACCGCCGCTTCTGGCCGCTTGCATCAAAGATGCAACAGCTCATCGCCGACGGTGCCATCGGCCGGCCAACCATGGCCTATGCTCACTGCGCCGCACTCTGGCAGCCTCCCGAAGACCCATCAACATTCTGGCGCATCCAGCGCGACATCGCCGGCGGCGGATTCCTCTGGGACGTAGGATCACATCGGCTCGACCTTCTTCTTCAGATGATGGGCGATGTAACTTCCGTTGCTGCGCTGGTCGAGGCCGTCCATTTCGATATCCCTGTTGATGACTCCAGCGCGCTGCTGATGCAGTTCGAGAGCGGCGCACAGGGCATTGGCATGTTCTACTGGAATGTCGGCTCCTATGTGGACGCCCTCGAGGTCGCCGGCACCGCTGGCAGGCTCATCGCAACCAGTGTTGGACAAGGGGAGCTACTGCTGGCACGCGGCACTGACACCGAACAGTTCCACCTGCCACCACCGGAGATCACGCACCTGCCACTCGTCGAGCATTACGTCGCAGCTATCATCTCCGGTGAGCCCAACGCGCTACCCGGTGAGGAAGGCCTCAAGACTACGGCCGTCATCCAGGCTGCCGACACGTCTGCCCGAAATCGCGATTTCGTCACGATTTCAGAGTTGCCTTGAAGGCGCCCAACTTACCTCCGCCGCTCGCTATTGGCATTCCGACCCGTTTCGGTGTAGAATAAATCAGTCTTACGGTGCTCACAGCAATCTCCTCTGATATCAAGGGAGGCGCAAACGGTATGAAGGCTTGGAAACTGCTCTTGACATTTAGCATAATGGTACTTTTAGTCAGTACGCTTGCCGGTTGTCTCTTCGGCGGCGGCGATGGCGACGAAGCTGCAGACGAAGCCGGTCCGGACACAGCCGACGCCGGCGCACCACCTCCCGGTGGCCCCGGCGACATGGGACCACCTCCCGGCGGCCCCGAGGGTCCCGGCGACATGGGACCACTGCCCGGTCCAGGTGAAGCTCCCGGACCCGGTGCCAGCCCGCCGTCTGCAGGAGCGCCAGGCTCTACCGCTCAGGCCCTTGCTCTGAAACATGAGGGCAACTACAATCAAGCAGCCACTGAATACCGCAACATCCTCGCCGCTGACCCCAATAACGCCGAAGCCCACTGGGGACTGGCATGGATTCTCGCGGAACAAGGCAATACGGTTGAGGCTAGAGGCGAGTTCGACAAGTTCATCGAGCTCTCCGATGACCAGGCCAGAATCTCAGAGGCGAGAGCGGCTTTAGAGCGGATGTAGGCGGCAAGCAGTATCGCTCGCAAGGCCCGGCGTATTATATATTGCATTGGCGCGATAGTGGCTCATGCCCCTGCAAACGGCGACTCACGGCGGCTTGCTTGCTGTTACCCGGATGCGCGTGCCCACGGCTATATGCGCGTGCTGATCCAGACAACATGACTCCATTCATGCTCTACCGCGAAATACCCCGGACCGGCCACAAGCTATCCGCCCCGGGCCTTGGGACGATGCGGTTCAAGGGCCGCGAGAATGTCGTCCGGATTGTCTGCCGCTGTCTGGAACTTAGCGCAAACTTCATTGAATCAGCAGCCGGCTACGGATGGCCAAGCGCCGCAGAAAACGCCGACGTCTGGGTCGGCGAGGCCATCAGCGGTTGGAACCGCGAAGAGCTTGTTATCTCATCCAATATGCAGGCCGAACTCGGGGACGAGAACCCCGATAGTGGGCTCCCAGTAAACGCCTGCGATGGCGCATGGCAGGCCATCTAGAACTCATTGACACACGTCGCCACCGACTACCTCGATTTTTACCTGCTCTGGTCGCTCGCAGGCGATGAGGGATGTCAAGGAGCAGGGTCTCGCAAAACATCTAGGTTTAGTGACAGGATTAGTACTACGATTGGAGGACATCGCCCCACATGGAGAACAGTTCAGACCCGACCGGCCCCGACGACAGCCATCTCGGCAGCGATACGGCGCCAACCATAACAGACGGGGTCTGCCCGAGTTGTGGCAGCACGGACTTCACTTCATTCGAGGTGCCCGAGCGCGGCATCACCGTCAATGTCTGCACCAAATGTAACCTCCACATCAACTCCACTGCCGCTCCTGTCGAGCAACAGACGGCCGAGCAAATCTACGAAGACGACTTCCACACCGGATACGAGGAACACGCTATCCGCAAGCTGGAAAGCAACTCATTCCGTCTCCGTCTTATCGAAGCCATCCGTCAGCCCGGCACTTTTCTCGACATCGGCTGTTCCGTCGGCTCCTTCCTCCAGGCCGCCGCCGACAGGGGATGGGATGCCCAGGGTGTGGACGTCAGCCAGTATGCCGTGGACGTTTGTCTCGAGCAGGGACTAAAGGCAAAGATCGGCGACATGCAGCATCTCGACTTCCCCGACCAGACCTTTGACGTCATCAACCTGCGCCATGTCCTGGAACACGACTGGGACCTCTACGCCTGCCTCGCCGAGATCCGTCGCGTGCTCAAGCCCGGTGGGCTGCTTATCCTCGAGGTTCCCCATGTGGACTTCTCTCGTATCCGCACTCATCCGGAAAAATACGTCAAGTTCTGGCATGTATGCCATTGCTATTGGTTCAGTGACAAGTCGGTGCGCAATATCATGCCCCGGTGCGGCTTTGAGGAGGTCCGCATGCCCTGTTATGGGAAGCTGGCCTTGTCTAATGGGGCTGTCAGTTCTCTGCGCTTCCTAGCCTGGCGCACCGTTGTGTTACTCAAGTGGCTTTTTGGTAGAAACAACTACCATGTCAGCGTCTGGCAGCGCGTTCCCGCCGTTGCTTGAGCCTGGCACCGGCAGGAGATATCTCCTCGACCGGCGAACATGCAGGCTGCGAATTTCGACTTAACTGAAAAGGACTGATGAATATGGCAAAACTCGGTATCGGGATCGTCGGCTTGCGTATGGGCTACGGACATTTCCTCCAGTGCAAGGACCTGCGTGACGCAACTCTCGCCGGCGTCTGTGACCTCGACTCCGAACTCGTCGAGAAAACCCAGAAAGAATTCGAGGTCCCGGTTGCGACTACCGACTTCGAGGAGCTGGTGGCTTCCGACAAGGTGGACATCCTGAACATCTCGACGCCGGACTATCTGCACTGCGAGCAGACCATCAAGGCACTCGAGGCCGGCAAGCACGTGCTGGTCGAGAAGCCGATGGCGCGCACGATCGAGGAATGTCAGCAGATGGTGGACGCCGCGCGCAAGAACGACAGGAAAATCATGGTCGCTCAGGTCTGCCGCTTCCACGGCTTCTTCGAAGAAGTCCACAACTGGGCTACTGACGGTACGTTCGGCGACATCTACTTCGTCGAGACCAGCTACATCCACAACTACGAGAAGATCCCGGGCTTCGACGGCTGGCGTTATGACCCCGAAAAGCGCCATATCCTCATCGGCGGCGGCTGTCATGCCATAGACCTGGCGCGCTGGTTCGGTGGCGATGTTATCAGCGTCTCGGCCTTCAGCAATCACTTCAACATCCCCGCGCAGCAGACTGACGACATGTGGATTCTCAACCTCCAGTTCGCCGATGATGTCATCGGCCGGGTGACGGTCTCCTCCGGCTGCCAGCGGCCCTATAACATAGACCTCAAGGTCTGGGGAACAGAGGGAACGCTCGAAGGCGACAATACCAGTCCGACGGCGAAGATGAGCCTGCGCCAGGTCAGCTACAGCCGCTGGCTGGACCTGTCCACTGAGCGCTTCACGAAGGCACTGGCCGCAGAAATGACCCACTTCGTTGACTGCATCGTGAACGACAAGACGCCGCTTATAGACGGTGTTGACGGTGCCAAGACTGTGGCTACCGCCTGGGCGGCAATCGAGTCCTCACAGCACGGTGGCGCAGTCGTCGAGGTGCAGAACGAGTTCTGAACGGTCTGGGCGCGAAGGCCATACCGAGGGGCGGACGCCATCCGCCCCTCATTCGTTACAGAGGTTCCGATCCTCACATCAGCTGCTTTCAGCCGTCTCCCTGTCAGGCCTTTCCCCGCTGCCGCGACGGCTGCTGTTGGGCCATCCTCTGGATGCAGCCGGCGAGCCGCCGGCCGTCTCTGAGACACTCGATCATGACGGTGATATGGCCCCGACCGGAGACCGTCAGGCGGAATCCGTCACCGTAACCATAGATCGTGTAGCCGCTGACTTCGGCCCACGAGCAGCGTAGCGTCGGCAGCAGCGGTCGGTAGATCGTCAGGCCGATGTCGTCGGCTTCGTAATGCCGAAGCAGGTTGTCAGTCACGTAGAACCATGAAATGGAACAGATGATCATCTCGGCGAGGAGGTAGTGCCAGCGCGGGCCCTCGAGGATGCCAATGGAGCCGAGGTTGCCGGTCGCGCGGGCTGCCACCCAGTAGATGGCAACCAGGGTCGCAGTGAGCAGGGACAGGAAGAAATAAGCCTTCCAATTGGGGCGGAACACCATCGGTTCTGTGACTGGCGCGGAAGCCTTCATAGCTCTCTGCAATCCTCAGACGAGGAATCTGCGGGCGACTTCGCTGTGGAGTAGAAAGCCCTTTTCCGGCGTCAGGCGCAGGACACCTCCGTCGTATGCGGCAATCCCCTCGGCGATCATTGCAGCGATGATGTCAGCGTGCTGTGCGCGCAGGTCCATGCCGCACTGCTCGGAGATGCGAATCAGGTCGGCGCCGGCCGCGGTGCGGAGGGCAAGCATAATCGTCTCGCCGGCCCGGTGCACCGCGTCCAATTGCTCCGCAGAGGCGATGACACTGCGGCCCTCACCGACGGCGGCACAGTAATCGCCCGGATCGGCAATGTTGATGCTGCGGACGCCGTCGAGGTAGGCGGCAGCCCCGGCCCCACAGCCGAGGTAGGACTCATTGCGCCAGTAGCTGAGGTTGTGACGGCACTCGTAGCCGGGCCGGGCGAAATTGGATATCTCGTACTGGAGGTAGCCGGCGGCGGCGAAAGCGCGCTGGGCCTGGGTGTAGAACTCGGCATAGGTGGTATCGGACAGCGGCTGGAGTTGCCCCGAGGCGACCATCATGTGCAGCGGCGTATCGTGCTCGATCATCAAGCCGTAGGCGGAGATGTGGTCAGGGCGGAGGGCGATTATGCCGTCGAGTGTCGCGCTCCAGGAGCGGGCGGTCTGGCCGGGGATGCCGTAGATGATGTCGAGGGAGAGGTTGTCGAAGGCCTCACGCGCAGCAGCAGCGGCGGCCAAGGCCGTGCCGGCATCATGAGTTCGGCCCAGCAGGCGGAGTTGCTCATCATCCAGCGACTGGACGCCGAGGCTGAGGCGGTTGAAGCCTGCTGCGCGCAGAGCCATCAGCTTGTCCACATCCACCGTGTCAGGATTGGCCTCGCAGCTTACCTCGGCAGGAGTGTCCAGTTCCCCATTTGCGACGATGATGGCAAGCAGATGGGCCAGGTCTGCAGACGAGTAAATGGTGGGCGTGCCACCGCCGAAGAACACGGTGGAGATGCAGTAAGGTATGGGCCCGCCAAGAAGACGCTGCAACTGCTCGCCGACTGCGGCATGGTATTGCCGGCGCAAGGGTTCAGCGGCCACCTGTGAGTTGAAATCGCAGTAGCGACACTTGCTGATGCAGAAAGGGATGTGGACATAGAGGCCAATTCCCACGGCGTCCCCTCGGTTTGAGCGATGGGCGGAGGCGTTCGCAGGCGGGGTCAGTCCAGTTCGAGGATGGACATGAAGGCTTCCTGGGGGACCTCGACGCTGCCCACCTGCTTCATGCGCTTCTTGCCCTCTTTCTGGCGCTCCAACAGCTTACGCTTGCGTGTGATGTCACCGCCGTAGCACTTCTCCAGCACGTCCTTGCGCAGAGGTGCATGGCGCGTGGAGGCAACGACGCGACTGCCAATGGCGGCCTGTATGCGCACCTCAAACATCTGCCGCGGAATGGTCTTTTTCAGCTTACGGCAGATGCTGCGTCCGCGCCGCTCGGCGAATTTGCGGTAGGAGATGATCGCCAAGGCATCCACGGTATCGCCGTTGATGAGGATGTCCACCTTGACGAGGTCCTCTTCCTGGAAACCGGCGAGTTCGTAGTCGAGTGTGGCATATCCACGGGTCGCGGATTTGAGGGCGTCGAAGTAGTCAACGACGATCTCGGCCAGCGGGAGCCGATAGTGGAGGATGACCCGGTCGCCGTGAAGGTACTCCATCTTCTGGAAGTCGCCGCGCCGGTCGTCGGAGAGCTTCATGCAGGCACCGACGTACTTGTGGGGTGTCATGATGTCGGCCTTGACGATGGGCTCTTCGATTGCCGCGATGGCACCGGTATCAGGGAACTTGGCCGGGTTCTCGATGTCGTGGACCTCACCGTCGTTAGTAAGAACGCGATAGACGACGCTCGGTGCGGTGGCAACGAGGTCAAGGTCATACTCACGCTCGAGCCGCTCCTGGACGATCTCCATGTGCAGGAGCCCGAGGAAACCGCAGCGGAAACCGAAACCGAGAGCGGCGGAGGTCTCCGGTTCGTAGCGGAAGGCGGCGTCATTGAGGCTGTACTTGTCCAGCGCGTCCTTGAGGACGCCATAGTCAACGTTATCGGATGGGTAGAGGCCGCAGAAGACCATCGCCTGTGGCTCGCGATAGCCGGACAATGCCTTTTCGGCTGAATTGCGGGCCGAGGTGATAGTATCACCCACGCGGCAATCCTTGACCTGCTTCATGCCGGCGATCACGTATCCGACTTCGCCTACTGAGAGCGTGTCCTTGGGCACCATGTGGGGAGAGAAGACGCCGACCTCGTCCACGTCAAAATGGCTGCCGTCGGACATCGTCATGATGCGGTCGTCGGCGCTGATGGAGCCGTTGAAGACGCGCACGTAGGCGAGCGCGCCACGATGGGTGTCGAACTTTGAGTCAAAGATAAGTGCCTGGAGAGGGGCGTCGTGTTTGCCGGCCGGAGGCGGGATGCTCCTGACGATCGCTTCGAGAAGCTCGTGAATGCCTGCGCCGGTCTTGGCGCTGGTGAGCACGGACACCTCAGGGGCGAAGCCGAAGTCATCTTCGAGCTGCTCGAGTACGGTCTCGACGGGGAATTGGGTCAGGTCAATTTTATTTACCACCGGGATGATTTCGAGGTCCGCTTCCATTGCCAGATACATGTTAGCGACGGTCTGAGCCTCGACGCCCTGCGAGACATCTACCAGCAGCAGCGCGCCGTCACAGGACTTGAGTGCGCGGCTGACCTCATAGTTGAAGTCAACGTGGCCGGGAGTATCAATGAGGTTAAAGACATATGTCTGCCCGTCGTCGGCGTCGTACTGGAGGCGGACGGCGCTGGCCTTGATGGTGATGCCACGCTCGCGTTCGAGGTCCATGTCGTCGAGGACCTGATCGCGCATGTCGCGCTCGCCGATGGTGTGGCAGTACTCAAGGATGCGGTCGGCCAGGGTTGACTTGCCATGGTCAATGTGGGCGACGATGGAGAATGTTCTGATGTTTTGCTGTGGAAATTCACCGTGCATGTCAGGATCGTGTCCGTGTGTGGCCCGTAGTCGTGAACATTGGTGCTCATGTGGAAATGAGTTGTTGATAAAACATTATACACCAAAAACGGCGCGTGCTGTGGAGTAATCAGGCCGAAGGTCGTCTCTGTGGGTCAGTTAATGCGACTGAGTAGCGGCTGGACATAGTCGGGCGAGTAGCGGAGGCAGCGATAGGTCGAGCCGAGGCCGCCCTCTTCGTGCCAGGGGAAGATGAAATCCCAGACGATGTCTTTGTCCGGCGTCACCTCAAAGAGATGGTGCTTCCCACCCTCGCAGATGAGGGTATTGCCATTGGGGAGGCGCTGGGCACCGGAAATATACTTGCTGAGGAAATCCTCCTGCGGATCGGCAGTATACTCCCACTCGATGCTCTCAGTCAGCGGGTTGAGCTCGATGACGCGGGAATAACCGCGCCGCGTACCGTTGTCGAAGATGAGGATGTTGCCATTTTGGAGCGTGTGGGGCTTGTGCTGGCCGTCGAGTTGCCCCGGTCCCCAGGCCCACACGATTTCGGAGGTCGCGCGGTCAATGACGCCGATAATATCCACGCTGCGGTAGGAGAAAACGATGTTGCCGGGCTTGAAACGAGCCGCCTTGCCGGTGGCTTTCTCTCTCTCGTACGTGGCATTAGGCGGGATGACCTGCAGCGTGTTGTTGTGGGCCCAGTCGAAGGCGAACTCGCAGGTGATGCGGTCCTGGAAATGCTGCCAGCCGGCGGGCGGGAGAAGCTGTTCCAGTTCATCGAGGTGGTCCTCCCCATGCCACTCCCAGAGCAGGTCGCCGGCGCGGGTTATCTCGATCATGTAGGGATGGCGCTTGAGGCCGTTGCCAAGTTGCGGGCACATGTTGTCAGTGATCGTGTGGATCAGCAGGTTGCCGTTGGCGAGCAGTTGGTAGTCATGATCCACGCGGCAATGGTAGTACCAGACGACATTGCTTTGCGGGTCGAGTTCGCGGATGCCGGCCTGCTTGATGTCGGAACGGTCGCGCGTCGGGTAGAGGATGTTCCCGTCCGGCAGCAGCCGGCAGAATGACTGCAGCGCTGTCCCGACATGCCAGCGGTGAACGGGCTCACCGTCCATGTCAACGAGGTATATCTTGCCAGTACCGTCCGCGGTGAGAGACGGGTCCTCGTAGCTCTCACAGACGAGCGTGTAGCCGTCAAAGCAGCGCTCGGGATCGTGCATCGTCACGCCATTTTCCATCTTCCATTCCCCCTCGTCTGAGCGCGTGTGGACGTCCTTTGTGTGCCAGAATGCGGCCCTACGGTGGCCCGCAGCTTCCATATCATACCACGTTCGCAGATCCAGGCGGCGGCTTCCTCGCGCCCAGGCGGCGGCCGACCATGCGCCAGGCCGAAAAAAGCTCGGGCACCTTCAGGACGGCCGAGAAAGCGAAGAAACCCGCACTACCGACGAGCAAGGGAGCGAAGACGGCCAGGAGGCGGCTGAGGAAGGCATCCTCGCCGAGGAAGGTCGTGACACAGGCCGGGCCCCAGATGCAGGCGGCTGCAAGGAGCAGATTGGCAGGTAGGCAGCGCAGTTGCGAGCCGACCATGCCGGCGCCGTCCAGCCGCCCCACGCGGCGCTTGAGTATGACGAGCAGCGCACCGACGTTGACGAAATTGCTCACCGTCATGGCCAGCGCCAGCCCCGCCAGGTTCATCGGCCCCATCAGCAGGAACGACATGGCTATGCAGATGGCGACGGACATGACGCCGACGAGCAACGGGGTCTTGGTGTCGTGGCGGGCGTAGAAGGCACGGGCGACGATGTAGAGGCCGGAGAGGCGACGATGCCGGGGGCAAACCACACCATCACCTGCGCGACGGCGACGGTGCTGACGGCGGTGAACTCGCCATATTCGAAAAGCAGGCGAATGATCGGGGCCGGCATCAAGCCCATGGCGAGAGCGGCGGGGACGGTGAGGAACATCGTGTTTCTGACGCCGAAGGAGAAGTCGCGGCGGTATCTGTCTTCGTCATCTTTGGCGTAGTGCTCCGACAGCATCGGGAAGAGCGCAATGGCGATGGCGGCCCCGAAGACGCCGGCAGGCAGCTTCCACAAGCGGTTGGCAATCTCCATAACGGCGGGGCCTTGCTCGGGTGCGGCGATGGTCGAGAAGGTGCGAATGACGATGTAATTGATCTCGGCGACGGCAAGGCCAAAAATTATCGGCAGAGCCAGCCTGACGACGCGCTTGAAGCCCTCGTCACTGAGGTCGAGGATGGGTTGCAGGCGGGCGCCGCCGATGACCAGCGGGCGTATCTGCAGCAAGACGTTGCCACAAAGCGCCCCGAGTACCACGGCATAGGCGATTGTCGAGAGGCCGAAGATGCCCGGGATGCCGACGGCGAGTAGTGCGCCGGTGATGATGAAGATGTCATAGACGATGGGGCCCATGGCGGGCCATAGAAAGTGCTTCTGGGCGTTGAGGGTGCCCATGAAGAGGCCGCCGACGACGAAGCAGAGTTGGGCGGGGAAGATGATGCGCATCAGCTGGCCGCAGAGCTCGAGCAGTTCGGGTTCGGTGCCGACCCAGCCGGGCGCAATCCAAACGGCGAGTTGCGGTGCGATGACGATGCCGATGGAGACGATGAGGCCGCCGAAGATGAGCAGAATCCAGAAAAGGGAGCTGAACGTGCGCCAAGCCTGGCGGGTCTTGCCCTTGGCGATGTACTCGGTGAAGACGGGGACGAAGCCGGTGCGGAGCGCACCGCCGGCGATGAGAAAATAGACGAGGTCGGGGATGACGAAGGCCTGATAGTAGGCGTTGATCTCGCCGGTCGTACCGAACTGTGCGAGGACCATGACGCGGATCAGGCCGGCGATGCGGGCACCGAGTGTGGCAATTACCATGAGCACTGCAGCTGAAGCCAGAGATTGGCCCTTCGGGGGCTTGCGGCCTTCGGGTGTGGCTGCTTCGTCGTTCAGGGTCGTCCCGCTCTCGGTTCGTGTCTTGCGCTTAGTGGAGTTTGTATGTTATACTCTGCATCGAATCAATTCAAGAGTGCGCGCGGTCCGGTTTTGCGACCGGGCAGCTTATTTCGTGACCAAGGAGTGCATCTAGAGCTATGCCGCAATTAAGATCGAGAGCAAAGAACCTGCGCCAGTCGCGCAAGCGGAAGCTGCGCAATGTAGGCCGTAAGCGCACTATGAAAGAGGCCATTAAGGCTGTGAGTCGCGTCATTGAGAACGGGGACGCAGAAGCGACGGCTGAAGCGCTGCGTCAGGCTCAACAGGCAATTGACAAGGCGGCCAAGCAGGGGATTCTGACGAAGAATACGGCCTCACGGCGCAAATCGCTTCTGGCAAGGATGGCAAAGGCAGCCGGCGAGTAGTAACCCGCAAGTGGGGCAGAGCCAAGCAGACAAGCTAAGAGCGGCACGGAGGTAGTGGTATTCGTGCCGCTTCTGCGTGTCTGAGATTTGAGCTTCCTGCAAGGCTGACGCCCGCAATACAAGTGCCGAAAACGGGTGGCGATAGGCCGACGCTGCTACGGCGTCACGGGCCGGAACTTCTGGATACGATGGTTGCCAGAGTCTGCCACGTACACATCTCCGTCTGCATCCAGAGCCACACCGTAGGGGTCCATGAACTGTCCATCGCCGGAGCCCTCAGAGCCCCACTTGGTGATGAAGGTGCCAGTGCCGGTGAACTTCTGGATGCGGTCGCGGCCCCAGTCGCATACGTACACATTCTTGTCTGCATCCACAGCCACAGCTGTTGCGCGCCAAAATTGCCCATCGCCGGAGCCATAGGAGCCCCACTTGGTGATGAAGCTGCCGTCGCTGGTGAACTTCTCGATGCGGCTGTTGTAACTATCTGCCACGTACACATCGCCGTCTGCGTCCACAGCCACATCGCAGGGGTTGCTGAATTGTCCATCGGCGGAGCCCTCAGAGCCCCACTTGGTGATGAAGCTGCCGTCGCTGGTGAACTCCTGGATGCGATCGTTCTGAGCATCCGCCACGTACACATTTCCGGCTGCACCCACAGTCACACCTTTGGGGCTGTCGAATTGTCCATCGGCGTCGCCCTCCGAGCCCCACTTGGTGATGAAGCTGCCGTCGCTGGTGAACTTCTGGACGCGATGGTTGCCCCACTCTGCCACGTACACATTTCCGCCTGGACCCACAGCCACACCGAAGGGGTAGCTGAACTGCCCATCGCCGGCGCCCGCTGATCCCCACTTGGTGATGAATGTGCCATCGCGGGTGAACTTCTGGATGCGATGGTTGCTCTGGTCTGCCACGTAGACATCTCCGTCTCGATCCACAGCGACGTGTTTGGGGTACCGGAACTGTCCCTCGCCGGAGCCCCCAGAGCCCCACTTGGTCACGAATTCGTAGGTGGCTACCGGGCCGCCGCATTCGCCG
>CAZCJS010000041.1:0-20403 GCA_964498775.1 uncultured Armatimonadia bacterium
CGGTTGCAGCTTTGCCCGCTCCAGCGCACCGGCCACTACATCCAGGTCTGATTTCGTCAGGTCCACCAGTGCCCCGTTCGGCGTCACCCCTCGTTGCAGCACCGGCCCGCTGTTGCGCACCGACAGCAGCATCACCTGCTCGAAGCCGCACTCGCTGATGGTCTGCAGCGCATCCGAGAAGCGTACACTCTTATCGCCGAAACCTGCTACATTCAGCATCGCCGCCGCGAATTTCATTCTGGCCCACCCCTTTCCCTGCACTGACGATAGATCTCATCTACAAGTTCCATCGTCCCGATCGTGTCTCCCACAGGACAGCGGTCGGCCTCTTCTCCCCGCGCTGCCGCCAGAAAATTGGCTACATCACTCACATACCCGAAATGATCCAGCAGCCGGCTTGGGAAATATGTCCCCGCCCGCAGGCATAGATCATCCCCCTCCGGCCGGTGATACCGCAGGTCGCCGTCATGCGAAATCACGCAGTGCTTTCCGCGGCCGGTTACCTCGAAGTAGAAGAACTCATCCCGCATATCCTGCTCCGAAGTCGTGTTGAGAGTCGCCACGGCTCCGTTCTCCATCACCATCGCCGCCACATATCCCCGCACGCCCTCCGCCGGCAGCGGCTCCACATGCACGCTTGCTACACCACCCAGCAGGTACAATACTGCATCTATTGCGTGGCAATGCTGGTCATGGATCCCGGCCCACCACGTCTTGCCTGCGAATAGCCCGTACCGACAGATCAGCAGCGTCGGCGCACCGAACTCATCGCCCTCCAGCAGCTTCTTCGTCATCGCCACCGCGCCCGAGGAGCGCATATTGAACCCCACGTGGCAGACCGTCTTCTTCGCCTCGGCCAGCGCCGCCATCTCACGCGTCTGTTCCACGGTCGCCGCCGGCGGCTTCTGCACATAGACCGGGAAGCCACGCTCAATTACCTGCATGCCCACCGTATAGTGCATGTTCTTCGCGCCGATACAAAACACCGCATCCGGCTGCTGCTCGTCCAGCATCTTCTCGAAATCCGTATAGACCTTCTCAAAGCCATACATCGCCGCCGCGGCCTGGGCCTTCTCCTCGACCAGGTCACAGACCGCAGCCAACTCGACCTCATGCCGCGCCAACTGCGGATAGATGAAAGTATTGCTGAAATTTCCCGCTCCGATGTAACAGATTTTCAATGCAATTCCCCTCTCGTGTGACTGCTCACATTGCGTCTTTGCATCATATCGCCACCTGCTTGCCTGGCCCGCCATTGCCTTATGTCGTAAGCCGTTTGGAGGACAGGCATCCTTGCCTGTCAATGCCGCTTATCAATGCCGTTTGCGTTCGCCGTCGCCTCTTGCCGTTCCCCCTTCACCTTACCCCCGGCAACCTGATCTGCCCGCTAGCCTTCTTCGTCAGCGCCCTGCCATACCTCCCGCCGCCGCCGGCCTGCAGTGGCAGCGTACCCGCACGCGCCTGCACTATCAGGTCCGCCACTTTCTGCCCCACTACGCGCCCGATCTCATCCCGCGTAGCCTGGTGCAGCACTGCCATCTCACTGCCAAACGCGTTGATGAGCCGGTTCAGCGTCACTGTCCCTACGCCCGGCACGAATTGCAGCGGCACCTGATACTGATATGGTCCCCGGTGCGCCGGGCGCTGCGGTTCATCGTAGTCGGCTATCTGCGCGATCCGGTCGCGCACGCCCCGCGTTGTCCTCTTGCTCCCACAGCGCTCGCAGACCTCCACCGGCGGGTCCCCCAGCGCGATATGCCCGCAATCTTCACAAAAGGTCCGATGATATTTCCCCAAACGCGGGTCCAACCCGAAGTTCGCCGCCACGCCCCGACCATCCTCCCGCCATAGTGCCTTCGCCAGTTCCTCCTGCGACGCCGCCTCCATCTCAATCAGGTTGTACTCCCGCCCGATGCGCGGCAGGCTATGCGCATCCGAGTTCGACAGGAAGCTCTTCTCCGCCAGTTCGGCGATACTGTCCGCCATATCGGCATCCGCCGAAAGCCCCAGCTCTATCGCCGGTATCTGCTCCCACGCCTCCCCGAACATCTCCTCCATCCGGTCCGTGCAGGCCCCATACGGGCTCTTATGCGGCGTGAAACAATGCGCGGGCACAAACAGCGCCCCGTACTCGCTCGCCGTATCGAAAAGCTCTCGCGCCGACAATCCACACGCTTGCGACGACAGGTTCATGTTCGTCACATGCTCCTGCATCCTCACCGAAAACTTTCTGAGCTGCTCCAACGTCGGGAAGTAGCTGACATGGTGAGACATTCCCCCGCCCGGCTCTCGCGTCTCGATCTCCGCTCCCAGGATCATCGTCACCGTATCCCGGTACCGCAGCCCTCCTCCCTCGATGGGCACCATCTCGCCGCTATCCAGCATCGCCTGAATGTCCTCAATGACCGGCGGCGAAGCACAATCTACCACTCCGACCACATCAATACCCTTGCGCTCGCCGGCTTCCCTCGCAATATTCTCAAAGGTCAGGTCACGCGAGGCGGTGATCTTCACTGCCTCCCCATTACTCGCCCGCCCGATATGCACATGCAAATCACATACGTATAGCATCTATCGTTTCATCCTCAAAGCGCCCACCTGGCTGACATCGTCCGCATTCACTCTACAATAGACAGGTGAGAACGGGACAAGCTATGCTTGGTCCATCCTCAGCTTCACGCGGAACCTCTGCTTCCGCCCCCGAGGCGGCGTTGCCCTGTGCCGCATATTGCTTGGGACCGATCTTCTTTCCTTTATCTCCCGTGCTTCATCCTCCGCCTTCATCGCCATTCCGTATTCGTGCTTGCCCGTCAACGACCTCCACCTGTGTCAGTGAATAATCCGCCACGCCGTCGCGCGTAACATCACAGCTTAGTACATAGCCCTCATTCCCACCATAGCTCTGCTCGTCAAAGACCAGGTTCCCCAGGCAATACGCGATCAGAGCCCCCTGGTACGTCTCGACTTCTCCGCAGACATGCGCGTGATGGCCGACGACTACATCCGCGCCCAACTCGACCGCCAAATGCGCCAGACCCCGTTCGTAGTCGGACACATTACGACTGCCTTCTTTACCCCAATGAAACGATACCACCACCACATCACAACGCTCGGCCAGTGCCGCAACCGTCTCGCGCAGCATCTCATCATTGAGCAACAGGATGCTCTCGCGCTCCGGATCGTGAATGAAGGTCGTGTAGGGGAAATGGCTGTAGGCAAGAAAGCCGACACGCAGGCCGCTGACGCTTATTACCGCGCCCTTTTTTGCTCCGGCGAGCGTGTCGCCAACGCCGACGGGCCTGATGCCCTCTGCTTCCAGCAGGCCCATGCACTGCTCCAGGCCCGCCCGCTGGTAGTCTATCACATGGTTGTTAGCCAGGCTCATCACATCGAACCCGACTTGCTTCAGCACCGCAGCCATCGCCGGCTCCGCGCGCAGGGCATTCACACGCGGGAAGCGCGTCTCACGATTTGTCATGACCGCCTCGAGATTCCCGAACGTCACATCTCCGGCCTGCAGCAGCGCCGCTACCTGCTCGAACGGGTAGTCGTTGCCCTCCCGTGCGCAGGTCTCCGCCACGCCGCGTCCCAGCATCACATCGCCGACACAGACCAGCCTCACATGCGGCTCGGAGCGCGGTCCGCGACACCCACACATCAGCACGCTCAATGCCGCAATACCCAGCGCCACCCGCCGCAGCAATCAGCAGCCTCCCGTGGTGAATTCCGGGATGTCCTGGAACTCGATTGTCTCCCCACTTCCCCTGTACGGGCTGAGGAAGCTCTCCGTCCACTTCGGCGGTTGTGGCGGGCTCCCCGACTCCAGTTTCTGCTGCCACTGCTCGTCAGTCATCCGCTCGGCAACAGGCACGATGAACTCATAGTAGTCAAACACTGCGCCGCGACCCAGCAGCAGCTTCCCATCCAGCGGATAGACCACATATATCTCGTTCGCGTGGCCGACGCCTTCTTCCAGAGCATAGAGCGGGCCGCCTATAGTCCCCGTGTGAACATCCGCGATGACGGCCATATCCTTATCAGTCATCGAGGTGATCTCATCGCCCTCGGCGCCGCGTTTCGAGTACAGGTTCAGACGGCTGAGAGTGTCGCCATAGTACTCGATTTCCTGGAACTCCTCCGCGCTCAGTTGCTGCCCCGTAAGTTCCTTAACAGATACGTCCTCCAGGAACTGCAGCAGCGAGATCAGTTCACCAAACGACTCGACAAGCATCTCGTCGGTCAGCAGATTGCGTTCCTGCAGCCCGTCGCGCAGTTGCGTCGCCAGCAGCCGCAGCCGCCAGTACGTCAGCACCTCCGGCTCCACATAGCCCTTCGGCGGTGGTGGCGGTTTCTGCTCGCCACCTTCGCCACCACATTCGGCTACCACCGACTGCTTCGCATACAGGATCGTGTCATGTCGCAACTCAGCCCAGCTTCCCAGCGCCGCATTCAGCGCCTTGTCCACCCATGCCTCAGTCAGCATAAAAGACGGATAGCCCTCGCCCTTGACCTCCACGAGGAGTTTCAGCGTGTGCAGCCATCCGGCATACACATTCTTCGTCCAGTCCCTTTCGGTATAGGCCCCAACCTCTTCCCGCATCTTTTCAGTCTGCTCGGCATAGTTGCCGAAGTTGGTCTGCTGGTGCACCTCGTCAGCTATCTCATAGGCGCGTTTCGATCCCAGCACCGACATCAGGTCTAGCCCCATCGGGAACGTCCGCACATTGTACGTACCGGGGAAATCAGGTGGCGCCTCGCCTTTCCCTACGTGCGGCGTAACCATCATCTGGAAAATGTGCGAGTCCAGCACATACCGCTGGCCCATCACCCGGAACTGGGGAATACCCGGCTTTTGTGGATCCTTCCTGATAGAAGCCATCACGATCCCCGGCGGCCGCAGCTTCAGCACCTCATCGGCCAGCTTCTCCAGGTTATCCTGCGGAATCAGCTTCTGCGTCTCCAGCGCCGCCCCGAACAGCCTTGTCATCGCCTCCCCGAAATCATCAGGGGTATTGTCATCAGCGAATCCGACCATGAACGCGGTCGGCTCGTACACATCCTTCCACACCTCCGTCAGCGCCTCATCCCCCGCCTTGCCATTCAGCACAATCTGCGCAAGCAGCACCGCCTGCCGGCACTGCCGTGGCGCCAGTTCATCCCTCATGTTGCGCATCGCCACCGGCATCAGTCCATACCACATCATTCCCTTGAAATACCGCTTCAGCTTCTCGCTGCGGGTGTAGTGCCCGCGAGGGACGAACTGCGAGTAATCCACCTTGAACCCGACCGTGGGCGACATCCTGAAGTCCTCGTGTGCCTCGATCAGCGCCAGCTCCGCTGCGACAAGCTCCGCTACCTCCTCCGGAATCGCCACCTCGTGCTCGACTTCCAGCAGCGCCGCCGGCACCGCCGCAAACGCGAAGTTGCACAGCGCCGCCTCCCTAATCTCCGCCTCCGTGGCAGCCTCGTATGACGCCTGCGCGCCCTCCAGCAGACCGACCGCCAGCGTGCTTGCCCGCTCGTACAGCGTACTCACTTCGATCGTCCGCAGCACATAGTCATAGAAGATGTGAAACGTGTGCAGAATCGAGTCCGCCGTCGCCACGCTCGGCTTATGCGCCCGCTCGTAGTTGTTCAGTTCATAGACGAACTCCATCTGCCGCCACTCCGCCGGCACCACTACGAAACCGTTCTCCGCGATGGCCTTGATGTGCTCGGGCCGCAGATCATCCTTGAACTGCGCCAGATTCGCCACATTGCCCAAGCCCTCGGCGATCTCATACGGCTCGACTTTCGCCTCAAACTGCGGCGGCTCACCCAGCTCGATGCTGAAGCCCGTCTCTCTCGCCTGCGCTGCGACCTCCGGCACCTGCGGCAAGGTGCCCTCGGGTGGTGGCTCGACCTTCTTGCGGCATCCTGTACTAAAAGTCAGCATTACTATCGCCGCCAGCACCACGACACACATAGCGCGTTTCATCTCAATTCCTCCTGGCTTCACTGAATTTCCGCATTCATCCGGTCAATCCTGTCGTCGCTGACCACCAGGAACGCCTGTTCCTGACGCCCATTGGGGAAGGTGAGCATCGCCGACACGCCCTTCTCGCCACTCGCCGTCATTCCGGGCGCCTCCACTATCCTCACCTCTTCATACTCACGCGTATGTCCCAGCCCCCAGAAGCCGAACTGGTTCCATTCATACGCCACTAGCATCTCCCCACCATTCAGCCCCACCTCGACCGAGACCAGTTCCGCCTTCTCATCACCGACAATGTCCGCCAGTTGCGCCGACACGTACGGCCGGCACAGCCGACTCCCACGCCAGCGCGGGTACAAATCCCCCTCCTCATCCCAGCTATACACAAAGAACCGCTGCGCGTACTCAGCATCACGCGCCGTGCATGAATACGTGCACAGCGCCACCTCCTCCCAACCATCGCCATCCACATCGCCGACAGACATATCCCAGAAGTTGTAGTGTGACTCCGGCGACAGCAACTTGGCCTCACCGGGCTCATCGGGGGATAGCAGGTACAGGTGGCTCTTCCACCAGCGCCCCGCCTTCATCTCCTCAGCGGTCAGCACCAGCAGTTGGGGCAATTCCGCGCCCGGAGGGTGTGCTTCCATCACACTCAGCACGGTATCTGCCGTCCGTAAAAGTTCCGTGGCCGTCAGCCCATCCGCGCTCAACATCACACGGTGACGCTCACAGGTCACGACACCGAGCGGGGTATCCAACCGTGACGCGGGCACCAGGCGGCCTGTGGCAGCGGACGTATATTGATACCCCGCCCCTTCAGCCAAATGGCCCCCTGCCGCGACCAACAATGCCGCAGCTACGGCGATCCCAATCACGCCGAGAAGCCATTTCACCTGCGACCATCTCCCCGCTGTTGTCTGATAGACGGGATGCGTTGACCGCTAGATGTTTATCTTGATATTGGCCGAGATGCCGACACCACCCACACCGCGCACACTCTTGGTAACGGCCTTCTTGGTCGAAAGTGGGAGCAGAATCCTCCCACCGATGCCACCTAACCGGATCTGGCTCTCACCGACCGCCTGCACCTTGTCCACCTGCGTCGGCGGACCGACCACTTGCGCCGCACCGACTGCCGTCGGATCACTCAGCCCGATACGGATTATTGGAACCACTTTCGTCTTTGCCTCAGGCATCACACCGTTCTTGGCCATTATTTCGTTGATGCCCTTGTCTATCTCCGTATCGAACTGCTTGACCACAAACCCGATCCCCCCGATCTTAAGCAGATCACCTACAACATTCCCGAAGTCAATCCCGTGTGCGCTTTGCGGCGGTGTAGCGAAGTTCATTACCGCTGCAATCACGAACATGGCAGTCAGACACGCCATTAGTTTGCGCGTTGTCGCTTTCATCTTCATCACTCCTAAAGCTTCAAATCCGCCAGGCCGACGACAGCGCATTCGTTCACGCGGTCCAGCGTCTTGCCCGGTGTCTTCGTTGAAATCGGCACATAGATCTCGACATCCCCGAACTTTTGCAGCCTTGACTCCAGTTGCGCTACTGCCTGCACGGTGCGCACCTGCGAACTCGGACCGCTCACGCGCGCTATCCCGATACGAATCCCACGCCCTATCGAGATGATCGGCACCTCTTTGTCCGAGTACGGCTCTGACGGCTGCCACTCGGTCACTGTCTGCGCTGCATCCGAAACTACCGTGGACGCCCCCGGCTCGCCGCCCATCGCATGTGCCACATTGGCAGCCCACCCGTTCGCCAGCTTTGCCGGCGTCGTCGAATTCAGCCGCGCATGTGTGCTGTCAACTGTGACGACGATTTCATCACCTGCCATAACGGCCGCTTGCCCGCGGATCATGCCCGCATGGACGTCACTCGGCTCGATCCCGCTGTTGAGCAAGTCCTGCAGCCGGTCGCGCACGACCACTGCCCTCTCCGCAGCACTCAGTCCCCCGGCCGAAGCCCGGATCCGCAACGCCACATTCCCATTCACCGTCACCTCGCCACCCTCACCGCCAACAACATTTGCCGGCGCTGTGGCTGTCTCCTCGTCATCAGCATGCGCGGCGCTCGGCGCCGGAACGAGGCTCCCCGAATAGACGCCACTCGAAACAAACAGCGCACCTGACACAACAACTGCTGCTATAAGCAGCATGTCTCGGGCCGACAACTTCTTCCCAGTCATCTTCCATCACCTCACAATTCATAAACTTATCCGCTGCTACGCGGACATCTACTCATTCACTACAATACTTCGCCATACAGCGGTCTATTCCTGCCGCTAGATTACCCCAAAAAGGCGTTTTCCACAGCCGCTTCATTCTCCACGCGGCCCGACGATGTTCACACTCGATGACAGCGGCATCTGGCGACCCTCGATTTCATAGACGACCTCCGCGAACATCGCCGCGAAACCTTCATTTGGGTACGCCAGTCGCCCGGTGTACTTCCCCTCATGCGGCCGTAACTCTCGCGATGTCCACTGTGCTTCGCGGAAGTCCCGGGTCGCCGCCCATGCCGTCCACTGCCGCACCCTCAAGGGCACGATATCCGACGACACATGCAGCTTGAGGTGTCGCCCCTGTTCAGATTTCCACTCCAGCTTCGGAAGCTGCGCTCGGCCCGTACATGCCGCGAAAAACCCCGCTTGGGCCGCTATCACCCGCACGTAATCACCCAGACTGTGGCCGCGGTTCGGCACGTAGAGGATGTACTTCGGTTCCGGCAACTCGCCGAAATACAGCTTTGCAGCATCCAGCGGCCAGTAGCGGTCGTTCGTTGCCGTTATGATCAGCTTGGGCATGGTCGCGCGCGCCATGTACGTGTACGGGTCAACCATGCCGGCCAGCATCTCGCCCTTCCCGGAGGCCAGCAGCTCCGGCAATCCCAGCTCCGTATAGTCATTTATCTGCTCGCTGTACTCACCCCAGGCCTCCAGGTGCAGCCCCATCTGCGCCGCCAGGTTCAGATTGTCATACACCATCGGCGCGATCCCCACGATCCGCTCCGCAGCAACCACCGCTGTGAACCACGTTGTCCAGCCGCGCTTCGACGCTCCGGTCACAAAGAAGCTCCTCACCGGTTTCTCCCATGCCTTCTGTGTGTATTCTTCCACTGCATCCATCACCTTCACCGCCGCCTTCGTCATCGGGAACAGTAGTGGCCAGTCCGTCTGCCCCGTCTCCAGCGCCTTCCGAAAGGTGAAGGCGATCAGCGCATCCTCACTCAGGTTATCAAATAGCGGCTGGTTCGGAATGTCGCCCAGCACCACAACCGGCGCCGACATCATACCTGCCACGGTCCCCAGCAGCGACAGGTCATCAGCACCCGCAGTGCCGCCGGTTATCAGTAGCAGCGCCGTCTCCGGATACTCCATTCCATCCGGTGTAAGCACTTGCACCCGGTGCCGCCATTCGATCCCCTGCCACACCTGCGAGGTCAGCCTCAATTCCGTCATCGTTGCGCCTGAACTTAGCGGCCTCTCTCCTGTCACCTCCCACCCGTACACATCATCGGGCCTGTTGACATAGTCAAAGACAGGCTGCGCAGACACTAACCCAGCCGCCGCAAGTACCGCTATCGTCACCACTATTCCCCATTTCAATGCCATTCGTCCTTCCCTTTTCCTATCGCTGATACCCGGCAGGCGAGTTCATTCCTCGCGCTCCAGATACACGCACGGTGCATAAATCGGCAGCGTCTCATGCCCGGGCCGGAAATAGAACATCTTGCCCAGTCCCCGATAGAAGCACATCCCCGAATGGGATACCTCCCCACCCGCAAACCAGCTGATGAAAATGAGCTCATCCAGCGTAGTGCTTATCACAAACAATGCTGCACGCATACATATTTCCCACGCTGCAGAGCAATCCCTCCCGCCGCAGCCGTGGCCCGAACATGGCTCCTCGAGCGCAGACGCCCGCTCCATGGTGCGAAGCGGGCGTCAGATACTCGGCAGATTGTGGCCGGCTCTACTTCAGAAACAGTTCTATCACCGGCACCATTACCGGCGGCTTCTGCACCGGGATCTCCAAAATCAGCGTATTCTGATCGGCCTTCTGGAGCCGGTGGGACACCTTCTCCGGCGGCGTAATCTTGATCTCCGAGCCGTCATCCAGCAGTTGCGCATAGTCCACCCGGTCAGCCATGTTCGGACAGTAGATGTGCTTGAAGGGCCACGAAAACATGTGCAGATAGAGGCGGTCACCCTCGGCATTGCGGGTGAAGCGCCCGTCGGCAGGCGGCGTGAACTCACTCGGCCCGCAGCCGTAAATCGAGCGCCCGTTGACACGGAACCACTCGCCAACCGCATTGAGCCTCTCGACGGCTCGCGGCTCGATCTCCCCCCGGCCATTGGGGCCGACATTGAACAGCATGTTACCGCCCTTCGAGACCCCGTCAATAAGCATCTTCAGGATCAGTTCCGGTGACTTCCAGTCAAGCTGGTCGCGGTAGTAGCCCCAGCTACCCGAGAACGTCTGGCATGACTCCCATACTATTAGCTTGCCTTCCTCGTTGCGGAACGGTTCGGCGGGCTGAACCTGCTCGGGTGTGGATAGGTCCTGAGGGATTTCGGTGCGGTCATTGATAATGATCCCTGGCTGCAACTCGCGGCAGAGCGCGAGCAGCTCCTCCGCGTGCCAGTCATCCTTGCCCTTGCCCGCTGCCAGCAGACCTTTCGCCGGCATCTGCGAATACGAGTAATCGAAGAAGAGATAATCCACCTTGCCGTAGTTGCTCAGCAGGTAGCGGACCGAGCCGTGCAGGTACTCGACGTATTTGTCCCAGTCCCGGTCCTGATTCGCCCTTACATACTCCTCGTCATCGCACAGAGGATGATGCCCGTCAATAGTGTATTCCGCGTGCGTCCAGTCAATCAGCGAATGGTAGAAGCCCACCTTCAGCCCCTCGGCCCGGAACGCCTCGACCATCGGCGCGATCAGGTCGCGGCCCGCCGGCGCGTTGGTCACCTTCCAGTCTGTCAGCGGGTTGTCAAACATGCAGCAGCCGTCATGGTGCTTGGTGGTGATCACGAAGTACTTCATGCCCGCTGCCTTCGCCAGCTTTGCCCAGACGACGGGATCGTAGAGGTCCGGGTCGAAGTGGTCGAAGTACTTCTGGTAATCCTCGTCACGTATCGCCTCATACTTCTTCACCCACTCATGCCGCCCGGCAGCGGCATACACGCCCCAGTGGATAAACATCCCAAATCGGTCATGCACGAACCATTCGGTATTGCCCGGCGTCTCAGCATAGTCGAATGCCATCGTCTTCCCTCCAGCATTATGATTCGCCTGTTAGATCTAACGCCACCCGTCCTTGTGCCAGGATATTTCGCCACCCGCCCGAACTTCCCCTTTTTCCTGGCTTTCGCAGAAGGAATCTCTGCCACAATGGGACAATAGTATGTGAGTAACTCCTCCGCGAGTACTCGTTGCAGGAGGATGAGACAACGGTGGAGTGCGGTAAGACAAAAAGGAGACATCTGCGATGAAGAAGCTGTGTTGGCTGATGGTTGTATGCCTGTGTCTGACGGCTGTATCCGTCTGGGCGGCCAGTGAGGAATCTGCGCGGGCGGCCGTCGCAAAGACATTCCCGGAAGCGTCATTCTCCCAGAGCGCGGCGATCTTCCAACTGCTGGCCGCGCTGAAAGACGGCGACACCGTCAGCATCATGCTCAACGGGGCGGGCGCCACCTTCTACGTCAAGGACGACAAGATCGTCATCGGCGGGAAGCCCGCGACTGCGGGTACACCGGCGGCCACGACGAAGCCGGCGACCGATACACCTGCGAAGCCGCTGACCATAGCACCGCCCGTAGCCGAGACCTACAAGTCAGCGGTAGCCTACCGCGTGACTACCCGACCGGTCGCGCTGGACCCCCTCCAGGCCGAACTCGAGCGCAATAGCTACCAGATCATCGGCACCACGGACAATACCGTCTCCTTCATGATGGCGACCAGGGGCACGATGGTCACCGTGACGACTGACGGGATTGTCTGCCTCTGCAGCCCTCGCGCCCTCGACAGCTTCGTCACCGTGGACCAGCTTGAGAACGAGGCCACGAAGACGATGAACTACATGCGGGCCTCCGGAGCGGGCATCACACTCGGCGTCCGTGACGGCTCGTACTACTCCGCCCCGGCCCACATCTACAAGTACGTGGCATTCTCCGGCCAGAGTCCCAAAGAGCGACGGATGTCGGCCTACTTCAAAGCGCTCCTGCAGATCCCCGAAATCGCAGCCAAAGCCGCCCGCATTCAGACCTGGTATCCGCAGCGCAGAGACGTTTATCTCGATGTCAACTGGGTAGCGCCGACGGTACTCATAGACGGCCACAAGGTCATCAAGCCCCGCCCGACCAAGTTCTACTATGCCGCCGACGTGACGGAGATACTCACCACCGGCGACCACACACTCAGCCTCGATGTTCCCAACCATCGCGACGAGACGACGGGCAGTGAGTTCATCATTGACATGCTGCTGCCGGCTGGCAATCAGGCCGACATTGCCGCCGTCGTCAGGGGAGAAACCATCACCGGATGCTCCTCACAACCGATGACGCGTATCGGAGAGGACTGGGAAACGCTGGCCGAAGCGCTGCAGTAGCCACAAAGAGACCCAGACGGACTGAGGCAACGGCAGGCCCGACGGCCTGAGTATTGCCCGCGGGTGGTACGATTTCCACCATTGGGCGCCTTGCGCCCTGGCGGAGGGGGCCACGAATCCACAGGACGGGGCACGAGTCCCCGTCCTGTAATGTTTCTTATCCCTATAATTAAACGCTGATGCGGCCTCGTATTTCTACGCTACTGCAGCCGCTGCTCAAGCAGGTGGCGGCATGTCCATTTCCGGAGGTGGCATTCCCGGCTCACCCGGCATTCCCGGCTCACCCGGCATTCCCGGCTCGCCCGGCATCCCTCCCGCGCCGCCGGCAGGAGCTGCAGTCGGTGCCGCCCCACGGGCTATATCCTCAATCACTTGCTCCTCAAGACCGATCAGTTCCGCACTCGCGCTGTGCATCTGGATAGCTTCTTCCGGTGACAGCGAGAAAGTGAAGAGATATGCCCAGCCCTTGGTGCCGTTGAGGTTGAGCCGCCCACCTTGGAACTTCAGGTCCTCCGGCGGAATCAGCAACCGCCATTTCGGGTTATAGTACAACTCCGGCGGGTTCAGAATCCGCGACAAAATGTCCGGCCCTTGTCCCGCCGACTGGTCCGCCGTGTAGATTACATCCCCGTTACGGTTCTTGACATTGAGCCGGACTATATTCTGCGCCCACAGAGCACCCCATATCACGGTGGCGGAAGGATCCAGGTTGAGCTTGTGCGGCCGCCAGTATCCCCCCTTGAACGTGTGGATCGCGAAGGGGGCCGAGGTAACTGCGAGACTGCCGCCCGCCGCATTCCCATAGCCCAGACAGTCATACTTCTTCATCCGAGTATAGACTTTCTGACCATAGCTGCGCTGGAGGCTCGGCCGCACCTGCATCACGACGATGACACTCATCGAGCCGGGGCCGATTTTGCTGACCTCCAGGCCGCCCAAGTGTATATCCGCCATCACCGGGTAGCTGACCTTGAATGTGAACCCGTCGACGCCCTGTGAATACAGCTTGCCCAGTTCGTAGCCACTCTGATACTTGTACGCGCCCCACTCTCTGGCCTCGCGTGTCAGTCGAGCCCCGACGCGACCCGGCTGAAGCTCTTCCAGCCGCACTTCCTTGCCGCCCACATACACCCGCTGCAACTGCATCCACGAGTTGAAGGTCGCCGTAATCGGCTCGCCCTCGGCATCTATCGTAAAGCGGTCCGGGATATTGGGTTCCAGACCGGTCTGGGCGATGAAGTCATCATACGTCATCGCCAGCTCATCAGGCGGCTTTTCACGCTCGGTCCACTCGAGACCGCCTTCACCTCCCCCACCGCCGCCGCCCATCCCTTCCATACCAGGTGGCCCCATCATATCCGGACCCATTTCAGGCCCGCCGGGGGGGGGTGGGGGGGGCTGTGCCAGCGGACCGTTCTGCAGCAGCAGGAACCCCGCTACACCGACTACAATGAAGGCGGAAACTATGATAATCCACCTGCGGCGTCTCATCTGCTCACCTTCTCGATGGGACAGACATGATTGCTATGATTGCTGCGGACCTTTCACCGACTTACATTTGGACCGCCAGACAGTCCGATTTGAAGTATATCTGCTGCCGGAGAGCAAGTCAAGCAACCACAGCCCCTCAACCATCTCCCACAGCTCGCCCCGGGCCTACCTCCTGGAGGGGCTGTTAGCACAATTATCACTCCACCACTGATTCCGGCACCACCATTGCAGTACGTATCTCACACACCGTAGCAGCTTTTGCTCCCAGGAGGCGAATGGATGTCAGAACTCCGTAAGGACCCGGTGCTGGATCACTGGGTAATAATTGCGGCTGAACGCGGCCACCGTCCCCACGACTTCGCGACCAAGCACGAACCTGATCCTACCACCAATTGCCCTTTCTGTGGCGGCAACGAACATACCACCCCCCCGGAGATAGTCGCTTTCGCCTCTGACATCAACCGCCGCCCCGACACCGCCGGATGGGATGTCCGAGTCGTTCCCAACAAATTCGCCGCACTCACCGTCGAGGGCACCCTCAAACGATCCGGAATTGGCTTTTTCGACTCCATAACCGGAGTCGGCGCACACGAGGTAGTCATCGAGAGCCCCGAACATTCTGCGCAGTTGCCGGCAATGCCACGCGACCACATAGTCAAGATACTTGACACCCTCATCCACCGCGTGCTTGACCTCCGCAGCGACAAGCGCTTTCGCCACATAGTCGTCTTCCGCAACTACGGCGCGGCCGCCGGCGCATCTCTCAGCCATCCACATTCCCAGATCATAGCCCTCCCCACCGTCCCGAAACTTGTCAGTGAGAAGCTCACTGCGGCTCGCAACCACTATCACCACAAGGAACGCTGCATCTTCTGCGACCTCATCGAACAGGAACTGGCCATGCCGGAGCGTGTGGTCATGCAAAACAACCATTTCGTCGTACTCTCCGTGTTCGCCGCCCGCTTCCCATTCGAGGTCAATATATTTCCCCTGCAGCACCAGCACGATTTTGTGCTCATGAGCCGCGAGCAGAAAGAAGCGCTGGCAGACATCATCTCCCGGCTCCTCACCCAGTACCGAAACATCCTGGGCGATCCTGCATATAATATGATGATCCAGACAGCTCCCAACATGACGCCGCGACCCGGCCATCCGGAGTACTGGGGGACCATCAACTGCGATTACCACTGGCACATTGAACTCATGCCACGGCTTACCAAGATCGCCGGCTTCGAATGGGCCACTGGCTTCTACATCAACCCGGTGTCCCCTGAACAGGCGGCAATTGCACTCCGCGAAGACACCCTCGAAGCCAACATCGCGGTGCCGGCCTAACCAGGGTAGGGGAGCATAGCGGTGGCCGAAAACAACCAGAATATGGCACTACCGACTGGCGGTGAACTCGCAGAATACCCCTGTGCGACGCTACTTGAGCAGACCCGACGCCAGAGGGACCTCTACGCCAACGTCATCGCCGCCTTGCCTGTCCGTCTCCTTATGATCAATTCCGACCTGACCATCGTCCTGGCTAATCCTGCCTATTGCCACCAGCGCGGCCTCAGCCAGAGTGATGTCCACGGCAAGAACATCGCCGACGTCTTCCCGGAAAGCTTGCTTCGTGATGCCGGCCTCGGCGATGCATTGACTTCTACGCTGAAGACTGCCGAGCGTGTGCAGTGGTCCGGCTATCGTTATGCGACAGAAGACCACGGCGAGCGCACTCTTAATATGCGTCTCGACCCGGTTGCGGATCCCTCCGGCCGCCACAACGTTCTGCTCACTCTCGAGGATATTACCGAACGCTACCGCCAGCTCTATGAACGCTCCGTACTCCAGCAGACTGCAAAAGCGATGTTAGGCATGCTTGATCTCCCACGCCTCCTCCACGCTATCCTAACGGCTATGACAGCCGGCGGTGCCGTCGGCTTGGGATTCAACCGTGCCTTCCTCATGCTCGTTGACGAGGAGACCGACACACTCCGCACCAAAATGGCCGTCGGACCTGCCAACACCGATGAGGCCCTTCAAGTCTGGTCAAATGTCGAGACTGACTACACGAGCATCGAGGACTTCCTGGCCGACTATGAGAGCTTGGAGACACCCGCAGACAATCGCTTTGCCGATGTTGTCAGCGAGTTGCAGATGTCTCTGGGCGACACGCATAGACTACCTGTCTCTGTCCTCCATGACCGTAAGACTGCGCATGTCATTGATGCGACCAATGATCCGCGCGTCCCCGACAGTATCCGCCAATTGCTCCAAACCGACGAATTCGTAATCGCCCCACTCGTAGCCAGAGACCGCAATATCGGCATCGCCTATGCCGACAATCTTGTCAATCGCCAGCCGATTTCTGAGCTGGACGTGCAGCTTTTCACCTCGCTCGCCAACCATGCCGCGCTGGCCATAGACAGTGCCGGAGCATACGAGGAGGTGCAACGGCGGGCCTCCGAACTCGAGGTTGCATACGAACAATTGCAGACCGCACAGGAAGCTGCTCTGCGCTCTGAAAGCCTTGCTGCCATCGGCGAGATGACAGCCATCGTTGCCCATGAGATACGCAACCCCCTCACCACCATCGGCGGCTTTGCCAACCTCATGCTCCGCCAGGCTGAGCATCCCGACAAGGTGCAACGCAACTCCCGCGTCATCTACGACGAAGTTATCCGACTCGAAAACATACTCAGCGGCCTGCTCGGCTTCTCCCGCCCCAGCCGACCTCATCTCCAACGCTGCGATGTCTCCCAGATTCTCTACGAAGGCGCCGACACCATCGGCAAGCGTCTTAACACCTCCGGTCTCCGCATCAACGTCGAATGCAGCGACCAGCTCCCCGCGATACGCACTGATCGCCGCCAACTCCACCAAGTTCTCGATAATCTCATACGAAACGCCGTGGATGCCATGCCCGAGTCCGGCACCATTACGCTTTCCGCCCTCCCCGGGCCGGGTGACGGCGTGACACTCCAGGTCGCTGACACCGGCATTGGTATCCCCGCCGCCGACCTCCACAGGATATTCGATACATTCTTCACCACCAAGAGCAGCGGAATGGGCTTGGGACTCGCCCTCAGCAAGAAGATAGTTCAGGACCAGGGCGCCGAAATGCTCGTCGAGAGCCAGCCCGGCCGGGGCACGACTTTCTCCATTATATTCCCTGCTGACCGCAAAGATGCAAATCGCGATGAAACCGAGCCGATACAACCGGAGCAAAGCCGGGCCGCAGCCGGTTAAACCGCACCATTCACGAACGGGTGGCTCGGCCTGACCTGCGCCCCGCGCAGGTCAGGTGGGAGGGCGCGCTAGCGGCCTCCCAGCTTCCAGCCCGAGTCGGTTCGCCTCATCACAGTGTGTCATTTTGCACTGTTTGGCAGAACCCGCTCTATGTGCCCGTAGACGGACAGCCTGTCCAATCCTGCCAAGTGCGCGATTTCACTCGTGAATAATTCGGGCTAGATTATACAAGGAGAGTGAGCGTATGCCTACTGTGCTTATCGCAGATGACGACCAGAATCAGCGCCTCCTGTACCGCGAAGAACTCGCCTTCGAAGGTTATGACGTCATCGAGGCGGCGGACGGCCCTGAGGCTGTCTCAATCGTCGAAGCTGGCGGCGTTGACATGGTTGTCCTCGACATTGCCATGCCCGGAATGGACGGCGTTGCAGCCATGAGCCGCATCCTTGAGATTGACAACAAGATGCCCGTGCTGCTCAACACCGCCTATTCCACCTACAAAGACGATTTCATGACCTGGGCCGCCGACGCATACGTCGTGAAATCATCCGACCTCTCGGAGCTCAAACAGCGCATTGCTGAGACACTCGGCACGCGCACCTCCGAGACCGCCACATACGAAAAGACAACCGTGGCGAGTTAGTAGCCCCGGTTGCCGTTGTATTTGTGCCTACCCCAAATGTACGCGCTCAACACAACTGCTGAGCTCGCGGCTGGCTGGCTCCGACATGCCGCCGACCCTCGTCAATGAGCCGCCGGCTGCTTATCCGTCTTCCGAGGGTGGCTCCGCATGTATTCCCGCGCGCTGTACATGAACGCCTCCAGGCGCGTCAGCGCCGTGCCCTGCTCCGACCCGTCATAGACCATATTCAGTGTCGGGATGCCGCCCTTGTCTTTCTTCACCAACCGCATCAGCGCATGTGACACTGTCCCTGGCATGCACGTGAACGGCATTATCGTCACTATCCCTGCCAGGCCCTTGTCCGCGAAATCAACTGCCTTACCTATGGTCATGACACCCTCGCCCTCGAAGCTGCGATCGAGGTAGGGGCTGGCCATCTCCAGCACCGCTTCGCTGGACGGCTCGAAGGCATTCCGCAGCAAGTCAGCGAACGGCTCCGCGTAGGCGTGCTCGTCCCGCCGCATGACCCGGTCCATCAGGCTGTTCTTCAGCCGCAGCCACCAGTCGCTGTCCAACCGCGCCCGCATGTCGCGCCGCAGGTTCCGGTACAGGAACCACTCGAAAACTGGCGCTATCCATACCTCACCACCGAGCGCCTCAATCTGCTCGATAACGCTCTGATTTGAGAAATCGTTCATGCGCACGTAGAATTCGCCCGTCACCCCGACGACCGGCTTCTCTTCAGACCGATCAATTCCAATACCCGAGAAGCGCTCGGCGGCCGCCTCCAGCACGGGGACCAGGCCGCGCCCGTCCTCAATGGCCTTGACTATCTCGTCACGGCACTCAATAAGCACCGCCTCGGTCTCCCCTGCGTTCACCTCGTACGGCTTCAGCTCCAGCCGCGACTTCATAATCATGTCCATCGCGACCATACTCTGCCAGCCCAGCCGCAGAAACTTGGTGCCAATGAGCTTGGTATCTGCGAAGAACTTGCCCGCCTGGTTGGGAGCATAGATCGGCACATCTGGATAGCCTGCGTCGTCAAGCACCATCCGCTGGAGCGCGTTGTACTGCCCGAAGCGGCACGGCCCACCCGACCCGCCCATGAAGAAGGCGTACTTATCGCGGTCGAAGTCCGGACGTGTCACGAACTTCACCATATCACCGGTTGTCACCACTGCCGGAAAGCATTCCTTGCCTGAAGTCCAACGCCGCCCATGAAGCAGCGTTTCCTCGTCCGGCTCGGGAAGCGCCTCGGCCGGCACATTACAGGCCCGGAACGCCGCCGCCAGCCCATACGCGTGGATATTCATATTCGGAATCAGCATCGTGCGCTCGGTCTTCTTATCATACGTGAGAGCGCGCAATTCCCGACCCGGCTCATACCGCCCCCCTCGTGTTGATTCGATGCTGTCCAGGAACGCTTCACAGCGCGTGATCATGCCCGCGTCCGCCGAGTGCTCATCCATCTCCATAACCAGGCAGGGCTTGCCCCCAAGCCGCTCCTGGAAAAACCGAATCAGGAATGAATCCGGCCCGCATCCGAAATTCGTGATATACACCGGATACAACCGAGCATCCTCGGCGATGATCTCCCCCGAAGACAGTATCTGCTGGCCATAGCCCCAGTACATGTTCCACCAGTCCTCGGACAGTTGCACATCATCAAGGGGCAGAAAATCCATCGGTATCGAGAGTACGCCCATTTCACGCAACTTCTGCGGCATCTCTAAATTGGCACCCGAATCGCAGCCGTTGTACGAACGGCTGACGATGACGAGGGCGTACTCGTCATCCTTCAACTCCGCCAGAACCTCCTGGCCGCGCTTAAGCGTGCCCTTCTGAAAGCGATCCAGTGCCGCCTGACCCGCCTTCAGTGCACGGCTCAGGTCCGCACTCGATTTGCCAAAACGCTCTGCCAACCCCGCAAATGCCTTCATCCGGTGCTGATGGCCATACTCGAAATACACATGCGGGTCCAGCACCTCCACCCCGTAGGCCTCGTAGTCTATGGCTGCCCGACTCGTGTACGGCAGACTCTGCGAGTACGGACAGACGAAGCTGTCCGTCATCCCCGCCGCTTTCTTTTGCATATTGATGATGCTTGGCAGGAAAATGTAGTCTATCTCCTTGTCACGCACCAGGTTGTAGATGTGCCCCAGGGCAATTTTCATCGGGAAGCACGTCTCCGCAACCGATCTCTCCGCACCCTCGTGACTGATACTCTTGTTCGTATGATCAGATAGCACGATCCGGAGCCCCAGCTCGCTCAGAAGCCCTTGATAAAATGGATACAGATCATGGAACAGTAGCGCTCGTGGCACACCCACTCGCGGCGCGTCTTCGGGAATCGAGGGATTCCCATCATACGCATGCAACAGCATCTGCTCGCGTTCCTTGAACAGATCCGGCAGCCCCGACCCCTTTTTCACTTTCTTCTCTATATCAT
>CAZCJS010000042.1:0-20388 GCA_964498775.1 uncultured Armatimonadia bacterium
AACGCTGCCAGCCTACGAACCTGTCCCTTGTGCCCAAGGCTCCGACAAGGCCCTTCTGCACCATAAGTGCCGGCAGATAACTCATCGCGGTCCAGTAGTAAGTTTCCGTGCCGGAGGCTTGCGCTGCATTGCCGCCGCCGACCGCATTGTTGTGTACGCTGATGAAGAGGTCGGGATTGGCGGTCTTGGTGGCGGCAACGCGGGCTTCGAGCTCGCCCCCCTTTGACGCGCCGGGGCTGACGGCCTGGTCCGTCTCGCGCGTCATCAAGACCTCCGCGCCTGCGGCAGTGAGTTGCCACTTCAGAACCTTGCAAATCTCGAGGTTTGCCGATTTCTCGGTAAGGCCGGTGGGGCCCACGGCTCCGCTGTCGGGGCCGCCATGCCCGGGGTCAATGGCGATGCGCTTGCCGGCGATTTGGCCATCGGCGAACGGGGCCTTGACGATGACGACAAGGTGCCCGCTGTCGGTATAGTACGCCTGGTGGCCGGTCTGGTGGACATTGGGCAAATCGAGCGTGACCTCGACCCAGTCGTTGGCAAGCTGCTGAGGCGGGAGTACGCGGATAGCTTCGGTGCCCGGAAACTGACGGATGCCTTCCTGCGCCGCGGCGCAATTGAAGAGATCAATTTTGAGCTGCGGCGGCAAGACTGACTGGCGGATTCTGAAGGCGACCGGGCGGGTCAGGTAGAAAATGATTCGGGTGCCCGTCTCGCAGGGACTGAGTGACATGTCAGTGAGGCGCGCCGAAGCCAACTGGATTGTGCTGTCCAATTGGCGGACGTCACTGGTGCTGATCCATCCGTCGAGGCGGTCGCAGAGTCTGATCCGGTACCACGAACCCTCCTGGCCTGTCGCCCAGAGCTTCGCGCCCGGCGGCAAGACCATCATCCGTGCATACTCCGTGCTCGGTCCGGATCTTATCGGGCTCTTGCCCTGAGTAGTAACCACGGCACGAGAGGCAAGCGCCGGGGCGACGCAGACGGCAAGTAATGCGGCAATCGCGACCAACGGAGATGCTCTCAGCACTGCTATCACCTTCCCTGGGGAGCCGGCTTCTGCGAGTGGCGTATCATGGCCCCGCCGGATAGCATCATAACACAGAAATGCCCGCTGTTGGAATGCCAACAGCGGGCGAGACGCAACAGCAAGATCGGTGGGTCGGGCTCTCCAGCGCCGACCTACCGGGCCCACTTCCCCGAAGTGGGTGCCGGAGCGGGGCATGGCGTCGGGTCATGCCGCCCGCCCGGGTGGTGTAAGGCGTGGAGCACCACAGAGCCAACCTGGGAGGTCAAATAGACGGTCATTGCGAAACATGTCCGGGATTTCACTGGAACGCTGCCCCCAATCGCTGTGAGCCAAGATCGCTCCCTGAAGGAGTTTGCAAATGGATACCGACATCCGCATTAAGGCCATCGAGACCGACTACCGTCCGTGTAAAGCCCGCACGCCTCTGAAGTTCGGTGCCGTCGTCGTCGAGGAAGTCTCCTACTGTACCGTCAAGGCCACCTTAGAGAACGGCAAGGGTGAGGTGGCCGACGGTTATGGCGGTATCTTCCTGATGGACTTCTGGGGTTGGCCGGATCCGCATCTGGCGCATCAGGCGAAGGCCGCGACGATGGCCGATGTCACCGAGAGGTACTGCGAAGTGGTGCGCGGCTACACCGAAACCGCCCATCCCATCGAGATATTCTACGACCTGGAGGAGGATCTGCGGCAGGCGAACCTGGAGGCATGTGCGGATGCCGGGCTCTGTCCCGCTCAGTCCGATCTCGGTGCGCTGGTGTGTGCCTCGCCGGTTGATGCGGCGCTTCACGATGCCTTCGGGGTCGTCAACGGCATTGACACCTATGACGGCTACGGGCCGGAGTTCATGTGTGATCTCAGCCGGTGGCTGGGGCCGGATTTCAAGGGGCGCTATGTATCCGACTACATCCGCGATGCCTACCTGCCCGAGATTCCGATCTTCCATCTCGTCGGCGGCCTCGATAAGCTCACCGAAGACGAGATTGACGACAGCGATCCGGATGACGGTTTGCCCAACTCGCTGGAGGCCTGGATTCGGCGGGACGGGATGTATTGTCTGAAGGTGAAGCTGCAGGGCCATGACCTCGAATGGGATGTCACGCGCATGATTGCCGTCCATGACATCGGCCGGCGAGAGCTCGATAAGCTCGGCATTGAGGAACTCCATGTTACCGCCGACACCAACGAGCAGGCCGAAAGTCCTGACTACATCATCGAGATGCTGCACAAGATCAAGGAGCGCTCGCCGGAATGTTATGAGCGAATACTCTACATCGAGCAGCCCACTGAGCGCGACCTGACCGCCAACCGCCACGACATGCGTGAACTTGCTGCAATGAAGCCGGTCATCATTGACGAAAGCCTGACGGATCTGGCATCGTTTGACCTGGCGCTGGAACTGGGCTGGTCGGGGATCGCGCTGAAGACCTGCAAGTGCCAGTCGTCCGACATGATCATGGCGTCGAGGGCCAGGGAACTGGGGATCACGTATAGCGTTCAGGACCTGACGAATCCGTCGCTGGCGCTGATTCACTCGGTGGGCCTGGGCGCTCGGCTCTACACGATCATGGGTGTGGAGGCCAACAGTCGTCAGTTCTTCCCTGCCTCGACACTGCCGGAAGAGCAGCGCGTACATGACGGCATCTTCAACGTTCGCAGGGGCAATGCCTCTACGGGTAGTCTGCGCGGGCCCGGTCTGGGTTACCAGATGGAGAAGATGTGACATCTGCGTGTCGCGGTGACGGAGTGCTGCCAGCTGTCAAGGTGCGCTTGCGACAAGCGGTGTTTCATACTTGCTGAGACGAAGCGGGTCGGCGGATTATTCCCGAGTAGGCACGGCTAAGTCAGGTGTCATGCCCGTGCGTCCGGTCGCTTGGTAGCACAGCGCCAGAAAAATTCCCCAAGTATAGACAAAACACCCCCGGCAAATGACACTACTCCCATGACCGCAGATGTACACTGCATCGGGCCGGCAGGCCGACCTACGCGGGTCCTGAAAGGGGCGTTTGCCGATGGGTCTCTACACGTACATCGCCGGAGATGGTGAGACGCGGGTTCGCGGGCAGGTGACAGGCACGAGTCTTCCGGGGGTCGTCAGCAAGTTGGCGGCGCGCGACCTGAAGCCGACTCTCATCGCCGAGGCCAAAGCCGAGGAGGGCACCTGGCCGCGGTTCACCGAGATCGAGCGGATATGGCTGTACCGCCATCTGGCTGATTTGCTGGCTTCCGGCATGACGCCGGCCGCAGCGCTGCAAACCCTCGCTCAGGACGCGCCGACATCCGACAACTCCGCCCGCCTCCGCACCATGTCGGCACTTGTCGCCGACCACGGTCTGACGATGTCGGAAGCGATGCGACACTACCCCCGCATTTTCGGCGCTGACGGCATCGCCATCGTCCGTGCCGCCGAGGGCGCCAACCGCCTCCCCGAGTGCCTCCGCTTATTGGCGCAATACCTGGACTCAACCAACCGCGTTAATCAGCTGTTGCTCACACCGGCCATCTACCCCGCCATCATCATCGCCTGGCTGCTGGCCGTGTTCGGTTTCGTGAATGCCTTTATCCTGCCCAAGTTCATCGCGCTGTTCAGGGAGCTGGGACTTTCTGAGGACAGGTTGCCGTGGTCGACGCGTGTAGCTATGACGCTGGGTAATGTGCTGCCATATTTCATCGCCGGCCTGCTTGCAGTCCTGGTGGTGCTGGCGGTGCTGTATGTCTTCTGCCGAAAGTCGAAGCGGATACAGCTCGACCTGGGCATCTGGTCGCTGGGCTTGCCTGCTTTCGGGCGGTTCAATCGCGACCGCGCTACCGGCCGGATTTTAGGGGTGCTGGCGCTGGCGCTGGAGGCGGGCATGCCGCTGGACCGGGCATTGGCAGCCGCCGCTCCGGCCTCAGGGAACGAGATGATGACGCTGGCGATGCAGAGAGCCACTGACCGTGCCCGGCGTGGGTATTCCATCGCTGCATCCATCGCCGCCTCGAAAATACTGCCGCCGGCGCTACTGTGGCATCTTCACAATGCAGAGAAATCCGGGAAGCTGGTAGATGCCTGCCGGGCGGCCTCGGAGACGTACCTGGCCCGGGTCGAGATGCTGACGACGCGCATGGCGGCGATACTCGAGCCGATACTGATTATTCTAGTCGGCGTCTGCGTCGGCTTCATCGGGTACAGTGTGTTTCTGCCGCTGATCGGGATTATCGGGGAGTTGTCTTCGTGAGGAAGGGCAGTGCTGCGACAGTCGCCGCCATCAGGGCAAACGGCAAAGGCATTGATGAACGGTCGCAACCGACTTGGGCTGGAAGCTGCGGATACCACAAGGCAAGCTTGTGCTATCCGCACCTGAGCGTGGCAAACGACGCCACGCGCAGGCCGAGCCACCCATTGATAAATGGTACGTCAGGCTCGAATCGCAGGCCGAGCCACGCGCGCGGCAAAGGCAGACGGCCGGCGGGGCACGGGTCCCCGCCCTACTACGGCAAAGGCATTGATTAACGGTCCCGCGTACACGCGGGAACAGGCAGGGATGCCTGTCCTCCAAAAGGCATGGGGCAAGGGCGAAGGCATGGGGCAACGGCGAAGAGTGGTGTTGTAATGCTCTATGGACCCGCGCGAGGAGGAAGTGAATATCGCTGCAAAGGGGAACGACTATGTGGCTATTTCATCCGCTGACTGAAGAGCAGATTGTTACGGGGAGCCGGGCTGCATTGCATATCGCCCCGGAGGGGATCGCCCTCAGCCGTAATGGGCAGATCGGGGGTGGGCTCGAGGCCTCCGTGGCCGACTATGATGTGATTTCCGACATCAGCATCAGCGGTGGCCGCCGGGTAAATCTACGCATCACGTTCGCCGACGACCGACGGTATTGGCTGCTGCGCGGGGTCTCGCGGCCTCACGGCGAATGGGCGCAATACACCATGCAGAGCTATCGCGACCTGCTGGCCTGGGGCTCGGGCGAAGAAGCAACGCGGGCGCTGGGATTTGGGGAAATTGCCGCCCGCGTCAGGAAATACGAAGATGATTTGCCGCTGCTGGGTAACCTGCTTATCGCCCAAGCCATCGCTCATGCGGCCAGTGATATGGACCTAGAGCCGGCAGGTGATAGCTGCACTCTGCGCTACCGGATTGACGGAATAGTATTTCCGGTGGCGAAGATAGCGGGCGCCACGGCGGAGCGGCTGCTGCGTATGGTCAAGAACCAAGCGCAGCTTCAGGCGCATCGCTCCGACATCACCCAGGAGGGGCGGATCCGTCTGGACAGCGGGCCGGGGCCGGTTGATCTGCGTGTCACGATCATGCCCGGTGTCGCCGGCGAGAAGCTGAATGTGCGACTGCTCAATCCGGCGACGGGTCTGGTGAGCCTGGGGCAACTTGGGATGAGCCAGCAGCAGACGGAGCAGGTGAAGGGGCTGCTCGCCGAACCGACCGGAGCCATCGTGTTCTGCGGCCCGGGCGGTGCGGGGAAGACGACGAGCATCTATGCCGCGTTGTCCTACCTGGCCGCCCAGCAGCCGGCGCGGGCTATCGCCACCATCGAGGACCCCGTCGAGTTCGACATCGAGAGTATCTCTCAGACGCAGGTCGGGGCACGGCTCGGCTTCGCGGAGGTTCTACCGGTGCTGCTGCGGCAGGACCCCGGAGTGGTGATGGTAGGCGAGGTGCGCGACCCCGAGACGGCCCTGATTGCGATGCGCGCCGGGATGACCGGGCAGTTGCTGCTGACTACGATTCACGCCGCCGGACCGGAACTGGTGATCCCGCGCCTGCTGGATCTGGAGCTCGACCCGTATATGGTCAGCTCGGCGTTGGTCGCGATCATCTCGCAACGGCTGCTGCGGAAGCTATGTACGGAGTGTGCCTCGGCGTGTGAAGTGACTGCCGAGGAGTTGGCCGCGCTGGGTGTGAGTGAGGAAGAACTGGGCGGCGGACTGAAGTGCGCGAGCGGTTGCCCGGTCTGTCATGGTACGGGGTACCTGGGTCGCACCGGCATATTTGACCTGACGGTCATTGACGACGATACGCGGCGGCGCATCATGTCTCGTGATTTCGCTGCCATACGGGCGAGCGTCGCAAGCGACGCATTGCGCACCGAAGCTATCGCACGGGTCAAGGCGGGAGTCACTGATGTGGCCGAAGTCATCCGCGTGCTCGGAGCGAAGCAATGATCCAGACGATGGCAACATTCGGTTACTATGCGACGTGGATACTCATCGCCCTGGCGGTGATCTTCATCGTGGCGCCGCTCATGGCGGCACCGCTCGTAGGCCTCGCTGTGTGCACAGGAGGTTGGGCGCTGCCCGGCTTCCCACTCATCGCGATGATCGCGATAAGCTATTTTCTTACTGCCATCTGGTGCGGCTACTGGGTCTATTATCGGCCCGCGCGGATGGATAACGAAGCCACATACCCGGAGACGTGGAAGAGATGAAACGCGGAGCGACACTCATCTCGACGCTGGTCGGCATTGCCTTGCTCGCTGCTACGGTGGCAGGCACGGTCCATGTGTGCACGCTTGCCGGCATGGCGGTGAGTCTGGCCGATAGCCGGACTACTGCTCTGATGATTGCCGAGACGCGCATCGAGACATTGCTGGTGAAGGGCTATGAGGCGCTTCCGAGTATAGGTTTGCATAAGATTGATGGAGCTACTATTGACAGGCTACCCAATGCGGCCGGGTCAGTTTCGATATCGAAAGGGCCGCAGCCAGAGAGTCGCACCATCACCGTGCGGATCAAATGGCAGCAGCGACACGACCGGCAGGTGTCAACGGTCACGCTTTCGCGGATCATTGCAGCGGATGGCGGCGGAGGTGAAGCGCGATGAAGCGGCGCGGCTTTACGCTGATGGAACTGATGGTGGCGCTGGCGGTCTTCAGTGTGATCATGTCACTGGCGCTGCGGGCGCTGTTTCTGACGGACCGGATGGCGCTGCGGAGTCAGGCGCGGCTGCAGCAGACGCTGGGGCGGGTGAACCTGCAGGCGCAACTACGTAACGACATCTGGGCGGCGCAGGGTTTTGAACAACGCGCTGACGGCTCCACGGAATTCAGGCTCGCGGATGGCTCGACCGTGGTCTATCGAGTAACTCCGAGGGGCGAGACAGTGCGGGTGTGCGGCGGCGAGGAAACGCGGTACGGCGGCACGGTTGCGTTCTCCGAGGAGACAGTGCGGCTAATCGAGGTGCGCGGGCGTGACCCGGACACATGGGAGTTCTCGGCGAAGATGCGCAATGCGGCAGGCGGTGGGGCACGATGAGACGCAACTGCCGCCGCGGAGTCGTGGTGCTGCTCGCCGTCGTGCTGGTGTGTGGGGCAACCATGCTCGGGCTTGCGACCTATGTGGCCACGGTCGCGGTTGCGGCAGGTCGCGTGCAGCACCAGCGCGATACCGTGCAGTGCGTGTATGCGGCCGAAAGTGGGATTGACTTGGCGCGGGCCCGCATCAACAGCGGCGAGATTCCGCGGGAGCCGCTAGTCGGAAGCGTTGGGAACAGTTTCTTCACGACGGAGGTGAGGCAAGCCGATGGAGTGCTTATCATCACCTCCGACGGGCTGGTGGAGCGTCCAGGGAGGGCGGATTTGGTACGGCGCATTGAGGGGCGCTGCGCGCTGCGTGGGGGCAGGTACGTGCTGATGAATTGGGAGTCGCTGCCACCGCCGGAGACTGCCACTGTGCGGCCATCGGAGCCGGCTCCCATCGAGCCGGAAGCTATCGGCGGCCGGGAGGAGAGCCGATGAAGCGGCGCGGATTCATCTATGCAGATATCATAGCGACTATCGGGATTATTGGCCTCCTCTACGCGGGCGTTGCCTGGTACTCGGGGCGGTCGCTGGGGCGGGCGCGGCAGGAGTCATGCGTGCAGAACCTCCGCCAGATCGCGATCGCACTTCACACCTACGCGCTTGACTATGGCGGCGCGTTTCCCGATCAGGAGGCGGGGCTTGGGTCTCTGTGGGACAGGTATGCCGCCGACAAGGGCGTCTTCGTCTGCCCGCAGGTGGAGCTGGAGGCGAGCCACATGAGCGAGGACTGGATACCGCCTGCGCGTGTCGGCGATGCGCTCGATGTGCCGATTGATTATGCATACCGAGGCGGGCTGTATAGCGATGATCTGCCGTCGCTGGCGGTGGTCATGGACTACCTGGCTCACCAGCACAACGGCGGGGCAAATGTGCTTTATCTGGATGGGCACGTAGGCTGGAGGCTGTTCGCGGAGCCGGATGTGGACACGAGGCAACTGCTAAGTTCGGGGGCGCTGGATGTGCTGCCGCATGAGGGGAGGCCGCAGCCATGAAGCGGGGTTTCATCCTCGTCGAGTTCATCTCGGCAGTCGCCATCATCGCCATACTCGCAGCAATCCTGTTTCCGGTGTTCACGCGGGCAAGGGAAAAGGCGCGCCAGGCAACATGTGTCCAGAATCTGCTGAATGTCGGCATGGCCCTGCGGCAGTATTCCACCGACTATCACGGCCATTTCCCGCCGGATGACAATGACCTGTCGCCACTGTATTTCCAGCATCTGCCGGAGTGGCGGTCGCTTGATTGTCCCACCATCACCAGGGACTTCGACGGCGAGGCGGGGGACTATTGCTACCGGGGCGGCTATGAGGACGACGACCGTGGCGACCTGATGCTCATGTCCGATCGCATAGCGGCGGCCCACAACGAGGGCAACAACGTGCTGTGGATCGACGGGCACGCGAAGTGGGTCAAGTACGGCACCTTCATCAAGCAGGGCAAAGCGATGCCGGGGCTGGACACGAGCACTGCACCGTTCCCGCATGAGCGTGGTGGAGCAGGGCCGGTGCCGCTACCGCCGCCTCCCCCGTCGCCAGGGCCGCCACAAGGGGGTGCGCGATGATGCAGTCAATGAGAGCAAGGCGCGGGTTCACTCTCGCCGACCTGACCATCTGTATCGCCATTATCGCGATCCTGGCCGCCATTCTGTTTCCGGTGTTCGCGCGCGCCCGTGAGAAGGCTCGTGCCGCTAACTGCATGACGAACCTGATCAACATCGGGCTCGCGTTGCGCACCTATGCCGCTGACAATGACCTGCTGTATCCGCCGAGGGACAATGACCTGCGGCCGCTATGGCCCGTTTATTGGCAATCCGCAGCGCCGCTCTTCTCATGCCCGAGCACATCGCACAAGGGAGTGAAGATGGGTGCGAAACCCGGAGACTACCCGGAAGATGAGACCGGGTACAGGGCGGGTTCTGCGTCTCCGCCACCACCTGTGCCTATGCCGGGAACGCCTCCCCGTGTACCAGGACCAGCAGGTGAGCCTATGCCCGGGCCGCCACCTCCCCCTGCTGAGCCTTTCCTGACGCCATGGCCCGAGGATCCGGTGGCAGAGGGAGCGACCTGCTATTTCTATGTGAGCGGCTACCGGCACGACCAGTTGATCCGCAGAGCACCACTGGCGGGGGACCTGTCGGCCTGGCACAACGACCGGCGCAATGTGCTGTTCACCGACGGCTCGATGAGGCTGTGGAGCAAGGGGCAATACCTTGATGCGGGGCTGGATGACTACGCGTGGATGGATGGGCCACAATGATGCGGCGAGCCACGGACAAGGGGTTTTCGGCGCTTGAACTCGCCATGGTGATGCTGATAGTCACCGTGGCGACGGCGGTGGTAATGGTGGTTGGCAAGGGTGGCCGGGACAAGGCGCGGGCCACGAATTGCATGAGCAACCTCGACGAAATAGCGATCGCTGCGGCCATGTATGCGGCGGACCATGACGGCTTCTATTCGCGCGCCGAACCGTTTGTCTGCCTGTCGCCATATATCAAGAACAGCCAGGTCATGCGGTGTCCGGCCGCAGCCGTCAAGCCTCTGCCCGACAGCAATTGGGAACAAGTTGATTACTACTTCGTGCTGGGACTGGCGAGCGATGATCGGCCTGATACTGTACTTGCGTATGATGATGTGCCGGACCGCCACGGGCGGCGGCGCTTCAATATGGTGCGGATTGACGGCGCGGCCAAGAGCCTGCCTGCCGCAGAGTGGCCCGGTGTGCCGCGAAGGTATGGTCCTGACGAGAATAGGTTGCTGCCTGAGGGAATGATGCCCGGCCCGGAGGAGATGCCGCGATGAGAAATACGGATGGCTTCACGCTCATAGAACTGCTGGTGGTGATCGCGATCATCGCGATTATGGCCGCTATCATGATGCCCTCGTATTCGACGACGAATGACCGCGCGCGGGTGGCGGAGTGCAATGCTAATCTCAGCGCCGTGTACCTGGGTATTCAGATGTGGGTCGAGGACCACGGGACGCGGCCTGAGAAGCTGCGGCAGCTCTATGATAAGGGCTATGTGACCGATGCCTCGATGCTGCAATGCACCAAGACAGGTGCGGCTTTTTATTACGATGCGAAGGCCGAGCGGGATGAGGTTATGGTTGCATGTGTGCATCCGGATACGGAGCAGGGCAAGCGGCCACACTCGTTCCGGCAGTCATACGTGGCGGTTCTCGGCGGCGGGAAGCTAGTCGAGATTGGCCGGGTGACCGACTCGGTGCCGGACTATGGTATCCCGAAGCCCGAGCCGGAGCCGGATCGTGGGCCGCCGCCACCGCCAGGCCCCCCTAGCCCACCCCCGCCGCCGTAGCTCGGGAATGGCACGCAAGCGACTCGGGCTGGAAGCTGCGGATACCACAAGCCAAGCTTGTGCTATCCGCACCTGAGCGTGGCAAACGACGCCACGCGCAGGCCGAGCCACCCGTCATTTGCTTTTAGAGGCGGCGCGGTACAAAATCTCGGCGCTATGGACGGCAAACGACCAAAGCCAAACCGCAAAACCAACTGCGAATACTCAACTACATGAGCCGAGAAAGTGGGTATTCAGACCTGTCGGCATACACAGATTTGCTCCGCGCTGCAACCCACTCAGGCCGAGCCACGCGCCCGGCAAAGGCATTCATGAACGGTCCGGCGCGGGAACAGGCTAGGAAGCCTGTCCTCCAAAAGGCATGGGGCAAGGGCGAAGGCATATGGCAACCGAATCGGGCTGGAAGCTGCGGATACCACAAGCCAAGCTTGTGGTATCCGCACCTGAGCGTGGCAAACGACGCCACGCGCAGGCCGAGCCACCCATTGATAAATGGTGCGTCAGGCTCAAAGCTCAGGCCGAGCCACCCGTCATTTCCTTTTAGAGGCGGCGCGGTACAAGGTCTCGGCGCTATGGACAATGAAAGACCAAAGGCAAACCGCAAAAGCAACTGCGAATAGTCAACTACATGAGCAGAAACGGTGAGTTCTCAGATATGTCGGCAAGAACAGATTTGCTGGGGAGCAAGGTTTCACGCAGAAGATGACGAACAGTACCAAAGCGACGTCTTAATCACATGAGCCAGAAAGGTGAGGATTCGCACATGTCGGCACACACTCAGGTCTGTTCCGCACCGTCGTACGAGGCGTTCACGGAACGCAATATCATGGTACCGCTGCGAGATGGTGTGCGCGTGGCCACTGATATCTATTTCCCGGCGATCAATGGCGAGAAGGTTGATGGGGACTTCCCGGTCGTGCTCACGCGAACCCCCTATGACAAGTCGAACCATGCGGCGCATGGCAAATATTACGCCGAGCGGGGCTACATAGCGGCAATGCAGGATGTGCGCGGTCGGTACGAATCGGAAGGCATCTTCTATGCATTCGCGCATGAAGGGCCTGACGGCTACGATGTGGTGGAATGGCTGGCTGCGCAGGCGTGGTGCAACGGTAAGGTCGGGACTCTCGGGGCGTCTTATGAGGCGGCTGACCAGAGCGCACTGGGTTCGCTGAACCCGCCGCATCTGTCGGCGATGATCGTCACCTACGGCCCGTCGAGTTATTTCCATAGCTCGATGCGGCACAACGGCTGCCTGGAACTGCGTTTTTTCACTTACGCCTTCTCAATGGCGACGACGAGCAAGGAAGCGATGGCGGATCCGAGTATCAAGGCGGCGCTGGATGAAGGCTATGGGCATATCTGGGACTGGGTGAAGGCCGGGCCGATTCGGCCGGGGAACTCGCCGCTGCGGCTGGTGCCGTCCTACGAGCAATGGTGCCTCGACATCCTGCATCATGCCAGCTATGACGAGTACTGGCAGCAGCCGGGCTACGGGCCGAAGCCATACTATGATGAGCACGCGGATGTGCCGACGCTCTATGTCGGCGGCTGGTATGACACCTACACGCGCAGCACGGTGGAGAACTTCGTAGAGATGAGCAAGCGACAGGAAACGCCGGTGCACATGCTGATGGGCCCGTGGACTCATGGCGGTGTCGGGAGTACCGGGGCCGGGGATCTTTCGTTCCTTCCCGACGGCGGGCTGTCCGACCACGAAGCGACTCGGCTGCAATGGTTTGACCACTTTCTCAAAGACCTGCCGACGGGTCTGGAGAGAATGAACCCGATCAAGTACTTCGTGATGGGAGGCGGTCCGGGTCCACAGGCCAAGGGTAAGACGATTGTGCACGGGGGTAGGTGGGAATCGGCGAGTGAGTGGCCGCCACCAGGTGTCTCCCCCACTCCGCTGTATTTCCATGCGGACGGCACTCTGAGCGAGCAGGCTCCTGATGATGAACCGGCACCCACACAGTACACGTTCGATCCGGCGAATCCGGTGCCGACAATCGGCGGGCATCTGTCGGCGATCCCGGTACCTGCCGGTGGCTTCGACCAACGCAATGACAGCCGGTTCCCGTTTGCGAGCGGGACGCTACCGTTGTCGGCGCGGCCGGATGTGCTGTGCTTTACGACCGAGCCGCTGGAGGATGATGTCGAGATAACCGGGCCGATCGTGGTGAAACTGTGGGTCTCAACCGATGCGCCGGATACCGACTTCACGGCGAAGCTGCTGGACATCTACCCGTCGTCAGCGAACTACCCCAACGGCTGCGCACTCAATATCACCGACAGCATCTGCAGACTGCGGTTCCGTAACGGCTTCGAGGAAGAGGAGTTGGCAGTTCCCGGCGAGGTGTATGAGCTGACCTTCGAGATGTACCCGAGTGCAAATCTGTTTGCCAAGGGGCACCAGATCCGGGTAGACATATCGAGCAGCAACTATCCGCGCTTCGAGTTGAACCCGAACACGGGTGGGCCGATAGGGTTCGAGCGGCGGATGCGGAAGGCCGAGAACAGCGTGTATCACAGCAAGTCGCAGCCGTCGCATATTCTGTTGCCGATCGCAGGCAGCTAGTGGCAAACATAGCGGAGGGTGCAATGCGCATCGCAACGGGAAGCATATCACACGAGACGAATACCTTTGCGGAGGGTACTACGCCGCTGGCGGCATTCGTTGGTGAAGGTAGTCGTCAGAAGTTGCTCGTCGGCAGGGCTATCGTTGAAGCGTTCAGCGGGGTCGGGACTGCAACTGGCGGCTTCATCGCAGTCGCGGATGAACTCGGCTTTGACCTGGCGCCACTTATCAGCACATTTCCTCAACCTTCAGGGACTGTCGAGCAGGAGGCCTACGATGAGCTTTCCGAAATGATGCTCGAGAAGCTGGAGCAGGTCATGCCGGTAGCCGGCGTGCTATTAGACCTGCATGGCGCGATGGTCACGGATGAGGTGGAGGACGTCGAAGGGGACCTACTCGCCCGTGTGCGGAACGTGGTGGGTCCCGACATCCCGATCGTGAGTACCCTCGATCTCCATGCGAACATTACGCCAGCGATGGCAGCGGCGGCGGATGTGCTGGTGGGCTATGACACCTACCCGCATGTGGACTGCATGGAACGGGGGGTCGAGGCGGCACGGATCCTGGCCGACACAATCGGCGGACGCATCCGGCCGGTCAGCGGCTTCGCCCAGGTGCCGATGTTGACCGGGCCGCCGAAGCAGTGCACTCTGGTCGCCCCGATGAAAGACGTCATGGAGCTGATCCACGGAATCGAGAAGCGTCCCGGTATTGTCAGCATTACCTGCGCAGGCGGCTTCCCCTTCGCCGACATTCACGATGCCGGCGTATCCGTGGTTGCTCACGCTGACGGGGATAAGAAGTTGGCGCAGGACGCCGCCGATGAGATCGCCGAGTATATCTGGAAGCGGCGCGAGGACTTCCGGCTGGAGTTGACGCCGGTTGCTGAGGCGATCCGGTTCGCCATTGACGAGGGGGCAGGGCCGGTGATACTCGCCGACGGCTCGGATAATCCGGGTGGCGGTGCGCCCTGCGACGGTACGGTGATGCTGGAGGCGCTGATCGAGGCGGAGGCCCCGCGCGCAGTCGTCGCCATCATCGCGGATCCGGAGGCAGTAGCTGAGGCGATCGCGGCAGGCATCGGGAACGAGGTGACGCTGAAGGTGGGCGGCAAGACCGATGATCGCCACGGCGAGCCGCTCAATCTGACTGGCTACGTGAAGCTGATGTCTGATGGCAACTACATTAATCGCGGCCCGATGATGACGGGGCTACGCACTGCGATGGGGCGGTCGGTGGTCTTAGTCGTTGGCGAGGTCGAGATAATCCTGACTGAGCGGCGCATCCAGCCGTTCGATATGGAAGCATTGCGCAGCCTCGGGATCGAGCCGACCCGGCGGCTGCTGATTGGCCTGAAGTCAGCGGTACATTTCCGGGCGGACTACGGGACGATTGCCACGAAAATATTCGAGATTGATACGCCGGGCGTACATAACCCGGATGTCACCCAGTATAACTACGAGCGTCTGCGGCACCCGATATGGCCGTTAGACAAAATCTAGTTGGCTAGCATCTGACTGTGTGCCGTGCAGGAATCCACGGCAGACTTGGCGAATGATTACTGTGTTGATACTATTACACACGCTGATCCCAAGAATGGAGGGGAGTAAGATGAAACGCGGCTTTACGTTGATAGAGTTGTTGGTGGTAATCGCGATAATCGCGATCCTGGCGGCGATACTCTTTCCTGTGTTCGCCCGGGCACGCGAGAAGGCCAGGCAAGCGAGTTGCCTGAGCAATCTCAAGCAGTTGGGTCTGGCGGCGATGATGTACGGCCAAGACTACGACGAAGCTATAGTCCCGAGGTCAATTGGGACTTGGACCGCACCGACCTGGTACAAGCGGTGGTACCAGTTGCTGGAGCCCTATATCAAGAACACGCAGCTACTATCCTGTCCGAGTCAGAACTCCGGATGGGACCTGTCGAGCTACGGAGCCCCCGACGATCTTAACTACGGTCTCAACCAGGATCTCCATCCTGGTGATTGGGGTGGCAAGCTCGCAGAGCTCAAGTATCCGGCGGAGACGCTGTTGATAGCGGACTCCGACTGGACGCACAGCACGGACGACACCACCAGTTGGCATCACTGGTACTGCACGCAGACCTATACTGCGGCCCGGTTCATCCCCGCGCGCCACAACGAGGGTGCAAACATGGCTTTCTGCGACGGTCATGCCAAATGGCACAAGATAAGTGTGGATCCCAATAGCAGCTACGTTGGGCCGGTGAAGTTCACCCTGGTTCCGCAGGACATCTGCTGGGAGCGAGACGGGGCGCCGAAGTACTGATAGTAGAAGCCCGCGCCGGAATGGCTTTGCTTTGCCGAAAGTGGAAAGTCGCACTTGAGGGCGCCTTGTGTATGGTGCCCTTCTTTGTGCGGAGGTTCTACCCGGACGGGGAACTACATAACAGAGCGGAGGATACTCGATGCGTAAATTAATACTGCTGGTGACAGTGTTGACGGCAATGGGCTGTGTTGTGCACTCCTGGGCGCAGGAGCCGACGGAAAAGCTGATCATCGCACCCGCGGATTTCACCGACCTTAAGGGCGCTCGACTGGTTGCGGCCGAGGGCGCTCCCAGCGGTCAGGCGATTGTGGTCGAGGAAGCGGGCGGTTGGGCCCGTAGCACTATTAAGTTCGGCGAGGAGGGGCAGTTACCGCACGGCATTTACAACGTGACGGTGATGCTGGGCTCGGGGGATGGCGAGTTGAAATGGGCGGTTGCAGAGGTGCTGCCGGTGATCCGGGAAGGTTGGTTCGCCAGCTTTGTGCGGGGTGCAGAGCAGGGCGGGTTGGTGTGGTCCGAGGCGACCCAGCCGCTGCCATTTTTGAACCGTAGTGAGATTACAGTGCAGGTGGTGTCGCACGGGGTGGAGGATTTCTATGTCGGCCAGGTTGTGCTGGAGAAGACCTCACCCTTCTGGCCCGAGCATATGATGAGTGACGAGGAGTTCTTCGGCGGTCTGGACCGCGACTATCCCGACCTGGAGGCGGTGATAGCTGCCGCAGATGCCGCAGACTGGGACAAGGCCTGTGCGGAGTTGGTCAAGTATCTGCAGGCACACCCGCGTAAGGGCAGTGGGCCGCTTGCAGGCGAGTTTGCATCTGAGCCGCTGAGCCCTACCGGCAAGGAGGCATCGGAGATTGCCGGGTTGCTGCTGGAAGATAAGATGGTGCTGGTGTGGGACCCGCAAAACCAGGGACAGTATTGCACCTCTGAGAAGCACAAAATTGAGCCGACGGTATTCAGCTTTGCCGATCCCCATGAGTGGCACAAGATATACGACTACCCCGGGCGGCGATGGTATGGATGGTTCATCAATCCCAACCTGGGAAAGCTGGCCGAGGCGTATCGGAGCACGGGTGAAGCTAAGTTCGCGCGCAAGGCCATGGACCTGATAAGCCGGTGGATAGAGGTGTGGGGGCCATTCCCCAAGAGAGCCAACTACGACTTGCCGGCTAACCAGTACCCCAATGATTACTACACTGCCGGGTCATGGGGCCGCACCGGTACAGCGCATACCTGGAGTCGGAACTCGGGAGTGCGGCACGGGCTGGTGGAGGCGGTGTGGGAGGTACTGAGGACCACAGGGGCATGTCCGGAGATTAGCGACCGCGAGCGGATTGAGGCTCTGAAGCTTTGCATAATTATGACGAGGTACGTGCAATCGGTGTATGGCGGTCAGAACGCACCTCCCAACACATATCTGTGGCTGTTGCGGGCGGGTGACTGGCTGCCGGAGTTCACCGAAATAAGTAAGATGAGCGAGAACTCGCTGTATTCCTATCTGACTTTCATGGATGAGTCGTTTTTCCCGGATGGCGCGTATTTCGAGTTGTGTTACTATCGGCACCATTTGTATGTGCAAGCGGCCGAACTCGCACAGGCGCAGGGCAAGAATGTAAGCGAATTCCTTGAGAAGTTCAGGCCGCGGTTTGACTTCAATCTGTGGATGACCAAGCCGAACGGGGGCTTCCCCTGGATCAACGATGCCGCCGGCGGGAAAATCGTGGACCCCTCGGAGCCCAAGCCGTCCGGCTACGCAACGATGGCTCTGAAGCTGTATCCTGAGGACCCGCAACTCAAATACATTGCGAGCTTTGGGGAGGAAGGCGAGGCACCACAGCCGACCTCGCGCAACTTCAACTGGTGCGGCTTCATGATCATGCGCAGCGGCTGGCAACCTGATGACCTGCACCTGATCTTTGATGGCTGCCGCAATACCGGCAGCCACAACCACGACGACCAGATGCACGTCGTGGTTAGTGCGTATGGCTCGACGTTGCTGGGCGATGGCGGCTATCCGAACGAGTTCTCTGCGCCGGAACGAGCGCATTACATATCTCATTCGCGCGGGCACAACCTCGTGCTGGTGGATCAGAATACCCAGACGACGGACCGAGTCCAGCCCATCGAGGGAGAGATAATGGCAGGCTGGCGGCTGTGGGGCAACACGCCGCGTGACAACTACTGGGTGTCAAGCAGCGGCTACGACTATGCGGAGACCGAATACGACCGGCCCTACAGGACCTTGAAGGAAGGCAAATGGCAGGCCACCGACAACGCAGTAAGACAGGAGCGTCGGATTCTGTTCATCAAGCCGGAGACCGGGACACCGTATTGGGTAGTTTACGACATCGCGGAACCGAATACAGAACCGGAGCAGGCGCACAACCTGCAAGCCTTGTTCCATTTCACGCCCACCAGCGCAGCCCAAGTTGTGGAAGGCGGCGGGGGCATCCGCAATGTGGCGGAGAAGGCCGGGTTGCTGATTTTGCCGCGCAGTGACAAGCAGTGGCAGGCGAGTCTGGTCAAGGGGGATGCGCGTCCGGAGGAGAGATACTGGCAGGGCTTTGTGTCCGGCGGCTACGGGAAACCGCTGGTGCCCGCCGAGTGCGCTATCTTCGAGCACGACGGAGTGCTCCCCGTTGGTCTGGCGACGGTTTTGTATCCCTACCCCAAGGACGGACCGGAGAACGCGGCGACAGAGACGCTTGCGGTCTCGCGTGATGGCGAAGTAGTGTCCACTGACCAAGCGTTCGGCCTGCAGGTAACGCTGCACAACGGGAGCGATACCATCGTCGCTGCCAAGGAGCCAGGGGCCATGACCAACTTCGGCCCGGTCACGTCTGATGCGCGTATTGCCATCGTGCGCCGAGACGCCGAGGGCAAGATCACGAGTGTCTTTATGGCCGAGGGGACGACAGTCAAGTACGGAGACGAGGTGCTGGTCGCAACTGACGGGCGCAAAGCTCAGTATCTCGAGTGCGGGACGGGGAAAGCGATCTCGGCGGAGGGCGTAAAGCTCGCCATGCCGGGTCTCGTCATTACCGGAATGGAATGGGCGCAAGACAACTGACTTCCGGGGCGAGACGCAAGACGCCATATATATGCTGAGAGGTGCAACTGTGAACGAGATGATGCAGCGGTGTAGAGAGACGGCTCTGGATGTGCTCAAGCCGACCCAGGCGGAGATTGACCATGGTCTTGAACTGCACAAGGCCTCCCTTGTATTCGATTCGTATGGTTTTGCGCCTCGTGCGGCGATGGATGGCGATGCTTTCCGGGAGGCTGTTGAAGCGGGCGCGTCTGAAGCCGAGCTGGCGGACCTGAGCGAGGAAATGAGCATGACGCGCTATGTGACCGACGCTACCGAGCGCGCGGAGTACATGGCGGCGTGGGAAGCATCCGGCGTCACCTGCATCTTTCAGAATGCAGGGCAGGAGGGGCAGGCGGTTGACCGGATGCTCAAGCGCCTCGCCCGCTTCACCTATGCCACTGACATGATGCGGGATTTCGTGTCCAGAGCCGCGACACCCGACGACATCGTCGCGGCAAAAGAGCAGGGCCGTCATTGCCTCTACTTCACCTGCAACGGCGTTCCACTGTTCCAGCAGTGGGACTACGTGGAGGAGGAGCTGGGCTTTGTGCGGATCTTTTTCCAGCTCGGGTCGCGGATGATGCACCTGACGTATAACCGGCGGAATATGATCGGGGACGGGTGTGCTGAGCCGGCCAATGCCGGGCTCAGCGACTTCGGTCGGGCGGCAATCAAGGAACTGAACCGGGTCGGGGTCATTGTTGACTGCGCTCATTCCGGGTGGCAGACGAGCCTCGAAGCGGCACAGGTGTCGGAGCGGCCAATGGTGGCGAGCCACTCCGCCTGTGCGGCACTCAACGAACATCACCGTTGTAAGCCGGACGAGGTGATCCGTGCCATCGCGGATAGTGGCGGCTACATCGGGATATGTGCCATTGCCGCTTTCCTGGGAGGCAAGGGCGATATCAGCTCGCTGCTGGACCACATTGACCATGTCGTCAAGCGCTTCGGTGCCGATCATGTCGCAATCGGCACAGACAAGGCCTACACGTCCAGCAATTTCGAGCGGGAGCGGGCGAAGGTACCTGCTCGCCGCAAGCTCCGCGATGCTTTCCGCAGCTTCTGGCAGCCGAACGATCCGGTCTTCGCCGAGGAATGGCACCAGGAGCGGCAGATGCTGAGCCTGGCCTGGACGAACTGGCCGGTATTCACCATCGGCATGGTTCAACGGGGCTATTCCGACGAGGACATCCAGAAGATCATCGGCGGGAATGTGATGCGGGTGGCGCGTGCGGCATTGGCGGACTGAACGCCGGCACTGAGCTTTAGCGGCATCCAGAGAGATGGATGTGAGAGATGGAAAGAGGGGGCCTGTAACAAAGGCCCCCTCTGTTGGTACTTGTTTGTCTCATCAGGCGCATGACAGGTGAGACCAACACTAACGCCTGACGGTTGCAGTATGGACTGCTCTCGCTTGGCTGCCATCTTGGGCTCGGGCGATAAGGGTGCAGATATAGGTGCCCGAGGGTACAGGGCTGCCGGAAGCGTTACGCAGGTTCCAAGTGGCAGTTTGCAGACCTTGGCCAGTCGGCCCCGCCACCATCTGTCTTATCATGCGGCCGGCGATGTTGCGAACCTCAATGGTCACATCGGCTTCCGCCGAGAGGCTATAAGTGATGGCCACAGCCTGCGTACTAACCTGCTGCACACTGAGTGCGGTGACGGCTGTACTGATCACCTCTCCAGTTATGACGCGGAGGTAGGGCGCCCAGTTGGACGGGCCGATGGCGTTGAAGGCTCGCAGCCGATACTGGTACTCGCGGGCGGAAAGTAAGCCGCTGTCTGTATATTTCT
>CAZCJS010000043.1:0-20372 GCA_964498775.1 uncultured Armatimonadia bacterium
GTGCCAAAGACCACGTTCATTTGCCCGTCGGCGTTGTCGTCGAAGGTCGCGATGGAGGTAATCCAGCCGCCGGACTGGTAGAGATGCCACTGCAGCTTCCCCGACGCGTCGAGACACCAGACCGTGCCGAAGACGCGGCGGTTGCCGTGCATGAAAGTCCGGGAGCCGACAAGGACCTCGGGCACTCCGTCGGCATTGATGTCGGCGGTCTCAATAACCATCATCTCGCCGTCACCCTCGATGTAGCGACCGACGCCTAACTCACCGGGGGCCTGATTGGTACACTCGAAGCCCGTGCCGGTGAACTTCCAGAGCTCTTTGCCCGCCGCATCGAGGCAGTGGAGGTAGTGGTCATCGCCGGCGACGAGGACGACCGGCCCGTCTCCGAAATCGGTGACGGCTACATCGTTGATGGCGTTCTTGCCTTCCTCGTTCTGCTCGATGACGTAGTCCCAGCGCTGCTTGCCGTCGGCGTTGAGGCAGAAGAGACGCCCATCAGTCGTGCCTGCGAGGGTCTCGTCTTTGGCGTCGCCATCGAGGTCGGCAGCCGTCACAGAATTGATAGCCGCCTTATCGGGCCCGGGGATGTCGAAGGCCCATTGCCGGACCAACTGGCGGGGGTACTCAGGTCGCTTGACCGCTACCACCGATGCCGGAGCCTGTGCAGCTTCGGCAATGATTTCGTGCACTGCGGCGGCCATTGCCGTGAAGGTTGCGCTCCGGGGATTGGCAGGTAGTTCCTGCCGCTTCGCCTCAAGGGGGAGAGTCGCGACGGCTCCCCCGGGGACCATGCCGACTGCCCGCAATTCCGTCGGCTCGGTGGCGTCAATAGTGATCACACCGGATTCGAGATTGATACACAGATCAACCGGCCCGTCGGTCTGCAGCATGGGCTGGTCAGTGCCGATGCTGGTGAGACCGCCGAAGCTGATTTCGTCCGGAGCGAGGGCGAACATTGCGCATTTGGCCTGCAGCTTCGGGCTGAAACGGATCGGCTCATCGGGCTTGCCGAGCGGGGCTACACCCATCAGCACCTGCCGGTCGGGTTCGGTGACCAGGCACGTGCCGGCACTGAGGCGCTTTATCGAGTATTCGTGCGGGGCGTCTTTAGGGTGTCCGTAGAGGAGATGTGCGAAGGTCGGCTCGTCATTGGCGGCGAGTTGGCCGTACTGCGCCTGACGGATGATCGGGCGGCCGTCGCTGAGCCTGGCGATGACCGGCTTATTGCCGCCGGCGGCCTGCAGCACGAAGGTGTAGTCGCCCTCGGTGCGGGTGGTGCGGAAGTCGTCATCCACGGTCGGCCCGCCATCCATCCATTGGCACAGGATGCTGTAGTCGCCGGGCTCGAGGGCCTGTAACTGGTCAAAGACGACCCAGTACTTGCCCTTTATCCAGGCGATATTGCGGGCCCAGTCGAGGCCGTTGTACTCGTGCATGACGCTGCGGACGAAGGCGCTGCGGGGCAAGTCGGTGGCGAGTTGGAGGTCACAGAAGGCGACGCGTTTGTCCCACATCTGCCCGTCCCTGAGGGCCAAACAGGTGGTGTGGTACTTCATCGAGCGCGCGCCGCCCCACTGACCCGCATGAGTCAGCCACTGGCCGCCGTCAGTGAGCCAGACAATCGCGTTACCGTCGCCGCCATTGTCAATGCCGTCATTAATGCCGTCGAGGCGCAGGTACTGATCATCTGCAGCCAAGCCGGTACGCATCGCGAGCTGGTGGAAGGTGTGCTCGCGCGGGACGTTGACGAATTTGCCCTGGCCCTGGATCTGGTTGTAGTTGGTGTCATGCAGCGTCATGTAGTGGACCTGCTTGATGTCGTCGGGGCGCTTGGCCTCGATATTGGGCAGGTAGCTCCAGGCGGGAAGAGAGAAGCCGCTGGAGAGGCACTGCGGGTAGAGCGGTTTAGGCTCGTCAGGCCACCAATAGAGCCAGACGTACTCGGGGTCTTTGTAGTACCAGGCGGCAATCGCCCAGGCTGCGTGGCGACCGAGGAAGGTCTTGCCGTAGGAATCCCTGATGATGGTGCAATACTCCATCCATTTGCGGGCCGCATCGGAGGTGAAAAACTCGTAGTTATCCATGGCCAGTGCCAGCTTCATGGCGGTCATCGGGTAGTAGCGAGTGTAGCCGCCATTGTTGTCAATGAAGCCGTTGGAATTGGCGATGGTCTTCTGCCCGGTCCGCACGTGAGCCATACCCTCGTCAATGCGCTCGAAATCGGCGGCGGGATAGTAGGTGTGGAAGTAGCGCGCACCATAGACGACCGTTTCGGAGACGGCATGGTGACCGATGCCGCTGAGTATGCCGGGTTTGAGGCCGGTGATGCGACCATGGACCGACATGCGGGAGACGTAGTCATAGAGGAGGTTGGTCATTTCGAGTTTCAGGTCAGCGGGGATGAGCGGGCTTTCCTCAATCTGGTCGAAGGAGAGAATGATGCCCGGTATCTTGTACTTGGGTGTGGTTATCTGCCGCTTGAGTGTCCACTTGTAGTACTCGTCAAACCAGCGGCGCAGCATCTTGGCGTAAAGCTCGGCGAACTCATCGCGCCCGGTGAGGAAGTAGTAGTTGGCGCAGTCAATCAGTTGCCATTCCCGCCCGTACGGCAGCGCCTTCAAATCAATAAACTCTCTGGTGAAGCGGCCCACGATTGCCGGTACAACGCGGTCGCCGTAAGTGTCGAAGTCCTTGAAGTGCACTTTGATGGTGCGGGGGATGCTCAGTGTTTGGCCCTGCGTGATGAGGGGCTTGAACTGCTCGACCGAGCGCTTGACGCCGGGCAGGTCTATGCCGCCGACCATGATCACGTTGTTGCCATTGCCCCAGGGGTCACAGCAGGTGCGGACAACGTAGCCTTCGGGCCCGGGCCACCAATCGTCGCAGGTGATGTAATGCCATACGTAGAGCTCGAAGGCCAGCTTATTGTTGTTCATCTGGCCGAGGCAAATGAGGTTAGTCTCGCGGTCGGCCTTGGTGTACTCATCGGCGTTCTTGACCGGCACCTCGGCTCCCGTGGCTTGCTCGATAGCCCTGGCGACATCCGCCGCGACCTCGGCGTATCCGTCCTGAGCCGGGTAGATAATGGCGCAGTTGGGCTTGCCATCTCTGACCAGCGTCGTGTCCGGGTAGAATGTCTTAAGCTCGGTGATGTCCTGTGGCGGAACGAACAGCTCAGCCGACCAGGTTGTCGCCGCGATAAGCAGTAGTGCAACGCTGACTATTCCTGAATGTTGCATCATGAAACCCTCCATTTGGTACCGAGGCAATCGTCCCGGAGCGGCTAAGTGCGGTTTTCGCTCAAACCAGGCGATGGCAACGGCTCGTGAGACTGTTGCCGATCTCGGTATTATGAGTGTGTTCGGCGTGGCAGTCTTGTATCGCTCGTCGCAACCAGCTTGCAGTACCAAGCGCCAAAGGCCGCCTACCGCCTGGTGCGTACAAAACCTACGCCCGGTGTTTCGGCCTCTTCGGTTTTCGCCGGGCCGAACGCCACCAGGTCAATGTAATCCGGCCATGCCACTCGTACGGCGTGGGGGTTGACGCGTGTTACATCTGGGAGCTGAAAGTCGGGCCTGTGCGGGAAGAGGACCGCCAGGAAGTCGGGGGCCTGGTTTGTTGTGAGTTCGGCGCGCAGTCGCGGGTGGGTCTGGACCTTTGCCGTGCGATGCGCCTTCGTCTCGTTGAGGTCCTCGGAGAACTCCGGAGCGCCGGTGGCGTATAACAGAATGTCCATACGCCAGTCGTTGTCCTGATCCACGATCACCGGGTGCTCGCCGGACAGGTCAAACTCCATTCCCTTGACGATCTGGAGCAGCCAGGTGTAGCTGTGGGCGGCACCGTCGGCCTCGACATCGTCATAGACGACGGCGTAAGGGCCGTGCGGACTTCGTACGAAATAGACATGCCGGTCGAACTTCTTCAGGGCCGGGTTGTCGTAGAGGTCGCCGGCACGTCCGCAGGCGTAGGTGGCGAAATCGCCGTGCTCGTAGGCGATGATGCGGCCCTCGTTGCAGCGCACTGTCTGGCCCTTGCCGTCAAAGAGCAGAGAATTATGGTCATCGGTGTCTCGTGCCCCGTAGCCGGAATCATAGGCCAAGATGCTGTCGCCGCAATACAGCGCGAAGTGGTTGGCGTCGAACTGGGCGTGGCCCTGTTCCGGCTGGCCGCCGGAGAGGAACGAAAAGAGGCAGCCCTGCTTGTCCCAGCCCGTGCGCATGCTGACGAGGCCACGGCGGGAGAACTTGCGGCTGAGCGGCTTGCCCAGTTCGTCAGGCGATTTGGCTGCGGGAGCCAGCGCGTGCCACAATATTACGTACGGCAAAACCGGCACCCAGCCTCTGTATGTGTCGCCGAAACAGTCGCCGCCTTCGTCGTGGCGCCAGCCGTCAGTCTGCTCCCATAGCCATGTCAACGCGGGGTCATCATAGAGGTAGGCAAACAGCGGGAAGAAAACGGTGTGCGCGGAGAACGAGGCGTCATTGATGTTGTTGAAGAAGGCGCCGTTGGGGCGGAGTTCATAGAGATAGTAATAAGGGGCCTTCTGCAGCGAAGGTCTGATGAAGAGATTGTCGCCTCCGGCCCGCCGCATTGCGTCTATCAAGGCCGCTCCGTAGTAGATACAGGCGCTGGTGTAACCGGGGCCCTCCAGCGCGCCGCCGTCTTCCCCGATACCGATTTCCAGAAACCCCTCGATGCCCTCGAAGAAGGTGTTGACCCAGGCGTCTTCTTGCTCGGGCGAGTGGCCGCTCTCACCGTGGATGGCCAGGGCCATGAGACCGCCGGCCGCGTTGCCGATGAGATGCATGTTGTGGCCGAGGATCGCTGGGTAGCGTTTCGACTCCTTGAGCGTGGTCATGTAGGGGTACAGGTAGGCGAGGTAGGTGTCTATGATGTATTGGCGCACCTCGGCGCGCTCGGTCTCGGTGAGATGGTGATAGAGCAGATCGTAGAACACGGCGAGGGAGCGGGAGGAGTGGCCGGCATCCAGCGGCTGGGCGAGCCATCCGCTGTATTCGCGGCCGTAGTTGGTGCCGCCGACGCGGTCAATGACGCGCTCGCGGATGATGGTGAAGACGATGTTCTTCGCACCGTCAATGTACTTCTGCTCGCCGGAAAGAATACCGGCCCAGGCAAGCTCCTCATAGCGCTTGGTTAGCATCCAGGCGCCCGCCCGCACCTCCCAGAGGTTGGCCTTGCCCCCGTCCCAACTGATCTCATTCTGCTGCTCCAGCCAGTTGACATAGTGCGGGGACGTCGGATCCAGGTAGGAATCGCATTTCTCCAGCAGACGCTTGTAGGCAACCGCTTCAATGCCCTCATCGAGCCGGCTGCGGACTTCGGCCAGTTCGTCGGCCGTACACAGCAGGCGTGAGTGCCGGGCGTTGTCCGCGTAGAGTCGTTGGGCGGCCGGCGCTACCGTCAGCGTGGAAAAGAATATGGCTAGCAGGAATACGGCGGTACGGTGGTTAGTTGTCAGAGCCATGACGCCAGTTCGCCTCCCTCAGGGAATTGCGGTCATGAGCCTAGCTCGCGGGTGCTCAGCGGAGTTCGTCAACGTTCTCGGCGACCTTCTGGAATGCCTTGACGATGTCGTCCATGTCTGCGCGTGTCGCCAGTAGTATTGTCTGGCTGAGCCAGATGACGATATCGCAGATCTTCTCGCAATTGGGCAGGTACATGTCTGCGTAGTCGGGGTACTCGACCATTTCAGTGATGCGTCCGAAGCGCTTGTCCGTGAAGAGCGGATTCTTGTAGAGCGGGTGCGGATAGCCGCCGCCACAGCCGACACCTTCGGCGGAGACCGCCGCCATGAACTTCTCGCGGGAGACGCCGACCGTGTCTTCGTCGTAGCGGACACAGAAGGCATGTCGAGCGATACGGGTCATATAGGGATCCCGGCGCAACGGTTCGAGACCGTCAATCTCGCCGAGCCTGTCGTCGAGATACAGTCCGTTCTGGTGGCGGGTCTCGGTCTGTTCATCGAGACGCTCAAGCTGGCATAGCAGGATCGCAGCGGTCACTTCATTCATGCGGTAGTTGCTGCCACAGTTGTGGTGCTCGTAGAACGGTCGTCCCGGAATGCGGCCGATGTGGTGGTATGAGAATGCCTTGGCAGCCAGACCTTCATCGTTGGTAAGCACGATTCCGCCTTCGCCGGCGGTGATGTGCTTGCTGGCCTGGAAGCTGACGCCCCCGATGTCGCCAACGGCTCCGAGCTTGCGGTCATTCCACATCGCGCCCCAGCAGTGGGCGGCATCTTCGATGACCATCAGGTCGTGGCGTGCGGCGATGTCATTGATGCGCTGCATGTCGCAAGCGCGGCCGCTGAAATGCACCGGCATTATCGCCTTGGTGCGCGGGGTGATGGCCGGCTCAATCGCATCCGTATCAATGTTGCGGGTCTCCAGGTCGCAGTCAACGAATACGGGCACGGCCTTGCGAGTGAGTATCGAAGTCGCGCTGGCCACGAAAGTGTAGGGGCACAGAATTACCTCATCGCCGACATCAACTCCGGCCGCCTGTAGAGCCACCTCGAGTGCGGCAGTGCCGTTGGTGACTGCCACTCCATAAGCGGCATCCTGGTAGGCGGCGAACTTTTCTTCGAAGTCCTGGCATTTGGAGCACTCGGCGAGTCGGCCCCATTGCCCGCTCTCGATGACTTCGGTCACTGCATCAATCTCGCACTGATCCCAAATCGGCCATGACGGCCAAGCCTCGGTTCGCACCTTGTCTCCACCATTGATAGCCAATGCTGCCATTACCGTCATCTCCTTGGATGGCGTGGTCCAACTCCGCTACGATTGCGGGCGCGCGTACAGACGGCCTTCACTCGCACTTGCCACGGTGACTGGTAGCAGTTCGCCACGGCGTCGCGTTGCCCCTGCTACAACCACCTCTAGGTAATTGTCACTCATTCCCCGGATCGTCCCATCTTCCTGCGTCGTCTGCAGCACGACCTCGAGATTCCTGCCGACCATGGCGGTGGCAAAGGCCTGTCGTTTCTGCTCCGAGATGTCGCGCAGCACGTGGTTGCGAGCCTTGCGCACCTGGTAGTCAACCTGGTCAGGCATCACCGCCGCCGCCGTCCACTGTCTGTCGGAGTAGGTGAAGACATGCAGGTACGAAAGCGGAAGGCTCTCGATGAAGTCGCGAGTGCTTTCGAACTCCTCGTCGGTCTCGCCCGGGAAGCCAACTATGACGTCGGCACCAATACCCGTGTCGGGCTGGAGGTTGTTGACCTCGAGCACCAGCTCGCGATAGAAGGCCGTATCGTAGGGCCTGTTCATGCGACGGAGGACGGTGTCACAGCCGCTCTGGAGGGGAATGTGCAGATGGCGGCAGAGCTTGCCGGCGACAGCCAGGTCCGGGCCGCCGGTCAGAGCGTCGCCACCATCTCGCAGCATCCGGATGATTTCGGGGGTAATCTCACGCGGCTCAATGGAGCTGATGCGGAGGCGCGGCACTGGCAGTTCGCAGACCATCTGGATAAGGCGCGCGAGGTCAATATCTTCAGCCAGGTCGCGACCGTATTGACCGAGGTGGGTGCCGATGAGGATGAGTTCGGGATGGCCGGCCTCGACAAGCGCCCGGCATTGAGCGAGCACCTGCTGCGGCTCAACGCTACGTGAGGGCCCGCGCGCAGCCGGGATGATGCAGTAGGTGCAGGCGGCGTTGCAGCCCTCCTGTATCTTGACGAAGGCACGGGTGTGGCCGGAGAAGCGGGTAACAAGCGGCTCGCCCTCATCAGAGCATGGGTGATATTCAGCCGCATCAGCCGCCGGCAATAGTTCAGCCAGGCGATTCTTGTCACAATTGCGCAGCAGCAGGTCTATCTCGGGGATGCCTGCGAGCGCTTCACGGCCGACCTCGACATAGCAACCGGCTACGACGACATACGCATCGGGGTTGAGGCGTTTTGCGCCTCGTGCCAGGCGACGGGTCTCGCGGTCAGTTCGCGAGGTGACGGTGCAACTGTTGACGATGCAGAGGTCAGCCCCGGCCTCGTAGTCAATAATCGTGTACCCCAGGGCCTGCAACTGTACCCGCATCTGCTCAGACTCGTATTGATTGAGCTTGCAGCCGAGGGTTTTTAGGGCAGCAGTCCGTCCAGGCATGGCTCTCCTCTGGCGGTTCCTGGTGAAGTTGCGGGAAGCCGCCGGGCTGTGGTATAATCCGTTCCGAGAGACCTGTGCTCAGAATCAACAACGACCGGGCATAGCCCGGCCGTTGCAGGTCACTAGCCCATCGCGTGGCTCAAGCCTTCTGCACTTTGTCCGCACGGATGCAGGAGGTACATACCCACGTCCGTTTGACGCCACCACCCGGCTGCCTGATGCGGATGCGCTGAAGGTTCGGCAGCCACTTGCGCTTTGTATGGCGCTGCGAGTTACTCACATTGCAACCAAAACTGGGTTTCTTCCCACATATCCTGCAGACTTTAGCCAACGTATCCCAATCCCTTCCGTAAGGCCAGGCGGTTACCTCGGCCCGTTACAGCCCTGACCAAAATCACACCGGCCATGCTTCCTTGCCTCACACGCCGGGGTGGAAGCATGACCGCCATAGTCGTCTCTTGTGACTGGATAGTGAGTATAGCACAATGATGGAGTACGGTGCAAGCAGTGAAAACGTATATTCCGCGCAGGACGACGAATGGGCGGATTCGGATGCGGAAATGCCGCTGAGCGATTCGGGCCCGATGCCGGCGCGGCCCGGCAGAATATCGGGCACCGCGCTGCCCAACGGCGTCCACCTGTCCAACGGCGTGTACGGGTCTGCCGGCTCCTGGCACCTGGTGCTGGGCGGGGCCTACATCATCACTCTCGGCTCGCTGGCCATGATCCCGACTTACATCGAGGCGTGGGTCATCCAGCGGCTCTTCGATGTCCCGCTGCCTGCTATGCTCCTGGCGGTGACGGGGTCTCTCAGCGGGCAGGGACAGACGTTCTGGGACGCCGCGCTGACTATCCTGCCGTTTATCAACTTCATCCTGATCCTGCGTTTCTCAAGCCTCTCAGGATATCATGCCGCCGAGCACAAGACGGTATCAGCGCTTGAGCGCTTTGGAGTGCTCCGATACGAGGATGTCGTCGAGATGCCACGTGTGCATCCGCGTTGCGGGACGGTCTTGCTCTTCGGGCTGCTACCGGCGATGCTGGTGGCAGCGCCACTGTGGCAGGTGGACTGGATGTACGCGCTGCTGGTGGCGATTCTGGGCTGGCATTTCCGCTACCACACGGGCTTCTTCGTCCAGAATTACTTCACGACAAAGCCGCCGACGCGGGCACAGTTGGAGGCCGGTATCCAGGCGGGAGAGACGCTGCTGAGGCGCTGGCGGAGAGACCCGTACCGCAGAGTCCCATGGCTGAAATCAATCTGGGTGCGCGGTATTCCGCAGATGGTCCTAGGGCTGTACGCCGCCATGCAGGTTATCGGTATCATCTATTCCCATCTGCACATCTGGCTGGATTTCTGACCCTGGTCATTTGCGAAACTCCAAGTCGGGCTGGAGATCCGCTGCCGCTGGAGGGGCCGCGTCGAAGGGCGGTCGTGCCGTTCACGACCGCACTGAGGCCGGCCCACGCAGGAGACGAACCTATCGGGACCTGCATTACTGGGCAAGGCTGTCCCGTCCACTGCTGCTGCAATGCGGAACCTCTGTTCTTATTGCATCACGAACGACTTCGGCAAACAACGACGCTGCAAGCAAAAGGCACTCCTATGAAACCCAGACCTACCTACTACCGACGAGCACACATCATTGCTGCTCTGCTAAACGCACTGCGTCATGTAACGCACCTGACGGATGACCAACTCGTCGGCGTCAAGATTCTCATCAGAGAGCAACTGAGCCACCCACCCGATAGTGCAATGGGCGACTTCTCCACCAATATCGCAATGGCTGCAGCAAAGACAGCGAAAATGGCCCCGCGCGAGCTTGCGGAAGCTATGGCTAACGAATTGCGCCAATCGCAGCTCCCCCTCGAGAAGGTCGAAGTGGCCGGGCCGGGCTTCATCAACATGTTCATGACTCCTGAGTGGTTCACCAAGACAGTGGCCGCGATCCTGGCAGAGGGCGAGCAGTACGGCCGCAGTGAAGAGGGTGCCGGTAGCAAGGTCCAGGTCGAGTTCGTCAGCGCTAATCCGGTCGGGCCGATTCATATCGGTAATGCGCGCGGTGCGCCGTTCGGTGACGCGCTTGCCTCGATGCTTGACGCGGTCGGGTATGAGGTCGAGCGGGAGTATTACGTCAATGACGGGCCCCATAACACGCAGGCGCTGAACTTCGGGCGCTCCTTGCAGGCACGCTACCTGGAAGCGTTGGGGCGCGAGGTGGAGTTCCCCGAAGACGGCTATCAGGGCGAATACGTCATCGAAATGGGCCGGCATCTCGCGCAGAAGCACGGCGAGCAGTATGCCGACATGGCACTGGATGCTGAAGCGGCCTATGTGTTCTTCCGGCTCCTCGAGGAAGAGATCCTGAAAGAGGCCGAAGAGGACCTGCGCGATTTCGGCGTGGAATTCGACTGCTGGTTTACCGAGAAGTCACTATACGACAACGCGGACATCGAGCGGGAGCTGGCCGCCCTGACGGAAAAGGGCATGGCCTATGAGAGTGAGGGGGCGACCTGGTTGCGCACTGCCGAGTTCGGCGACGAGAAGGACCGAGTGCTGGTCCGCAGCGACGGTCGGCCGACCTACATCGCCGCTGATGCCGCCTATGCCGCCAACAAATTCGCACGCGGCTTTGACCGCCTCATCTACGTCCTCGGTCCCGACCATGCCGGCTATGTGCCGCGCCTGCAGGCCGTCCTGGCGGCCTGTGGCTTCGACCTTGACCGGGTTGAAATCATCGTCTATCAGAATGTGCGCATGATCCGAGGCGGCGAGACGGTCAAGCTTGCCAAGCGCAAGGGGCAGATCTACTCCGTCCGCGACCTCATTGACGAGGTAGGTACGGACGCGGCGCGCTTTTTCTTCCTGATGCGCAGCAATGACTCGCACCTGGATTTTGACCTCGACCTGGCTGCCAGCAAGTCCGAGGAGAATCCGGTCTATTACGTCCAGTACGCCCATGCGCGCATCTGCAGCATCGCTAAGATGGCGGAAACGCGGGAGTTCCAGTTCGACGACTCGGCGAACCTGGCGCTGCTGACCGATGCCTCGGAGACGGCACTAATGCGCAAGCTCGCCGACTATCCGCACGAGCTTGAGAGTGCCGCCGAATTGCGCGCTCCACATCGGCTGACGACGTATCTGCGGGAGCTGACCCAGCTTTTCCATCAGTTCTACACCAACTGCCAGGTGCTCAATCCGGAGGATATCGCAACCTCGACGGCGCGCATGGCCCTGACCAATGCCACGCGGCAGGTGCTGGGCAACTGCCTGGGCATTCTGGGGATCACCGCCCCGGAGAGTATGTAGGGCCGGCTGACGTCGGAGCGTCAACATTTGCACAACGATCAGCCCCCGCTGATCTGTAGCAGGTACTTCGCGGGGGCTGCATTATGCCTGTGCTGCTGGCTAGGGCTTCTTCATTCCCTCAAGCTGCGCAATCGTCTGCTCGGCGATCTTGCTCTGGCATGTGAACCAGTTGATCCATCGCTGCACCGACTTCTGCCGGTTCTCCTCGTCGCTGTAGTACGCGATGCCTGCCTTCGCTCTAGCTACGTTCTCCTCAACATCCAGCGGGATACGCTCGCTGTCATGTATTACCGCATCTTGCGGGCATATCGGATGACACTTGCCGCAGCGGATGCAGACAAACTGGTCAATCTCGGCCTTCTCATCAACCATAGCTATCGCGTCCGCCGGGCACTCGTCTATACAGATTCCACAACCCACACATAAGTCCCTGTCAACCCACGGCATTCTAAAACAGCCTCCCTCAAGTTTTGATTCTCAACTGATAACTATACCATTATAGCTGCGTAGCTATCGCTGTTTCAACATTTTGTCATACACATCGTAAAGCTGGGTGAGGACGCGGGAGATGTCGAAGTGGTCCTCGGCACGCTTGCGACCGGCCCGCCCCATTGCCGCCGCGCGTTCGGGGTCGCCGAGCAGTTGCAGTATCGCGTCGGCCAACTGCCCGGCATCGCCCGCCTCGACCAGCAGCCCGGTTACTCCCTCCGTCACGATGTCCAGCGGCCCGCCGGTGCGCGTGGCGATGACCGGCTTGCCTGCCGCCATCGCCTCGACAAGCACAATGCCGAAGGGCTCATCTTTCGAGGGCAATACCATCACGTCGGTCAGGGCGAGGAGTTGGGGGATGTCCTCGCGAAAGCCCAGCCAGTACACCGCCTCGGCACAGCCGAGATCCTCGGCCTGCCGGTGGAGATCCGCAGTGTAGTCATCGGTCCAGAAGCCGGCGTCGCCGATAACAAGCAGACGCGCATCCGGCTCATCATCCAGCACTCGCCTGAAGGCGTCGAGTAGCGTCTGGTGGCCCTTCCAGGGCGTCAGACGGGCGATGACCGCAAGCACTTTGTCGCCGGTTTTGAGGCCGATAGCCTCGCGCAGCTTTTCGTCGGGCGGCAGGGGGACGTACTTGTCCATGGGTCGTGCGCCGAGGACGACGGTGGTATCGCAGCCGGCTTCTGCCAGACTCTCTGCCACGGCGCTCGACATGGCGACGATATGCGGACGGGTGACACGCGCTACCTCGATGAGCAGTGAGCGTGCCGAGCCGGGCTCGAGGATGTCGCGAACGTCCCAGACGAGCGGCTTGCGGAGCCATCGGGCTGCCAGGCCGCCGAGGATATGGCACTTGAGACTGTTAGTGTGGACGATGTCAACATCTTCGGCACTGAGGGCGATGCGAAGCTTGCGTACCGGCCCGATGCTCTGCCAGAGGCCGGCAAGGCGGTCGCCGAGGCTTGAGAGCGCCTCGCGCGAGTGCTCGAAGACCGGGTCAGTCTCCGGGAATACGGCACGGGTGCGGAGTTGGGCCATCTCGACATCCCGAAGCCACTCGGCCCGCTCGGCGTGCAGCAGCACCGGCTCGATGCGGTCGCGATCCAGGTAGCGGAGGATATCCAGCAGGGCCTCTTCCGCGCCACCGCCAATATCTCCGGCCTGGTCAACATAGGCTACTCTCAGTTTCCTCGCCATGCAGCGCTATTATGCCCGATTCCGGGAGCCGATGCAATTGAGCCGTGTACAGGTATGGCCTGCGGGTTTCTCACCCAACCCGCAGGTTGCCTCGGCGTCCACGGGACTGCAATATGATATTTACAGCGGAAACTAAACATCCATCCGCCTGCGCCGATAACAACTACACTGGGTGGGTAGAAGTAAGGGCACAAGCATCGCAGCAATATATTGACCGGCTGTTGGATCGGTTGTCATACAACAGCAACGTTGAATGTCTTCGCTTCTACCCGGTTGTTAGTTTCTAGCAGAATCCGGGAAATTGAGGCGAAGATTTTGCCATATACAGTGCTCGTTGTTGAAACTGATCCGGCATCTCGTAGCTTGCTGGAACGCATTGTCGCTAAATGTAGTTACTCTTGCCAATGTGTGGAGGACGGCGCGGCTGCGCTCAAGGCCGCCGGCGACGCGAACCCCGCACTGATGCTGCTTGCGCTGAAGCTCCCGGACATGGATGGATTCGATGTCTGTAGGCAATTACGTTACCGCAGCAGTATTCCGCTGATCGTCGTCAGCTCGCGCAAGTCGGAAGTGGACCGCATCTGTGCCTTCGAACTGGGGGCCGACGACTACGTGACGAAGCCGTTTCGGCCCGGCGAATTGGTCTGGCGGATCAAGGCTCTGATGCGGACCACCTACCAACAGCACGCGCGCGGCTGCATCGGGCCCTCGCTGCACTTCGAGAGGATAACCATCCAGCCCGCCGGCAGAGAGGTGAGTGTGGACAACTGTCCCATTCACTTAACGCCCAAGGAGTTCGAGCTACTGCTGGCGCTGGCGGAGCATCACGGCAAGGTGGTCTCATCAGAGCGGCTGCTGCTGGACATCTGGGGATACGACAAGAGCATCAGGACCCGCACACTGGATGTTCATATCAACCGGCTGCGGAGTAAGATCGAGGCCGACAGTGCCAATCCCCAATTGATCAGGACTGTCAACGGCGTCGGCTACCGCTTTGACGACACGGCGGCGATACATAGTGCGGCCGCATGAAACGAAATGCTCGGGAGCGAAGAGCATCGTTTATACACTCCGGGGCCTTCCTTGACCCACCGGTCATCTGAGAGTAGAATCCCTCCGTAGCATCATGACATGGAGGGTTACATATGGCCGATAAGAACAAGGCATTGATATTTCTCGGCGACGGTATGGGCGGACGTCCAGTAGCCCAGTTAGACGGTAAGACCACTATAGAGGCTGCGGACACGCCCTGCCTGGATCGCATCGCCTCAGCGAGCGCCTGTGGGATGCTGAATCCGATAAGCCCCGGCGTGGCAGCGGGCAGCGACACCGCGCACATGGCGATACTCGGCTATGACCCGTATAAGCTCTATCGCGGTCGTGGCCCTTTTGAGGCCAAGGGTGTCGGGCTTGATGTCAGAGCCGGAGATGTGGCATTCCGGTGCAATTTCGCCACCGTCGAGGGCAAGATGATTGTGGACAGACGTGCCGGCAGGATCAAGGCCGGCACCGATGAGCTGACCGCTGCCATCAATGAGCAGATACCGGAAATAGACGGCGTGCAGATACTCTTCGCCGATTCCATCGAGCATCGTGCCGCACTCGTGCTCCGTGGCGAGGGGCTCGACGAGCACGTCTCCGAAGTTGATCCCCACCATGAGGGTATTGACTATTGGGAATGTAAGCCGCTGCGGGGTCACGAGGACAATGAGGCTGCGTTGCGTACGGCCGCCATCGTCAACCGCTTCGTGGAACGTTCCTACGAAGTACTGAAGGACCATCCGCTCAACAAGCAGCGCGAGGCTGACGGCCTGTTGCCGGCCAATATCACACTGCCGCGCGGCGTCGGTGCCGCCGTCGAGCTTGAGCCCTTCTCGCAACGCTATGGTCTCAGTGGCGCGATGGTCGTCGAGGTTGACATCGTGCGCGGCCTCGGCATGTATCTGGACATGACCGTCATCGCAGTAGAGGGTGCCACGGGCAGCGCAGATACCGACGAAATCGCCATCGCACGTAGCGTGGTGTCCGCCTTCGAGCAACACGATTTTATCCTCGCCAACATCAAGGCACCCGACCTCGGTGGACACGACGGGGACATCGAGCAGAAAATAGCGGCCATCGAGAAGGTTGACCGCGCCATGGCCTATCTACTCGACAATCTAGACTTCGGCCGGGCGGTGGTCATGGTCGCAGCCGACCACTGTACGCCCGTCAGTGTTGGCGATCATAGCGGCGACCCGATACCCACTATGTTTTACGGCTGCGGTGTAACCCCCGACGAGGTGAGCAGCTATGGGGAACGCAGCTGTGCGCAGGGCTATCTCGGGCATTTCAGAGGCGCGGATGTGATGAATCTGCTGGCCAACTACTCCGGTACGGGGGAGAAATTCGGCGCATGAAGCCCGCCTGGGTTATCGTATTTCTGGCCTTGCTGACGGCTCCCGCATACGCCTCGGACCACAGTCTTATCCGTGGGCCAAGTGAAGAGATCGCATTCGAGTGCTCGCAGCCACGCCGTGAGACGATGAGGCTGCGCATCGTTAACACAGCCGGTGGGACGATAGCCGCCAGCAACGACGCCGGAGCCTCCTGGCGAGCTATCGGGAGCGTGGTCACCCCGGCTCTCAGAATCAATCGCAAGGCTTACACGGCCTCCATGTGGGCCAATGAAAGCGCCGTCGCCGCTACCGCCGTCAACGCCATTCACATCAAGGTTGCCAACAACCCCGACAGTGGACGTGGCATGGTATTCAGCATCGTCCCCGGCGCTAAGACGGTGGGCGCAGCAGTGGCGTCTTCCTCGATCCACACAGACATGGCCGGTGGTACGGGGATCTTCGGAGGCTACGGGCCGCTTGTCAATTCGCCTGTGTATCTCGACACCGATGGCGACTTGACCCCTTTGCAACCCGACTATGTTCCCGCCGACGGCGATGTCATCCAGATTATCCGCCTCGACCCCGAACTCCAGCCACTTTACTGCACTTTTGAGAACAAGTTCGGCGGCAGAATATTCATTGAGTACGCAGATGAGCCGGAACGACTCATCGGTCAGGTGCTGCGCCCGGTTGTCGGCATCGGGCGCTTTGATGGGACGCTTTATGCCGCACCGGGCCGTCTGCGCGCGAACCATTGCGGTGTAATTGATATCTCAACTTCGCCGCTAGGTAAGATAGGCGGGTTTCAGATCGTGCCCCGGGAGCATGCCGGCAGCGCGGAAGTGGGCTACATCCGGGAGCAGACACAATGGATGGTCGTCGGCCCCGCAGATGTGCGCGACCCTTCATGGGAGGGCACTGCGCCGCTGTTCGCAGGCTATCTGTTGCCCAGCTACCGGTCTGACGACATCCACGGCAGTCATGATGACTGGATGTGCCGGGCCCTGTCGCGGCTGATGGTGCAGGTGCGCTACGAGGACGGCGGCTGGGAAAAGATGCCGAGGATCTGTGTTGACCCTCAAGCTGAAACCAATAACGCCGACGATTCGGAACGCGGGCGCAAGCGGCTGTGGCATATCCAGTCAAGTTTGAAACCGTACAGTCCGCTGCCGGGTGATGCATTCATAGCGCTGCGCGGGGTGAGCCATCTGCGCATTGTGTTTCCGCGCGCAGTCTATTGGCCACAGCAAGCCGAGACTTCCGCCACACCTGCCAACTAGCGCCGACTGCAACCTGCGAGGCCAACGATGCGCTATACATCTGCACTGCAGATACTCCGCTACATGCGGGCGCATTTCGGGGAGAAGCCAAACATCAGCGCCGTGTGCCGGGGCGTCACTCTGTCGTACCAACCGACACACTACCACATCCAGCAGCTGGAGGAATTGTCGGTTCTGGGCACACTCAAGTCGGGTCGGGAGGTGCTGTGCCTGCTTGTCAACTCGCCGGCGACTGCGCTGTGGCTCGGGATGCTGTGCCAACGTGAACGGAAACGGGTGGCAGGCCCGACGGGGCAACTCGTCTCCGGGCTGCAGCCCTATCTTGAGCAGCACTGGCACGATTTCAGTTGTATCGCCCTCATGGGCCAAGAAAACCGCCTTATCGCGGTGACGCAAGCAAGTAACCCGGAGCCGGCAGCGCGGCTCAAGGCCAGATGCCAAGCCATAGCCCCTGCTCTGCTTGTCGAAGCGATGACCGCCGAGGGATTCCTGGAGCATCTTGAGACACGCTCCGGGATCAAATGGGCGCGAGAGGCGATTATCCTGTCCGGACATCAGCCTTTCTGGCACTATGCGCTTAGCGCCGGCGAAGGGCTTGGTCTCGTTCTGGGCCTGGAGTCCGACGGGTAGCAGAACTGCTATATTGAGGAGGCACCTGCCATAGCCGACACTAGCATGTCTTACAACATAGCCATTCTGACGAGGCCTGCGCTGCTGGTCAGTCTGCCGCGAAACGATCCCGAACTCGCCAGAGCCGCCATTGACGCGGGTGCGGAAGGTCTCAAGGTCCATATCAACCTGCAACATGCCGCTGCCGACGAGGGCTTCGGCTCCTGGCAGGAGGAAAGCACTGCCATCGAGCAGATTTGTGCTCTCGGCGTACCTGTCGGCATCGTGCCCGGGACCGCGGAGAACATGTGCTCGCCGGCGGACGTGCAGGGGATGGCTGACGCCGGCATTGATTTTGTGGATGCCTACCTTACGGACATGCCGGTATGGATGCTTGACACTGACACCGGCATTGATATCATGGCCGCTGTCGGGTATCAAGACCTTCCACCCCATGGGACGCCGCAAGGACTCACACTCCTGCCACAGATACGAATGATTGAGGCTTCAGTCCTGACTCACGAAGAGTACGGTAAGCCGCTATGTCTCGCTGACCTCAAGACGTATGCGCACCTCGCTGAGATGATGCGTCCCGGCGACGTGCCAGTAGTGGTGCCGAGCCAGCGTGCGATCCTGCCGCAGCAGGTCGCTAGCTTGCATAAAGTTGGCGTTCGTGGCATTCTTATTGGTGCCATTGTAACCGGAAAGCAGCCCGACAGCATCAGACGGGCCACTGAGGAGTTCCGCGCAGCTGTGGATGCCGTGGTCTGAGTTCCGGCAATTACCAACCGGCCCGCCCGGGAGGAGCACCCGTGAGTATCAGACACCGCGTACACCGTGTCATCTACGTACCGCTTGACAGCCGCCCGTGCAACCTGGGGCACGTCCAGATGCTGGCGCGGATGGTGGACTACGAATTCCTCATGCCGCCCACTGAACTGCTCGGCCACTACACCACTGCCGGTCGTGTCGAGGAGATAACCGAGTGGTTGTTTAGAGAGGCCACTGACGGCATTGACTGCGTCATACTGTCCCTCGACATGCTTGCCTATGGTGGTCTGGTTTCATCGCGTTCGCGGGATGTGCGTACGGCCGTGGCTCTCGAACGTCTCGACGCGCTCACTGAACTTCGTCAGATCCTGCCTGAGGCTGCGATCTACGCCCACAACACGATCATGCGTCTGTCCATCACGGCGAGCTCCGACGAGGCGGCGATCAACTGGGAGCTGTTGCGCCAATATTCGGAGCTTAAGGGCCGCCTCGAGGCGCTTGGCGAGGAGCAGGACCGGCGCCAACTTGAGGAACTCGAGAAGCAGATCCCGATCTCCGTTCTGGGTACCTATGAGGCATGTCGGGAGCGCAATCACCAAGTCAACAGACGCGCGGTTGAGGAGACCGCCAATGGCAATATTGACTTCCTGCTGCTGGCGCAGGAGGACGCCGCCAAGTATGGGCCACATGTTGACGAACAGGCCCAGTTGCGCCGGCTTATTCAGCGTCACGGCCTCGGCAAGCGCGTGCAGATTCATCCCGGAGCCGATGAGCTCGGCCAGACGCTTTTCGCCCGCTTCGTCCACACGCACATGGAGAAAGTGCCCACTGCCTACGTGATGTACGCAAACGCCGCCGATGCCGATAATATCGCCACTTTCGAGGACCGGCCCTTCTCCGAGACTCTGGCCGGCCAGATGGAGACCATCGGTGTGGAGGTGTCCGAGGATCCCGCCACTGCGGATTTCGTGTTGGCAATCAATCCGCCGGTGCAGGGGCGACGCGCTGACTACGACCAAGGCGAGGCCCGTAAGGCGCAGGCTGAGGCGTTTTTTGAAACCATCGCCACGCGCATGGGTGATCGCCAGGTCGCTATCTGCGATGTCGCCTTCCCGAATGGCGCTGAGGACTGCTTCGCCAAGGCGATGCTGGCCCGGCAGTTCCCGCCCCGGCAGATGCTGGCATTCGCCGCCTGGAATACGGCCGCAAACTCCGTCGGTTCGGCGCTCGCCCATGCCAGTCTGCGCCTAATCGCGCTCCAGGATAAAGGCGCGTTCGATCTGGCAAATATCCTCATTGATCTCACGCCGATGCGCTACCTGCAGCTTCTCGATACGCTCATTGATTCGGAGAGAGCGCACATCAATCTGCTCTTCTATCATATCGCCGATGATTGGCTGTACCAGACGCGGGTGCGTCCCCAGGTAACTGAGCATGTTGTGAACATGCTGCGGGCCTCGGTCTTCAACCTCGCTGACAGCGAACCCCGCGTGCAGAACATGGTCAGCGATCTGCTCGTGCGCGCTATCGCCGATCTCTGGGCCACCCACTTCCTCGGCAAAGAATCGGTGCGTATCGGCCCGCATGAAGCTACCACCAGTCTCGCGCTGGCGGAACTCGAAGAGACCCGTATCACTCTCCCCTGGGGCCGTCTGTTCGAGGTGGACCTCCAGTTCACATTCGGCATCGAGCTGGTTGCAAACACATGAACTACGGCCACGTCCCAAGCCGACCGTCACTGACCGGCCCCACGAAGCGCCCATGCAACAGCCGGTTGCTTGTCGCGGTGGTCTTGTGCACCCTCGCGGCAGTCGTCTCCATCCACTACACCCGCAACCCCCAGGCGTCCGCGCAGACAGACCTGCAGCGTCCGTTAGTCGCCGTTGTCAACGGAGATCAGCTCGGCCCCGGCGGCGAACAGATGGCCGCGATCGCCGCCAGGCATCTGCGCGGCGTTACCAAAGCCCTCGAAGCCGTCCGCATACCGTATCTGTTGACATGCGACTCCGACATTGAGGCGCACGGCCCGCCTGACGTTGCAGTGCTCATTCTGCCCTACAACCGCGCCGTAGACGAGATTGAGCTGGGGCATCTGCTGGAGTTCATCCGCGAGGGTGGAGCGATTGTAACTTGCCTGCTCGGCCGCAATGACCTGCTCTACGCACTCGGCGTTGATCCCGTCGGCGCGGATGTGCTCCATGATCGCGGCCAGCACGCC